>CATJHO010000101.1 GCA_949740535.1 uncultured Lachnospiraceae bacterium
AAGCGGTGACTGTACACTCTCCCGTGTGTATCCTGTTCGTAAACGGAAAATCACACGTTGTTTCCACTTTTCTGCCATGCTTTCGGGCATCCATGTATATACCCCAGGGTACCTTCCTGCCCTGGCGGGCTCACCTTGCCCGAAGGGTAACTCCATGATTTACCGATGCCTCTGCCTGGCGTGGACAATCAATTTGTACAGTGACTTGTCGCCAGTTTCCTAACTTGACATTCGCTCCACGGAAAACCTGCCACATAAGGGACAGCAACCTCACGCTTCACAGCTATCAATGTCACAACATTTGTGATTATACAGGAAGTTTCGGGGAATTGCAAGGGATTTCAGAAAAAAAGTGCAGAAAAATTTCCAACAAATTGCACAAATTTCTCCACACTTTTTTGTATATTCTGCCTACACAAAATGCTGTCACGATTCCAGTTCCCGCTCCATTCTGCGTTTATAACTCTTATATTCATCCACAATCACGTTGATCATCAGATGTTCCATATAAATCTGATTCTGAACCACCGATGTAAACGAAAACAATACCGGATAATCAATATAAGGTTCCCGCAGCGCTTCCTTATTAGAAGTTATCAATGCTTTCTTTGCCTTTGTCTTTCCCACGAAACTCCTGGATCTGTCTGTAGCCTTCATACCATTTTGATAAATATACTGCCCTGTATTGGAAAATATAATAACCAGCGTATCCGCATCCGCCTTCTTCAAATACTCCTCCTGGCGGAGATCGTGAATACGGGTCTCCACCGTCTTGCGGGCATCTGCCATCTGGTATACAAAATCCATGGCAACTGTCTCCGAATACACCATCCCAAAGGCTGCCACGCGGGGCGCCTCATAAATCGCTTTCACCAATCTGCGCACCTGCTGCAAATCAATGCCGGACATAAACCGCTCCACATCTTTAGAAAGAAGCTTCAGAAAGTTATCCATGCGGTATTTCTCAATGTACTTATCCGCCTCAAGTCCTGCAACTCCTGTATAGACAGAGTTTTCCTTTTCCAGAGCTGCATTTTCCCGAAAATCTTTATAGTTCTCAAATCCCAAAGACTTCACGAACTTAGAGAGCGTAGACTTGGATACATTGCATTTGTCTGCCACCTGGTCAATGGACATTTGATCCAAATCCGTAACAATCTCCAGAAGCTTCCTGCAGATATGCATATTGGCAGAATCATATCGGGAATCGTTTAGCAGATTGGTCAGCCGGTAAACAACAATATACATAGCTCCCTCCTATCCCAAAACACATCTAAGTGCACTGACATGTTCATTTTCTGTCAAATAATACAGAACCGTTTTTCATTCTGCAGGGCAGCCAAGCGGAATAATACGACAGTTTGATTAAGCAAAGCCCGCAAAGCAGATTTTTTATTCATATTTTTACACTGCAGTCAATAAATTCGTAAACTTTCCGCCAAAATATTCGTCTGCCTACATAATAGTAAAGCGAATATTAAGCTCTTTGCAATTACTTAATATCCGCTGTACAAAGCAAATCTCTTTTCAACCCCGTGTAAGCTCCTGCAGGGCCCGAACAGCAGCAGCAACCTTCTTGCTGTCTGTCTGCCAGATAGAATAATCATCCCGTCCCGGCTGGCCCATACTGGCGCCTTCCGGCCGATACTTCATGGCGCTTTCTACTGCCCGCTTTCCGGACATATGATAGGAAGTAATTCCCGTCACGGGAAACAGTCTTCGTATTACCTCTTCTCCGATACCGCCTCCCGCCAAAATCTGAATCCTTCCAGCGCTCTTCTCCTGAAGTTTCGCCAGCGTCTCCCGGCCTTCCCAGGCCATAACCTCCTGGCCTCCGGTCAAAATAGTCTTCATCCCCAGAGAAACCGCTTCCTCCAAAGCCCGAAAAGGATCCCGGCAGTTATCAAATGCACGGTGGAGCGCCATGTCCATAGTTCCGGCAGCCTTTACAAGTTCTCCCATCCGCTCCACATCCAGATTGCCATCCGGCAGAAGCATGCCAATCACCACTCCGTCTGCGCCCAGCTCCCGGTACATCTCAACTTCTTCTTTCTGCTGCTCAAACTCATAATCATTATAACAGTAATCCCCGTAACGCGGGCGGAGCAGTACACGGACCTTCAAATCCGTGTACTTCTTCACCAGACGAAACAGAGCTCTTCCAGGCGACACACCCCCAATGATAAGATTGCTGCACAGCTCAATCCTGTCTGCACCGCCTTTCTGTGCCTCCAGTGCAGATTCCACACTGTCTGCACACACCTCAAGACAATAAGATTTCATCTCAACAGCTCCTACAGATGCCAGATTCTGGATGCATACTGCTGTTCCAAAACAGCATTAAATTCACGGCCGCCATCAATATTCGCGCTCTTGTATACAGGAGGTTCGTAGCCTTTCTCCAGCATATCCTTCAATGCTTCGTAAATAGTCTGCTGCAGAAGCAGGCAGGTGCTGAAAGAAGAGGTTCCGCAAACCTTGCTGTCCAGACCTTCCAGTTCCAGAGCCGCGTCACCAAACTGAGACTGGTTATCCAGAACCACATCTGCAAACTCGTACAGCAGCTTGCCGGAAGAATGACGGGACGTAGAGCTCTTGGACACATCAAGCGCAGTCACAACGATCAGCTTCACGCCTTTTTCTTTGATAATCTGTGCCATCTCAATGGACATGGGATTTCTTCCCGAATTGGAAATCAGGATCACCACATCATTGGGCTGAATATCAATGGTTCGCATCAGGAAGGGCGCATTGCCTTCCACGCTTTCGAACATACCCTCTGCCTTGTCACGGATTACCTTGCTGGGGATCAGTCCCCCGGCACGTCCACACACTTCAATCGCGCCTGCATAGGAATGTCCGCTTCCAAACGCCTGCAGAATTCCGCCGCTGCGGATCGCCTCTGAAATCAGCATGGCCGCCGCATGAATATTTTCCTGCTGGGTATCTTCCAGCTTCTGCATAATTTCCTTCGCCTTGTCAAAAAACTCAAATGCCATAATTTACCTCCTGTAAGGGCGCCGGATTTTTCTTCCGGCACCCACTTGAAATTTATATTAATATTTAATTTCCAGGTTTCCGGCAGTTTATGCCAGGAAGCCAACTGCATACAGTATGACAGACAATACCATAATAATGAGAATAGCCTTCGTGGAGGTCATATTCTTCTTACCCAGCAGTGCATATACTCCTGCAACCAGCAGAACGGGAAGCAGTTTGGGCATAATTTGATCCAGAACATCCTGACCTGCCACAGTAACTTCACCAGATACAAAGCTTGCCGCCACATTCACCCGGATAACAGAAGCAATCAGTGCGCCGACCACCGTAATACCAAGCAGAGTAGCTGCCTCGGTAATGGCATTCAGTTTGTCACGGGTAGAAGTAACCATCTTCATACCCTGCTTATAGCTCATGCCTACTGTAAAGTAACGGCCAACCATAAGAAGCGCCTGCACAATCATCCACAGCACAACGCCGGTGGGATTGCCGTTCACACCCATGTAAGCAGCGATGGAGCCAAAAATCGTACCAATCAGCACGCCGACAATCGTATCGCCCACACCGGCAAAGGGTCCCATCAGACCTGTCTTAATACCATTTACTGCTTCTTTTCCTTTGATTCCTTCCGATTCCTCAGTAGCCATATCAATACCAAGGATAAATCCGCCCATATGAGGCGTTGTATTGAAGAACTGCAGATGGTTATGCATCATATCCTTCAATTCTTCTTCATTTGTATATAATTTTCTCAAAACCGGCAGCATTGCGTAGAAATAGCCCGGCGCCATCATCTTTTCATAATTCCATGTAATCTGGGACGCCATAATCCACCGCCAGCTGACTTTCTTAATATCCTGATCCGTAATCGTCTGATTAATCTTCAAATTCTCCATCTACCAAGTCCTCCTGACCAACATTTCCGTTTACAGCTGCTACGCTCTGACCATTTGCACTGTGCTGCTTAAACGCAACAAGCGCCATAGCCACACCAATAATTGCAACACCAACCATGGGAACTCCCAGATATGCTGCCATAAAGAAACCAATCATCAGATATGCGATATAATCCTTTGTAGGCAGATAGCGAAGAAGAATCGCAATACCTACTGCAGGAAGCAGACCGCCTGCTACAGACAGACCGCCCATCAGCCAATCCGGCATGTACTTAATAATTGTGTCAACCAGCTCGCTTCCGAAAATCAGCATCAGAAATACCGGAATCGCTCTGGAAAGGCCCCAGGGCAGAGCGCCCATCCATGTATTACGGGCAATCGCCTTGTAATCCAGTCTGTCAACCGCCTTCTCAATCCGGTTCTGGAAAAATACATTGCTGAAACGTGCAAGAATATCCAGCTGTACCATCAGAAGACCTACCGGAACTGCCAGTGCAATACCGAACTCAGGACCTTTACCGGATGTAATCGCAAACACCGTACCTACGATAGAACCTGTCATATAGTCCGGAATGGATGCTCCGCCGTATGTACCGATACCCAGCATCAACAGCTGTAAGGTTGCACCCACGATCAGTCCCGTAGTCATGTCTCCCATAATAATGCCGGCGATTGTACCAATAATAACCGGCTGTCCTGCGCATATATTGGTCATCAGGTTCTCACAGATGCCAAAGAACGCAAGAAATGTCAATAAAAGAATCTGCCAAAATTGTATTTGCATGCTTTATCTCCTCCTATTTCAAGTTCTGCAGCCCTCTTCCAGCACCTTGCATCTGGAAAAATTTCCGGTCGCCGCCTGTGTCCGTAAATCCTTCCGGTACTGTTCCAGGGTCTGCTGATTAATTAATAAACTCACTAAATTTCTTCTTCTCATCATTGGGAACCATCTGCGCATAAACCGGAATCCCCTTCTCCTCTATGGACAGGATCTTTTTCTTCTCGTCAGGCGTGCAGTAGACGGATTTCTTCACGGTCTCCCGCCCTTCCTTCTTGCCCATATTCCCAATATTTACTTCCTTCAGCTTCACGCCGTTCTCAATCATCTGCAGAATGGTCTCAGGCTTATTTACCACCACGAACACTCTCTGCCCTGCATAATTTCCGGCATTCAGCTTTTTACAGGCGCTTTCAACCGTCAGGATGCTCAGCTTCACGCCAACCGGAACAGTCGCCTTAAGAGCCTCCCGTCCAATGGCATCCTGTACAATCTCATCTCCAATCACCATAATCCGGGTAACACTCAGGGTGCGTGACCAGAATGTGGCAACCTGGCCATGAATCAGCCGTTCATCCAGACGCAGATGCACAATTCCGTTCTTCTCAGCCGCCTCTGCAGGCGCCGCTGCAGGTTTGGCCTTCTTTGTTTCCTCCGCTGTCCCCTCGCCTGACTGAATGACTACAGATTCCTGCGCTGCCTTTACCGCCTCAGTCAAAGAATCCCCCGTATTCAACGCAATCAACATACCCAGATTCATTCCCGCTGCCAGTGCAAGCTTTGGATAATCGTGAATCACAGGCGCCGCTGCATTGTAGGGCGTTCCACCCATCAGATCGGTAATAATGCCTCCGCATTCCTCCGCTCCATCCTTCTTCAGGATCTCCCGGTATGCTTCCTCCACTGCTTCCTTTGTCATATCATCCGTAAAGGATACAACACGGAACAGCGGTGCATCTCCTGTGATCATTTCACAACTGGCTTTGCATGCTGCCGCATACTGGCCATGTGAAGACAAAATGTAATACATGCACTTCCCTCCTTTTCCAGACCTTTTCCCAATTTCCCGGTCAAAAGCCTTAATACATGAAGCTATTATACATGGATTCACAAAATAAATAATGAAATTTCGTATTTTGGAAACTTTTTTTGTATATTTCGTCAGGTTGACGAAAATATTACATTTTTCTATTTGTACGAAACAAACAATGATTTCTCTGCGAACTGCACATTTCCTTTCTTTGCCTGTAAGCAGAGCAGAAATGTATGCTGTTTCTGCCCGGACCTGCACAAAAAAGACAGAGCCTTCCGTATCTGAAAGGCTCTGTCTTTTTCACTTTTTATCCCGCTCAAACCGCTGAATCAGTTTTTCTATCTGTGGATTCAGACCCTCAAAAAAAATGGTTTCTCTGTTCCCACAGTCATTTAAATAATCAATTCGAAAATATTCCTTCGTTTTTTTCCGGCGGGCATAAATCCCTGTTACTGCTCCAATGACAGCCGCCGCCACAGCATGAAGCTCATCTGAGGTATTAAGGTCTGCCTGTCCGTTACAGGCTGTAATCCCCAGAAACAAAATCCCCTGTACCGGTATCACATAATGCTCTGTATAAGTCTTGTCAAAATTATCTTCCAAAACATAGATATACAGCTGTGTCAAAAGCAGTTCGCACACACAGTCCGGCATGCTGTCGTTCCATGGTACCAGCCGCCCCCTGGCGGATGCATATACCGGAAAACCCTTATATTCTTTTATTCCTTGCTCTGTCCGCTCTTTATGCTTCCACATTTCCCGACTGCACATCCTCAAATTCCTTCAGAATCTCCTCTGAAGGCGCCTTGGTTGCAAGGCTGACACCCACAATCAGTACAAGGCTGACTACAAAGCCCACAGCCAGAGAGTACAGACCTGTCGCTGCTCCCAGAGTCTGTCCGCCCGCCAGCGGCAGATAATCCCACACAAGCACAGTCAAAGCACCGGAAATAATTCCAGCAACAGCCCCCGGAAGATTGGTCCGCTTCCAGTAAAGAGAAAGCACAACCAGAGGACCAAAAGCAGAACCGAAGCCCGCCCAGGCATTGGATACCAGGCCCATAATACTGCTGTCCGGATCAAGAGCGATGATATAGGCCAAAACAGCTACCACCAGCACTGTAATACGGCTGATACTTAAAACCTTCTTGGAATCTGCCTTAGGATTCATCACCTGATGGTAAAGATCCTCCGACACGGCAGAAGCCGTAACCAGAAGCTGGGAATCTGCTGTAGACATAATTGCCGCCAATATTCCGCAGAGGAACAAACCGCCGATAAAGGGCAGAGCCAGATCCTGTGTAAATACCTTGGTAATCATTTCTATAAACACATTTTCCGTGGAACCTGCTCCCTCTGTTCCCAAAATCACCGGATACAAGTAGGCCCGCCCAATAACGCCCAGCCCACAGGCAAAGAGCAGGGACAGTGTACACCAGATAATCGCAATCCAGCGGGATTTACGAATCTCCTTCTCATCCCGCACTGCCATAAAGCGCACCAGAATATGGGGCATGCCAAAGTATCCGAAGCACCAGGCAAACTGTGAGAAGATCTCCATCCCTGTATAAGCCTTTCCGCCGCTGTGCATGAGATTCAGAAAAGATCCCGATCCTCCTGCCACGCCGCTGGCATCCAGAAGGGAGGTCAGATTCCCGCTGCCTACCAGGAACAGGGCCACAATAGGAACTGCCAGAATTCCCACCAGCATCAGCATTCCTTGAATAAAGTCTGTCACGCAGACAGCCATAAAACCGCCCATAAATGTATACAGCAGAATCACGGCTGCGCCAATCGTCAAAGCAATCCGATAGTCCAGACCAAATACCAGGTGAAAGAGCTTACCGCCTGCAGCCAAAGCTGACGCTGTATACACCAGGAAAAAAATTACAATTACCACAGAAGATATCATCAGCAGAATCTGTTTTTTATCATGAAAACGGTTCTCAAAATAAGCCGGCAGAGTCAGAGAATTATTGGCCCGAATGGTGTAACGGCGCAGCTTCCCGGAGATAAATACCCAGTTCAGAATCGTTCCCGTGAGAAGGCCAATGGCAATCCACGCCTGTCCGGTTCCATAAGCGTAGACTGCACCCGGCAGTCCCATCAAAAGCCAGCCGCTCATATCCGATGCCTGGGCTGACAGCGCAGCCACCCAGCCGCCTAAGCCTCTTCCGCCCAGAAAATAATCCTCGGAATTATTGGTTTTCTTCATATATAGAGCACCAATTACAATCATCATAGTCATATACGCTCCAAAAGCAGCAATAATCCAAACTGTTGAACCCATTCTAACACTCCTCTTTCTTTTACTGTGTGCGGCGCCTTCCGCCTGCATTCGCTAAGTGGCACATATTATACCTGTTCACTAAACTCGACCCGCGGCCCTGCCTTGGTCTCGCTAAGTGTTCAGGTATTACTCCCACTAACCTCATGCGGCGCCTTCCGCTTGCATTCGCTAAGTGGTCATATTATACCAGTACTTATGGAAATATACTAGATCTGGACGAAAAACTAGACTAAAGTCTATACGTTATTCTTTACAAATACAAAAATTCCTTGAAAAATCAAGGAATTATATATAGACTTTCTATTGTATTCTCTTTAATTGAGGAAAATGCACAAAAATTTTTGTTCAATTTTCAGAGGCATGAAATGTCACTTGATGGCAGAATGTGAAGGAATCCGAATCTTATGCAGCAGCAACGGCATTACGCGTCCGCTGTAAGCTTTCAGGGAGTACTCTCCATTACAGATACACCAGTCATAAAGCAGAGCCCGCTCGCAGAGGGCGTACAGTTTTGTGATCTCGTAGGAAGACATTTCCGTAGTCAGCTCCCCCTTTTTCTGTCCTTCGGACACAATTTCATTAAGAAGACGGTAATACAGACGGTTCTGATCCAGCAGATGCTTTTCCCCTCTGGTGATCAGCTGGGAAGAGTACAAAGAGGCCAGCAGTTCCCGCGACACACTGGTTTCAATCATACCAAAAAGCTCCTGGTTGAGATAAATCAATTTCTCAAAACTGTCCTCATCCGGCTGAAGTTCTGTCAAAAGCTCTTCATATTTATCATCAAAAAGGTAAGAAAGAGAACTTAACAAGGCATCCTTTCCATCAAAATAATGGTAAAAAGTCCCCTTGGAGGTTCCCGCCTCCCGGATAATCTCATCCACTGTTGTATCATCATATCCCTGCCTGTAAAAAAGCTTCCAGGCCGCTGCCACAATCTTCTTCTTGGTCAGCTGCTTCTTCTGCTTCGCCATATCCGCCTCCCGCTTGACGCTCATTTCTCTTTTTAGTATAATATGAGCACTTAGCGAATGCAAGCGGAACGCGCCGCATGAGGTTAGTGCGAGTAATACCTGGACACTTAGCGAGCCCAAGGCTATGCCGCAGGGCAAGCTTAGTGAACAGGTATAATATGAGCACTTAGCGAATGCAAGCGGAACGCGCCGCATGAGGTTCGTGCGGGTAATACCTGGACACTTAGCGAGCCCAAGGCTATGCCGCAGGGCAGGCTTAGTGAACAGGTATAATATGAGCACTCAGCGAATGCAAGGAGTTTTCTATGTGGATAGCAGATCAATGGAACGATTATGAAGTACTGGACACTTCCAGCGGCGAAAAGCTGGAACGCTGGGGCAGTTATATTTTAGTCCGCCCCGATCCTCAGGTTATCTGGGATACCCCAAGAACCCACAAAGGCTGGAAGAGAAAGAACGGCCACTACCACCGGAGTAAAAAAGGCGGCGGAGAGTGGGAATTTTTCGATCTGCCCCAGCAGTGGAGCATTCATTATAAAGAACTGACATTTCATCTGAAACCCTTCAGCTTCAAACATACAGGCCTGTTTCCGGAGCAGGCCGCCAACTGGGATTGGTTCAGCAGGAAGATACATTCTGCCGGACGTCCCGTCAAAGTACTGAACCTCTTCGCCTACACCGGCGGAGCTACCCTGGCCGCCGCCAGAGCCGGCGCAGCCGTTACCCATGTAGACGCTTCCAAAGGCATGGTGAACTGGGCCAAAGAAAATGCCCGTTCCTCCGGTTTGGGGGAAGCTCCCATCCGCTGGATTGTGGATGACTGTGTAAAGTTTGCAGAGAGGGAACTACGGCGGGGCAGTCATTACGACGCCATAATCATGGATCCCCCTTCCTATGGCCGGGGGCCTAAGGGTGAGATCTGGAAAATCGAGGACGCTGTCTTCCCTCTGATTCAGCTTTGCAGTCAGCTTCTAAGCCGGGAACCTTTATTTTTTCTGGTTAATTCTTACACGACGGGACTGGCTCCCGCAGTGCTCACCTATATGCTGGCCACAGCTCTCCGGCAGTTTAAAGGAACCGTAGATGCCCAGGAAGTGGGGCTGCCTGTATCTTCCACCGGCCTGATACTTCCCTGTGGTGCAAGCGGCCGCTGGGAAGCGCCATGAGCTTCTTCATACCGCTGAACCCGCACTGATTTTGATTGAGAAAGGATATCCAATGAGCGGAATCTATATCGACCCTAATTTATACACTGCAAAACCAGATCCTGCCGGCCGCCTGCCCAAAGAAATGGCCGTCTACGATCTTTTAGAGCAGCTTCAGATCCCCTACATACGGCTGGATCACGAAGTCACCCCCAGCATCGAAGCCTGCCATGACGTTGATCGTCTGCTGGGTATTGAGCTTTGCAAAAATCTTTTTTTATGCAATGCCGGAAAAAATAAATTTTATCTGCTGATGATGCCCGGAACCAAGCAGTTCAAAACAAAAGAACTGTCCCGGCAGATCCAGTCCTCCCGTCTTTCCTTTGCTCCTGCTGAATTTATGGAAAAATATCTCGACATCACTCCCGGTTCTGTCAGTGTTCTTGGATTAATGAATGACAGAGAGCATCAGGTACAGCTGGTCATTGACAGCGAAGTGACCCGGCAGGAATACATTGGCTGTCATCCCTGTATCAATACTTCCAGCCTGAAGCTGAAGACCTCGGATATTCTGGAAAAGTTTCTGCCGGCTGTGGAACATACCCCCCTTTTCGTGGACCTTCCCGCAGAGATCTGAATTTAAAAAGAATTCCACCGCGTATTTTGCTCTCACAGGATGCAATTTCCTGTTATACAAGCAAGGGGCTGCCGCACCAAGAAAAATATATACAAAACATAGTAGAATCCAATCAGGAATCACTTCCATACCTTGTATATATAATCTTTGCTACGACAGCCCCTTGCTGCCGTAATCCTATATCAATGCAAGAAATATTTAGTAATAATAACCTCCCATGCTGTCTATTGCATTTCCAACAGCCGCACTCAAAACCATTACCATAATAAAGGCAAACACTGCCGTAACAGCAAAGAATATCAGATATGCCTTAAAGTAATTAGACTTACTCTTTTTCTCCGAACTGCTGAAGGCCCATACAAACATCATAATAATATTGGCGCAGGGGATCATCATAATCAGCATTGTAATCAGCCATTCACCCATGGTAATAGGCTCTTCCAGCTCCTCCTTAGGCGCCTGATACTGATACTGAAGCTGAGACTGTATGCTGGACTGGCCCGGCTGCGGTCCTCCATAGCTGCCTCCATTTTGATTGTTTGAATTATTATACATATCATTCATACATGTGCTCTCCTCTCTAAAATCCTTTAAATTTTGTTTCAGTGTAGCACTTTTTCCTTTTTTCTGCAACTTTTTCCATAAGCGCTTCACCAATCTTTCAGCTTCCTGTCAGCTCTATGGGAAATCCACAAAAAATCCGATAAATATATAAAAATATTGTTCCAAAAAGCAATATAATCAAGAGAATCGTCAGCTGCTTTGGTTTTTTATCCAGCAGATAACGATTCGCTCCGAATAAAAGGGCAAGTATGATCCAGCCAAATACCAAAGGCTGTAGCTTCCACGCTTCCCCCCAGCGGCCGGACAAAACCAGAAATGCCGCACGGGTCATTCCGCATCCCGGACAGGGGAAACGAAGTACAACCATCATAGGGCAGAACTGACCGAATAACAAGTGTACAGCCGCATAGTATATGGCTATTCCCAGAAGCGCCCGGCGCAGATGATACACATCTGTGCCCAGGCGCCGGATTCCTGCCCGGATCCGTTCCATCAGCTTCCATCTCCTTCCTGTTTCCCCAGCAGGCCCCTCCTGCGCAAATATACCCGCCTGCATACTCCCATGTATATCCTGCTTATATGTCCCAGTACGGAAAAAGAGGGCCGGCCAGCCTGGCCGCCCTCCTTCTTATTCTCATTCTGCTTAAACTTAAGCTTTTCCTGCGCTGCCCAGTACATCCTGGATCTTATGAGCAACTACAGCCTTGACATTGGCACGTGCCACAGTCAGATACTGTCTCGGATCAAAGTAATCCGGATGCTCCTGCATTACCTGACGAATGCCTGCAGTCAGGCCCAGACGAAGGTCAGAATCAATATTGATCTTGCAGACAGCAGATCTTGCCGCCTCACGCAGCTGCTCCTCCGGAACACCGATGGCATCCTTTAAAGCTCCGCCGTTCTCGTTGATAATTTTTACATACTCCTGAGGTACGGAGGAAGCGCCATGAAGAACAATCGGGAAGCCCGGAATTCTCTGCTCAATCTCATGAAGAATATCAAAGCGCAGCTGGGGTTTTGTACCCGGTTTAAACTTGAACGCACCATGGCTTGTACCAATTGCAATTGCAAGAGAGTCAACACCTGTCTTGGTAACGAACTCTTCCACCTCATCCGGCTGTGTATAAGAGGAGTCCTCATCTGATACATTTACATCATCTTCAATGCCTGCCAGCTTACCAAGCTCAGCCTCTACTACTGCACCATGAGCATGTGCATACTCAACAACTTTCTTTGTAATTTCAATATTCTCCTCAAAAGGATACTTGGAAGCATCAATCATAACAGAGGAGAAACCACCGTCTACACATGACTTGCAGATCTCAAAGTCTGCGCCATGATCCAGATGCAGTGCAATCGGGATGTTCGGATTCTCAATGATGGCCGCCTCAACCAGCTTGGTCAGATACGTATGATTTGCATACTTTCTGGCTCCTGCGGATACCTGCAGAATAATGGGAGAATTCAGCTCACCGGCCGCCTCAGTGATAGCCTGTACAATCTCCATGTTGTTCACGTTAAATGCACCAATTGCATAGCCGCCTTCATACGCTTTCTTGAACATTTCTGTTGTTGTTACTAATGCCATTGTTATCATCCTCACTTTTCATGAAATTTTTACGGTTATGATTAGTATACTACAAACTGGAAAATTCATCAATGCAGAATTATATTTTTTTGAAAACCTTCTGGACTTCCTTTCCATTCTATGATACGTTTTTTAATAGACAGGTATATGTCAGGCACATTATTTTTAATAAAGGAGAATTCTATGGGTGGATTTTTTGGAGTCGCTTCCAAACACGACTGCTTATTTGACTTATTTTTCGGAGTAGATTACCATTCTCATCTGGGAACCAGACGCGGCGGTATGGCGGTATACGGGGAAGAAAAAGGATTTGACCGGGCCATTCACAACATTGAAAATACGCCCTTTCGAACAAAATTTGATAAAGATATGCAGGAAATGAAGGGCCATCTTGGAATCGGCTGTATTTCTGACTATGAGCCCCAGCCTCTTATCATCCGCTCCCATCACGGTACCTTTGCCATCACCACAGTGGGGCGCATCAACAATGCAGAAGAAATCACAGACAAAATTTTTGCCAAAGGAAATGCACACTTTCTGGAAATGAGCGGCGGGGACATCAATCCTACAGAACTGGTTGCGGCCATTATCAACCAGAAACTCAATCTCATTGAAGGAATACAATATGCCCAGGAGCTTATCAACGGCTCTATGAGCTTTCTGATTCTAACACCTCTGGGTATCTATGCTGCCCGCGACAAGATGGGCCGTACTCCCGTTGTCATTGGACAGAAGGAAGACGCCTTTTGTGTATCCTTTGAAGACTTTGCCTATTTAAATCTAGGATATTCCAGCTTGAAGGAGCTGGGTCCCGGCGAAGCAGTCATCCTCACGCCGGATGGAGTTAAGACATTGGTTCAGCCCGGAAAGGATATGAAAATCTGTACCTTCCTCTGGGTCTACTACGGCTACCCCTCCAGCTCTTATCAGGGAATCAGCGTCGAACAGATGCGTTATAACTGCGGCGCAAAAATGGCTGAAAGAGACAATGTAGAGGTTGACACCGTAGCCGGTGTGCCCGATTCCGGAATCGCCCATGCAGTAGGTTATTCCAATGTTTCCGGAATTCCGTTTACCCGGCCTTTCATCAAATACACCCCTACCTGGCCCCGTTCCTTTATGCCGACCATTCAGAGCAAGCGGAACCTGATTGCCAAGATGAAGCTTCTTCCTGTTCATGAATTGATTGACGGAAAGAAACTGCTGCTCATAGACGACTCCATTGTCCGCGGCACCCAGCTTGGAGAAACCACAGAATTCTTATACCAAAGCGGCGCGAAGGAGGTTCATATCCGTCCTGCCTGCCCGCCCATTCTCTATGGATGTAAGTACCTGAATTTTTCACGCTCCTCCTCAGAAATGGACCTGATTGCCCGAAGAGTTATTGAAAAGCTGGAAGACGGCCCTGTGACAGAGGAAGTTCTGCAGGAGTATGCAAATCCGGAATCCGAAAAATACGAACAGATGCTGGAAGAGATCCGCAGGCAGCTGAATTTCACTTCTCTGCGCTATAACCGGCTGGATGATATGATTGAATCTACCGGATTAGATCCCTGTAAGCTCTGCACCTACTGCTGGAACGGAAGAGAATAACCAAAAAAGAGATGGCTGGTTTCACTCCAGCCATCTCAAATCAAATTCTCGAAAATCACAGATACAGTCGTCCGCACCAGCCCGAAGCAGTCCCGGATGGGTCTCCTTCCCTCCGATTCCAATCACTTTTCCGGCCCCATTTTCTTTTGCCTGCCGGATAGATTTTGTGCTGTCTTCCACCACAAGGCATTTCTGAAAAGGCACTCCCAGCCGTCTGGCCGCCTCCAGGTGCATAGCCCCTTTATTCTCATAGTTTCCATCGTCATATACACACTGCTCCCGCTCAAACCAGCGGTTCAACGGAAACATCTCAAAATAAAAATTCATATTATCCAGAATTGAGGCTGTAGCCAGCGTAAAAGGAATCCCCTGATTCTTTATTGCTGCAAACAGCTCCTCTGCTCCAGGAGCCAGATGTACCTGTTCCGGGTTCTTCCTGCAGATTTCACGGTAAACCGCCTCTTTACGGATAGAACATGCTTTCCGCTCCTCTTTTGTCATTTGCGGAGCAATCACCTGTATCAGCGCGTCATTACGGGGCCCCCGGAAAAAATCATCTTTCGGAGTCTGTTCCTTTTCCCCGCGCAGTTCCATGTAAACCTTTGTCCATGCTTCCATGTGAAAAGGAGTGTCAAAGAACAATGTTCCGTTAAAATCAAAAAGCACTCCCCTCACCGGCCTGTCATTCGGCATTTCATAATCCTCCTCAACTGCATTGTGATAAATGTTTCTCTTTTGGAATCTCTATGGACACCTCGTCCAAAAAATTGTATAATATGTTTGTAAAATATAGGTAATAACTGCGAGATCCCAGATACTCTATTTTCCCGTATAGTTTATCAGAACTTTTATTCTTTCGCAAGCTTCATCCGTCTCCAAAGCGTCTGATTCCTGTGTCTGAAAATGCAGTCCTGGGGCCTCTCTCAAAAACAGGAGGTTTTTTATGCTGATTCAAAGTAAAAAGGTATGGATTGCAGATCAATTTACCGCCGCTGTCCTTGAAGTTACAGGGGACAAAATAACCAATGTTCTTCCTTATGGAAGTGTCCCAGTCGATACCGATTATGGTGATCTCCGGATTGTTCCCGGTTTTCTGGACATCCACTGCCACGGTGCCTACGGGTTTGACACCAATGATGCCAATGAAGAAGGTCTGCGCAACTGGACCAGAAAGCTCCCCGGCGAAGGTGTCACCGGCTTCTTCCCAACCACAGTAACACAGAGCGAAGAGGTACTGACCAAGGCTGTTGCCAATGTGGCAAAGGTTATGGATGACGGATATGAAGGAGCTGAGATTCTCGGTATTCATTTTGAAGGGCCCTATCTGGATATGGTCTACAAGGGTGCCCAGCCGGAACAGTATATTGTGAAACCCAGTGTAGAACAATTTAAACACTATCAGGAAGCTGCAAAAGGCAGAATCCGGTATGTCACCCTGGCCACAGAGGCAGATGAAGACTTTGCTCTGACGCACTATCTGGCAGAAACCGGTGTGGTTGTAAGTATCGGCCACTCTGCCGCCACCTATGAGCAGGCTGTTATGGCTTATGCCCACGGCGCCCGTTCCATGACCCATGTGTACAATGGCATGACTCCCTTTAATCATCGGGCAAACGGGCTGGTAGGCGCCGCTTATCGGATCCGCACCATGTATGGCGAGATTATCTGCGACGGCAATCACTCCACACTCACAGCTCTCAACAACTATTTTATGTCCAAGGGACCGGATTATTGTATTATGATCTCAGATGCTTTGATGGCCAAAGGATCTCCTGTGGGAACACGTTATATTTTTGGTGGAAATGAGATTGAGATTTATCCTGACGGCAGCGCCCATCTGATCCCTTCCGAGACTCTGGCTGGTTCCACGCTGAAGCTGAATGAGGGGCTTCGGATTCTGACAGAGGAGGCATTGGTTCCCTTTAATTATGCGATTAATTCCTGTACGATTAATCCGGCCCGCTGTATTGGAGTGGATGACCGCAAAGGACTTATCGCTGTTGGTATGGATGCTGATTTGGTTGTCCTGGAGCATAATTATCAGGTTCATCAGACTTACTGCATGGGAAAGGCGCAGTTAAATTGATTTAACAAAGAACGGCGGAAAAATTAACCGGCAGGGATTTCCACATCTGTGGCCGTATGTTCCCGTACACGTGGTCTGATTTTTCAGATTAGTCATGCACGGACAGTTCGGACACTGGATACCGGAAATCCCTGCCGGCTTATTTTTTACTGTCTCTGCCCCGGAGGGCTTTTTGTTTTACTTCTAATGTCTTTTGCCTGAATTATTCTGACCCGCTCTCATTGATGTGGGCCATGACTTCTTCTATAGAATGATTCCGGCCATTTATGTTGAGATAATCCATTCGAGCCCAATCCAGCACAAAATCGCCTTCTTCAGAACGATTACGATAAATACGGACCTCCTGGCGTTTATCTGTCTCTTCTGTGTGTATGGTCATCTGATATTCTATTATGATTATAATATCAAGATCCCCATCTTCATCATAATCTTTAAAACTAATCGCCAATATCTGGTTAAACCGTTCATTTCTCAGATAGTTTTCCTCTACTACAGGCGGAAGGGAAAACAGTTCTGCTCCATCACTGGGTTTTATGATGCTGAAGGTCACATCCAGGTTACCGTAAGCGCTTTTATCCGGCTCATAGGACACAAAGTAAACATCGCCCCAGGGTGCGCCCAGATCTACATGGAAGCTCTGGTCTTCAATTTTCCAGATATCTTTGGAGTACTCTACCCCCGCTGTATAAATATTGGAAAGGAACTGATAGTCCCCACCATTCTTTTTCAGCGTTACTCTGCAGGAAGGAGTCAAGGGCATATCGCTATTTTCTTCTGGCACACATTCCAGCTCATAAGTATCCGCGCCTGTCTGTCTGCCGCTGACACAGGTGAAATTCGTGTAATTTGTATCCCCATGCTGCCATACATAAGCATCCGAATCCGGAAGATAAACCCATGTAAACTCCTTCGTCATATCTTCCAGATGAAGACCCAGCTTTTTCTCCAGAAATTCATTGATCTGATCCGTCGTGAGTCTGGTACAGTCCGTATAAATTTCTTCGTCTCCGATAATCTGCAGATATGCCGTTGTTTCCTCTTCACTCATCTGAACGGTTTCCAGCCCAGCCCCGTTGTAAAATACCTGTGTCAGATCTGCATCCTCCGGTCTGGTATATTCTGAGAGCAGAAAACCGTAATTTCCATAATTGCTCCCCTGATTGATCCATTTGGTAAACTCTCTCAGTTCTTCATTGGTAAGATCCCGTTCTGCAAATTCTCCGGCTGGTTCTTCTTCCTCCGGCTCTTCTTCCGGCTGCTGCTTCTCACTATTCTCTGGTGGTTCCGGCTGTTCTGTCGTCTCTGGCTCCTCGGAAATATCATCTTTTTTTCCGCATCCAGCCAGGAGTATCAGTCCACAGGCAATCACGATCCATGCCAGCTTCCTGCGCTTTATAATCTTCAACCTATTTTCCTCCTCTTTCTCACATAGGGCTCCTTTCCCTTCCAGACCGGCTGTTCCTGGTGAGCCGGCATTTTCTGTACCCGGCCTCTGGCCCGTCTTGTATCGAAAGATTTTTCTGTTTGATTCTTTCCGGCCGGCCTTCGGCCTTGTGCCTTCTCAGAAGGTCTCTTCTTAGAGCTCTTTTGGGAGGTTCTCCGGCTCTGAGGCTTTCTGGGAGGTTTCCGGTTTTGGCTTCTGCTGGATGTTCTATGTATTTGTCCACGGCTATGGCCTCCTGACCTGTGCTGGATCTTCCGTCTTCTGCGTTTTCTGGCTTTCTGCGCTATCAGGCTGATCCCGATTACAGCGGCAATAGAAGCGGATCCCGCGAAAAGTCCCAGAAAAACTTTCGTCCAGACATCCATATCGACTGCACCGGTTTTTTCTTCCCAGAACTCTGCCCCTTCGCTCCAGAATGATTCCCCAGACTCTTCTGTATCTTCTTTCTTTGTATCATTATCTCCAAAGCCTGAGCTGCTTCCTCCCGGCCTGGATATTCCATCCTCTGCCGTTCCTGTCCACAGAGTATCCATTACATTTTTTATGCCTCCGGAAAGTTTCCCGGAAGAGGAGTCCGAAGCATTTGGGGAAGAATCTGCCGACAGATCCTTATCGGCTCCTCCGCTGCTTTCTTGATCCGGAACACCCGTTCCACTGCCCGGACTTCCCGTTATTCCATCAGGAAACAGACTGTCATCCGGCTTGCTATCGGAACCGTTATTTACAGTCTGGCCCCCATCCCCTGTATTGACTTCCCCCTCATACATTCCATGAGCTCGGTTAACCGTCTTAAAGCTGTTCTTTATAACCCGCACAGAAGTCTCCACGCCGGAATCTACAACAACCTTTCCCAAAGAAATGTTCTGGCTCTGATATAAATTCTCATTACCGGAAATATAAATACTCAAAATCCCTGTATCTTCCTGGTAACGATACTCCTGCACGCCATTCTGTGGAAGTCCCGGATCAAAAGCAAAAGACACATTCCCGCCAGCCCCGCCTCCATTTGTAATCTGGAAGCTGAGCTGCAGGGCTGTTATATCCTCTGCAGGGGCATCTGGCAGTTCCAGGACTGCCTCCACCTGGCCGTCCACAGAGTTCAGCGAAACCGTTTCTTTCTCTGTGGCTCCGGCCGACAATACAAAAGCTGTAAAACAGATACAAGAAATCCCCAGCCACAGAATGAATTTTTTTGTCATCTGTTCCTACATTCCTCCATTGCCAAGTGTGATCTGCGGAAGCGTTGCCGGCAGAACGGTAAATACCGTATCGCTTACCAGGCGCTGTCCTTCATTAGTCACGGCATTATCTACCCGGTACAGCTCTGCCCGTACCTTTTCCGGAAGAGTCGACGTGGTCATACCAGAGCCCGGCTCAATCCAGTAAATCCAGATTCCATCAGAAGTCTCTCCCAGCAGGCCATCTTCCGGCACATCTGCCAGAATTACCTGATGAGCCGTCAGAGTCCCTTCCTCGTCTACACCGCCCACAATCTTTCCTTTTTCATCGTAAAGCACTACGACATTGTAAGCAGGATTTCCTTTATAAGTTCCGGTAAATACAATGGAACCTTTGGGAATCTTCTCTCCTGTCTTCTTGTCATACACATAATCACTGCTGAGTATTCCAACAGCCTTCTGCCCGCCCGATGCAGGCATAAATTCTACATTATCTCCGGACGGACCATAAAGCTCTAGCTCTGACACAGACAATTTCTTTCCTGCACCTCCCGCAGCTGTCAGCCTCACATATCTGGCATCGTAGGTGCAGACCCATTTGTCCTTGCCATTGTTGAAGTATACCGTTTCCGTTCCACCTGACAGCTTAAATGTACCTGTTCCCACTTGCCGGTATACCTGGCCATCCTCACTGATCTCAATCTTGTAATCCGTGATTGCCTGGCTGCCTGCAGACAAGGTATAGGCCAGTGCGCTTACTGGCATGCTCTGATTCAATTCCAGAAGAATGTACGGATCTTCCGACTCCGCTGTTCCGGTAAAGGTAGTTTCATTATTGTTATCGATAGTTTTCACAGCGGCAGATACCATACTGCTCTCACAGGGATTTTCCTCTGTGCCATCCGGCTTGGAATCCTCATCCGATATCATATTAGTAGATACCGTCCAGTCAGACTTATCCAGCAGACCGTCTCCATCTATCTTTACAGAGCCCGCCACACATACATTAGAACGGTTCATATACTTATCAACAGCTGTCACTTCATATCGTATTACATGATTCGCCGCATAAGCCGCATGATCCGTGAAAGTGCCTGTCCTGGTAAACCCTGCAGCCTCTCTGCGCTCTCTGCCCTGCTCTGTAAACACACGGGTAATTTCATATCCCTGAAGCAGATCTCCTGAAGCGCCGGAAGTCATCGTAAGCGTCACCTGGCTCTTGTTAACGGAAGCTCTGGCTGATACAATGTCTCTGCCAGTAAAAGTTTCTCCTGCTCCATGCTCCATCTCATAGACACGGGCCGCGTCATCCACATAGTAAATAGCACGTGTTTCCGGAGCAAACTGCTTCATATATGTTAAGGTCGCTGTATCGATTGTCATGCCCCAGCGGGTAAAAAACTCACTCAGATCCTTCTCGGCCGCAGCGCTTGCCAAACGCATCAGGTTCTGATCGCGCCCTCCGTTTAAGGTCAGGGCCACTCCGCCCGGACTGGGCGCCCGGCTTGTATCTCTTGCATAGCTGTCTACCCTGGCAAAGAATAAATTGTCAAAAATCTCCTGGTACGTATCATAAGTTTTATAATTGTAATCCCGGTCGTAGGCCAGATGCAGCTGCCAGTACATACCCAGCTGAGTAAATACATTCTCTGCATATCCTTCTGTATTGGAAGTCACTTTCTCAAATACTTTCGGATACTGGAACCGCACCGTCTCATTGGTATCTTTTGCTTGTGCCAGTACCGAGAAATAATTGTTAGTCACTTCAGCGTGGGCATAGGCGCCCTGATTGATCTCATGGCCTATCTCATGGGCTATCCCCCACCCGTAATAGCGGCCGCTCTGATACCTCCCCGCATCATCCGATGCCACCGGCACACCGCCCATCATTCCAGCCGTTTCATTCCATTCAATGCCAATATGATTTCCCGCTGCATACATAAAGGCTCCTGAGAACATCTGCATATAGCGGATATTCAAATACTGATAAGGCAGATGGTTCTTATTGATAATCCCGCTGCTGGTTCCTTCTGCAAAAGAATTTGTCAGGCCCTTGTGCTGGTAAAACAGTTTCATCATGCTTTCCATGGCCTGTACTGTGCTGGAAAGCTTCCCTGCCGGATCGGACTGCAGTCCTGCCATTACCTGACTGGCCGGAAGTGACAGCATCACCTGATCCATTTGAATATCTGTAAGATTTAGAATACATTCCGTATTTTTATATGCAAATGCTGTATTTTCATTGCCTGAATTATTATGGATTTCCTCATGTTTTTCTGCAAGCTCTGCCACATACGCTTCCAGCTCCGACACATAAGTCTCAATCCGCTGCGTCTGCTCTTCTCCAGATACACCATACAGACGGAGAACCGGATAGGCAGTTCCGCCGCTGACACGGACTGCATAAGCATCTTCTGCATTATTTCCTGTATACTGAATATAGAGGGCTCCGCCCCTCTCTTTATTTGTGGTGCAGATCTTAGGCACAGTAATCTCATTTCTTCCAATTTTAAGGCTCATGGAACTGCTGAGGCTTCCTGATTCCGCATGCTGCTGTGTAAAGACCAGTTTCAGATTCGCTGCTGCCCCTTCCTTCATTCCGGGACAGCCCACGTAAACCACCAGCTCCTCATCTGCTGCTGCCGTAATTCCAAGAGGCTGCCAGCTGTTCAGGCCTCCTACTGAAATCTCCCTGTCCTTCTGAGATGTGATCGCAGGATTCACCTGCACAACTCCTCCCAGATTCCCTGTCTCTAAAAGCTTCTTTGCCGCATCCAGTTCCTTCTGAAGATACGCCTGTTCCGGATGATACTCTCCACTGACCGGATCTTTGCTATCCAGCCGCTTCTGCAGTTCCGCAATGGTCTTATCAGTCACATCTTCACGAAGGAAAATATGAAGATCATCCGTATAAAGGCCCATAATATCCTGCTCAAGGCTGTCATACTCATAAAAACGGACCTCAGAAACAGTTACTTTGCGCAGTCCGCCATTGTACCGCCCCATACCAAACTGCACTTTGGATGTCCGGACCGCCTCTTTAAACTTAATGAGATAGTAATATCTATTGCTGCTCCGCCTGGTTGAGATTGTTGCATTTTCCACTGCTTTCTTGACCCCGTTCTCATCCCAGTACTGTACGCTAAAATAAGAGTATACTCCCAGATCCAAAGGTTCAGCAAATGCAATCATTCCTAGATCATAGACGCCGTCCAGTTCTGCAGTGATTCCTTTTTCCCCGCCAGGATAGGCACCGCCAAAGTCCCAGTCCTCTCTCTGAACATAGGAAGCATAATTATTGTCAAAAAGTCCCAGAGCGCTGCCTGCTCCCGTATCCAATTTACTGTCTACCATTGCGGCTCCGCCTACAGAAGCAGAAACTATATGACTGCTGAGCACACCGCTGCCATTGGAAGTATTAATCAGCTTATAGGCCGGAAGCTTTGCATCAATCAGGCCGCTTAAGGTTTTATCTGAAGCTTCCTTGGATTTCGCTCCTTCTCCCAGTTCATTGGAAGCTGTCACATATACCACATAAACCGTATTATCCTTCAGATCGGAAATCTGATAATACAGACCCTCTATGCCCTCGATCTTATGGAATTGAGACTCCCCTTCTTCTTTCCAGTACACATTATAGGTGTCTGCATCCTCTGTCTTTTTCCAGCGAACATCAATACTGCGGTAGCTGCCCTTTACGGATACCTGTTCCGGAGCATGGGGCTTGCTGCTGACCTTCGGCACGGCAGTCACTTCCCCGCTGTATGCACTTTTCCATTCTCCATTGGTGGAGCGCACACTTATGGTATATTCGGTTCCATTTTTCAGCTTGTCCTTTGCAAACTGTGTAATCTTCAGGCTTGTTGATGTTGTCTTCCGCAGATCCGTCCGGCCTTCGCTGGTGATCAGCACCTCATAGCCTGTCACATTTCTGACACCGTTCCAGCTCACAGAAAAGGACTTATTGCCCGCATCTGCCCGAAGCCCTACCGGCACATCCGCAGAGGGCTCAGGAATCCGGCTCTCCATATCTCCAAGGAACTCAACTCTGGAGATCTCTGCCAGATTCTTGGAGTCAGCCGTTTTCGTAATCTTCAGTGTTACATGCTTTACTGCAGTCTGACCGCCCAAATCGATCATAAGCGTTCCGTTCTTGTCCCATTTTTCTGAAAAACGGCTGCTTTTCTCATAGGTCTGCCCAGGCGCGCTTAAAAGAAGCAGGCCCTCCTGTGCTGAAAACTGCACAAACTCATAAGCCTCCTGACCATCTTCCTTTTCATAAACAATCAATACTTCTCCTGCTGCAACGGCCTTCTCACTTCCTCTGGGCCGCTCAATCACAATCCCGCCAACCTTTGTCTCATCAGAAGCCGTAAGATCAAAATCCACAACCACGGGATTCGCTTCAGATATCATGTTCCCGCCCGCAGGCTCAAGGACCGTCCTGCCGCCCTCTCCGCTTAAAAGGTTCTCCAGGCTTCCTTCTTTCACCATGGTTCCCGCATTGATATCCACCGCCACAGCTTCCAGCGGAAGCAGCTTCTCCAGCGTGGACTTCTGCTCCTTCACCTCTTTCAGCGTGGTAAAATAATTCAGATCCAGCAGATCAACGATACCATCTCCATTCAGATCACAGCAAAGATCCGGCTCTTTTCCACCTATTTCATCCACCAGCTTTGATTCATCTTCCGCATCCAGAGAACCGTTTCCATCCACATCCCCATAGCAGATTACGCCCGGATGCGCAGCTCCGTCTGCCATCTGCGGAAGACTTCCTGTATAGATCTGTACCCGGACGCCTGTGTCCTCCACCTGGATATCCTGCGAATAGGTTATATAATTCTGCCCGGACAGCTCCAGCTGATACCTGCCTGCCGGAAGATTCGGAAAGCGTACAGCCGCCTCTGGCACAATTCCTTCCTCCGCTCCCGGAAGTGCCAGCTGCTTTGTAAATATATTATTCCCCTCTCCCCTTAAAACCACATGAAAATTCTGTGGCTTATCTACTTCGATTCCCGAAAAAAGTTCAACCTCCACGGCTCCCATCACCTGCTTGGGAATAGAAGACAGCTCCTCTGAAGCTGCATCTGATGGAGTTGCAGTATTCTGGGAACCTTCACCTGCCAAAGCATCATCCGAATCCGCATTCGACGGTGTTATATCAGCTGCTGTATCTGTCGGCGTTACCCTCTCCGGCTCCGTTCTAACCGTCTTTGGTGTCCCATATCCCTGGTTAAATCCGGCAGACACAGTGCTGCTTCCGTAAGAAATTACCAGCATGGCTGCCAAAATACCTGCAAAAAGTCTTGATAATGTCTTCTTCATACGTACCCCTCACTTTTAATATTCATACATATCCCCATTTTATTATGAAATACTCCCAAATGCAACCATTTTCGACAATTTATGTAACCCATACAGCCCAATTCAGCCAGATGCGGTTTTCTCTGAAAAAACGTGCCTGCACAAATCTACAGGGAGTACCTCATCTCAGGGAGTGCTGTCCTGTGAACAAAAAAGAAGGCCCCCAGCCAATCCGCCAGAGCCTTCCTAACCTCTATCTCATAATCATCCTACTCAATTAATAACGATACCCCCATAAATTCTTAATCTGCCCCATCAGCTGCTCAATATCCCAAGCCTCCCTGCTCCGTATCCGGCTGTTTGGATCATTCAGCAGAATCTTCCCCTCCTCATTAATCCCTGTAAGCACCAGAAAATGCCCGTTATCCGTAAAGTCCCCCGGACCAACCACACAGATGATTGGCATACCGGCTTCCAGCGCCGCCTTAATATGCTCTTCGTCAAAAACCACTTCCTCCGCTGTCAGCCCCAGCTCCGAAGCCCCCCGTGTCATCAAATCCCAGGAAGAGCCGGAACCAGACACATAGTAGCCTCCATTCTCCGCCATCCGCGCCGTCTTGTAGGGATTCCAGGCAGCATCACCGGTCAGTCCACAATATACCATAGACAGGCAGGTGGGACCACATCCCGTCAGAGCCAGAAAATCATCTCCGTAAGTCTCATAGCCCCAGCGCTCATCCCACTGGAGAAACAGCGGTATTTTTCCCTCCTTAAGCTCCCTGGACACATCTATTTCCACATGCTTGTCCTTATTTTCGGGATAATTCAGCACAAAATCTTTTGTCTCAGGATTCTTATCCAAAAGCTTCAGAAGACTTTCCGGATACTCCTCTTCTTCTGCCAGCTTCTCAATATCAATTTCCGCTTCCTTTATCTTCTCCTCCGGCCCCGCCATCCAGTTCTTCACCAGCCTTACACCCAGAAAAAGAGCAATGCCAAAGAGAGCAGCGGTAAACAGCAGCCTTCTGCGGGCTCTGGCTCTGCGTTTCTGCCGAAGCTTCTGCTGTTTTTTCCGCTCCCGCTCTTTCTGCTCCCGTTCTCTCTGCTCTGCCTCCAGCCGATTGGGCCAGTCTCTGCCCGGCTGTCTTTTGGAGTTTTGGCTCTGCCGCGCCAAGGGTCTCTGCCCGGCTGTCCCGGTCCCTCTCCGATTCTGCTGAGTGCTTCGATTTAGTTGGCTGTAATTCTGTCCCGCGGGCCGTCCTTTTGCACCCTCTCTTGGATTTCTCCTGACATCCTGTCTCATGTTCTGTTCCCCCATATAAGAGTTGAATTCTTATCATTTATTATTGCAGACAGACATCGGATTTTTCTTTAGAAAATCTTAGGAAAGTGAAAGTAATTTCTTACATTATACCAAATAATTTTAAAAACTCAAAAAAATTTCCGCTTATTAATCATTTATTGGCCGGTTTACGATTCGGTAATAGGTTCTGGCAGTCAGGAAATAAACCAATGTATAGGCCCCTGCAAACAGCAGAAAACTGACAGCTGCCACTCTGACCAGAAGCATCCAGTCATCCATTACCGACGCCTTCAGTACCTGATAAATTCCCGGTAAAGCAAACGTAAGATGTATTCCTGCAAGAATCAGCGGCAGCGCGAATACAGTAAGCATCTGGGAATTGATGCTGCGCCGAATCTCCTTTTTCGTCATACCAATTTTCTGCATAATCGTAAACTGCTTCTGATCCTCATATCCCTCGGAAATCTGTTTGTAATACATCACCAGCGTTGCGGCAAAGACAAAGATTCCACTGATCACAAAGGCCAGAAACAAAACGCCTCCCGCAAGACTTTTCAGCTTTGTCCATTTTTCAGCCTTAGCATAATAACTTCCCTGCAGATCTCCCCACTCTTCTGACACCTCTTCGGCCCAATGATAAAATACTTCTCCGATACCTATCTGACGATCTGGCTCTTCATCCAGATTCCAGTTATATTCTGTAAAAAACAGCACTTCATTCCTGCTGTTCCAGGTTTGTGCATCAAAGCCGTCCCAAAATACATTCCAGTCCGGCACCACCAGTGTTACAGACTTCATCATCATATCCGAATACTGATTAAACAGCCGGAAAGCGGATAATTTCGGTCTCTCCTTCACTGTCTTTTTGACTGTGTACATTCTGCCATCCCAATTTTGGATTCGTCTCATCTCTCCCTGTGGTATTTCTCCGGCAATGAGAACCTCTCCATCATCCAGCTCCTCAAACGCCTGACAGATGCGGTTATAGTCCTCCAGCTGCAGAATGCGTACGCAGACAAAATCTTCTATATACTGATTCCAGCCCTTCACGTCGCCATTCTCAGGCGCATTCTCATAAAGATCATAGCTTAAATCCAGACAGCCTTCTTCAAAATAAGCGTCCATTCCTGCCTCGTACAATCCCAGCGCTTCCGAAACTTCTGCATTCATACCCGCCAGAATTTCTTCGGCCTCTTTCCTGTATACAGCCGCTTTCTCCTCCTCTCCTCTGGGCACTTCCAGAACAATCCCCAGGTCGTAAGGATAATGCTGTTCAATAATACCGTCAACCCCCGCATAAAACCCTGCAGTTCCCACCAGCGCAGTCAGAATCGCTGCTGCCAGAATACAGATGGATGCAAGACTTGCGCCATTTCGCTTCATGCGGTATGCCAGGGAAGCAACCGTAACGAAATGAGCTGTCTGGTAGTAGTAATGTTTCCGCTTCTTAAGCTGTGTACACAAAAACACTGACCCGGACACAAACAGGAGATAGGTTCCCACTATAATCACACCGGCAGCCGCCATCAATTCCATCATCGCTTCTCTGGGATTCTCAATCCGCACCGCCCATAGATAGGCACACACAGTCAGTCCCATGCCTCCTGCTGCCAGCACCCATCTGCTTTTGGGCGGGCGTTCTCCGGCCGACCCGCTGCGCAGAAGCTCTATGGGATTGTTCTGGTGTATCTGCCGTATGCTGTTCAGAAAAATCAGAAAATAAATCATGGCATATAGAACAAGCGCTGTCAGAACTCCTTTCCATTCCACATAAATATGATAGTCAACTTCCTCCTCCATAATATTAACCAATCCAAGCTCTGCCGCCTTTGAAAACAGAATCCCGGAAAACAGCCCCAAAGCCATGATCATTCCATAGGCCATCAGAGTTTCCCAGAACATGCTTACCATGATATTCCCTTTGTTCATTCCCAGAATATTGTAAAGACCCAATTCTTTTTTCCGCTTTTTCATCAGCGGGGAACTGGTATAAAACAAAAACGGAATAGAAAATATTCCTGCCAGAAGCTCTCCGCAGATCAGAAGGGTCGTTATAGCGGCCCCGCCCCGAAGCTGATTGACCTTATCCGAGGATGCCAGAAAGGCCAGAATGTAAAATACCATTACCATAACAGAACCAGAAATAAGATAAGGAACATATAGCTGCCGGTTCTTCCAAATCCCTGTCCATGCAAGTTTTCTGTAAAGCCGTTGATTCATTCCCTTTCACCACCTGTCATCAGTATTGTCAATGTATTGGATATTTTCTGGTACAGCTGTTCATCGCTGTCCTCTCCCCGGCAGATCTGGTGGAATACCTCTCCATCCTTGATAAACAGCACACTTTTTGCCCGGCTTGCCGCCGCCACAGAGTGAGTCACCATCAAAATGGTCTGTCCGGTCTCATTTACCGCTGCAAACAGACGCAGAAGTTCATCAGACGCCCTGGAATCCAAAGCTCCTGTAGGCTCATCCGCCAGAATCAGATGCGGATTGGTAATTAACGCTCTGGCAGCAGCGGCTCTCTGCTTCTGTCCGCCAGATACTTCATAGGGATATTTATTCAACAGCTGTTCAATCCCCAGCATGGCCGCTATCGGCTCTATTCTCCTCCTCATTTCCGGATAAGGCATGCCTGCCAGTACCAGTGGGAGATAAATATTATCTTCCAGAGTAAAGGTATCCAGAAGATTAAACTCCTGAAACACAAAACCCAGATTGTTTCTGCGGAATTCAGCTAACTTATTTTCGGAAATCTTTGTGATATCCTTTCCGTTCAAAATAACCGATCCGCTCGTGGGTTTATCCAAAGCCGCCAAAATGTTAAGCAACGTGGTTTTGCCGGATCCGGATTCTCCCATAATCGCCACATACTCTCCCCGCTCTACAGAAAAAGTCACATTCCGAAGAGCGGTCACCTCATTGGATCCGAATCTTGTAGTATAAACCTTCTTTAATTTTTTTACTTCCAAAATACTCATTTATGGATGCCTCCTTATTGCTTAGTGACATCATTTTAACAAAAGGAAAAGCGTCAGTCCTGCGCTTCGGCTTACATTTCCTTCTCACTTCTTACAATTTTGTAAGATGAGCCCAAATCCAGCCGGACCTCTGTCCCGGCATCCACCTTGGAATGAATTGTAAGTCCAATTCCCAGCCGCCCACAGATCTGCCTGCATAAATACAGCCCTATTCCACTGGCCCGCTTGTCCCTGCGTCCGTTCCTTCCGGTATATCCTTTTTCAAAGATCCGTGGAATATCTTCCGGAGCAATACCGATTCCCGTATCCCGGATGCAGAGTATCTGGGGATTCTCAAGCGTAATGCTGACAACACCCTGGCGGGTGTATTTAAGCGCATTGGAAAGAATCTGTTCAATCACAAAGGACAGCCATTTCTCATCTGATACCACAGTCTCTGCTATTGGCTCATACTCCAGGCTTAATTTCTTATAAATAAAATCTCCCCGAAGCTTTCGTATATTCTCCCGCAGTATTTTATCCAGCGGGACAGTACACAATACATAGTCCGTAGAAGCCGATTTCATTCTAAAATACGTCAGAACCATTTCTACATACTGTTCAATATGAAGCAGATCCGATTTCAGCTTCCGGGACAGCTGAGAATCCTCTCCATCCAGATGCAGACGCATGGACGCAATAGGGGTTTTGATTTGGTGGACCCACATGGTAAAATAGTCCATCATTTCCTCATAAGCCTCTCCAAACTGCGCCTCTGAAGCTTCCATCTCCTGGCACAGCTTCCGAATAATCTGCTGGTAATCCCTCTCTTCTATCGAACCGCCTTCTCTAAGTCCGTTTTCTATCACATTTCCATGAAGGGATAACAGGGCTGTCAGACTTTTATGCTTCTTGTCCGCCTGATAAACAGAACATCCCAGAAACACACAGCCAAGCAGAAAACAAATCCATATTGGATAAAGTACAGCAGCAGCAGGGAGATGATACAGATAAAAAGCAGCCGCAAAAATACCCGCAAACAGCAGTTGTATCCCTATAAGCTTCCTATGATCCATCAAGTATCGAAACGCAAACTTCATGCCTGTTCCTCCCCAATATAGTATCCCGCGCCGAATTTTGTCTGAATGAAATCCTTAAGCCCCTTTGATTCCAGCTTCTTCCGAAGGCGGCCTATATTGACAGTCAATGTATTGTCATCAATATAACAGTCCGATTTCCACAATGCATCCATCAGGCGCTCCCGGCTGACAATGCTCCCTTTGTTCTCCAGAAGCAGGGACAGAATCCGATGCTCATTCTTAGTCAGCTCAATGGCCGTGTCCTGATAGGTCAAAACAGCGCTCTCCATGTTCAGAAAGGCTCCCCGATGCTCCAGAATGGGCATGGTTCCTGCAAAATCGTAGGTGCGGCGCAGAAGAGCCTGGATTTTTGCAATAAGCACATCCATGTCAAAGGGCTTCGCCACAAAGTCATCCCCACCCATGTTCATGGCCATCACCATATTCATTCTGTCCGACACAGAGGAGAGAAAGAGTATCGGTACCTTCGACAGATTTCTTATCTTTGCACACCAATAGTAGCCGTCAAAAGCCGGAAGGCCGATATCCATAATTACCAGATGCGGCTGTATCTTGGCAAACTCCTGAAGTATGTTCTGAAAATTCTCTGTCTCACAGATCTGCAGTTCCCATTTTTCACCCATCTTTTTTACTGCATCCAGGATGCCCTGGTCATCTTCTATCATATAGATACGATACATATTCCTTTCGTTCCTCCCTTAATCTCTGTTCTTAAAAGGCTGCACGCAGCCAGGAATATATTCCATTTGTATATGCGAATTGCTTAATCCACAGGCATGCGTCCATGATCCGCATGTATTATGCCTGTCTGTTTTTCTCATCTTACTACAGAACCTTAAAAATGTCATTTAAGTTTTCCCGGAATTCAGGCTGCTTTTTTCTGCCAATGCAGAACTGTTTTTCATTTCACTTCCTGTTGCCGCATTCTGTATAAAAATAGATTTTTTTGATGGCATATTGTCGGATAAGTGATATAATTATTTTATATATTACAGGAAAAGAGGTTTGAAAATGATATATCTTCTGCATATCTCTGATTTACATCTTGTGACCGATCCACAGTGGAATAATATGAAAAATG
>CATJHO010000102.1 GCA_949740535.1 uncultured Lachnospiraceae bacterium
AACACTGCATCCCGTAGAATATGAAGAGACAGAGAGCTATCAGGTGACGGAGATGTTTTTGAATCACAGGGAATATTTATTGGAACGGCTGCTGGATGAATCATAAAAATAAAAACGGATCACCTGAAAAGTGCTCTGCATGAATATCAGAGAATATTGAAAATTCAAGCGAATGAGTTGACACTTTGGGAGCTGCTGCGAAACTGAAACAGCAGTATCTTGTCAGTGCTCAGAAGAATTTAAGGGCACATGTTCCTGCAGCCGTAAATTCTTCTATAAATAAAGGTAAACTGACAAGATGCTGTCAAATGGTAATCGTCCGGTTAAGAAATGTAAAGTGTTAATAAGAAATACGTCTGGCTTTACCCTTTAGCGCTTTCGCGCAGTGATTTAAAATAGGAGGAAAAAAATGGAACCAAACAAAGCAATCAAACCGCCAGTAGAAATACGCTATAAAGAGGAGCTGGAAGCCCTGTCGGCCCTGGATACGGGCCGGCGTCCCCTGAACTGGAAGCTGTCTCCGAAAGCTGTGCGGACCTTTATTCTGGGAAGCCGTGAACCCATCCGTTACAATGGAAAAGACATTCATATCCGCAAAAAGTATCTGGGAAATGACGCCCTGGTAGAGCGGTGTATCATTACCCTCGCAGGAAACCGGGGCCTGATGCTGGTGGGAGAACCGGGTACAGCCAAGACGATGCTTTCCGAGCTTCTGTCGGCGGCCATCAGCGGCAGCAGCACCAATACCATCCAGGGTACAGCGGGAACTACGGAGGATATGATCAAATACAGCTGGAATTACGCCCTGCTTCTGGCCAAAGGTCCCATTCGCGAGGCACTGGTCCCTTCTCCGCTCTATGTGGGCATGGAGCAGGGAATTCTGACCCGCTTTGAGGAGATCACCCGTACACCGGCGGAGATACAGGACAGTCTGATCAGCGTTCTGAGCGACAAGGTACTGAATGTGCCGGAGCTGGGAGAGGAGGGACTGCTTTTTGCCAAGGCAGGCTTCAATGTGATCGGCACGGCTAATACCAGGGACAAGGGCGTCAATGAGATGAGCAGTGCCTTAAAGCGGCGGTTTAACTTTGAGACCGTTCTGCCCATCCGGGATGCGGCTCTGGAAAAGCAGATTATTCTGAATGAAGTGGCAGATCTGGCGAAGGAAAACCAGATTGAAATGGAGCCGGACGAGGATGTGGCCGGGCTTCTGGCTTCCACCTATCATGAGCTCAGGGAGGGTGTTTCCTCTCTGGGACACCGGATTGACCGGCCCTCAGCGGTGATGAGCACAGCGGAGGCGGTATCTGTTTATTATCAGACCATGATGACGGCTTATTATTATGGAGACTCCCGGATGGATATGGGATGTCTGGTACAGAACCTGGTGGGAGCTGTGCAGAAGGAGAATAAGGAAGATCTGGAAAAACTGAAAAGCTATTTTCAGACCGTGATTCGCGATAAGGGAGGAAAAGAGGGCGGCTTATGGAGCAGTTATTACGAAGCCAGAAAATATCTGCGGTAGAGGAAGAAACAGACTTTGTCATACCGCCGGAGCTTTTGTACCATACAGACTGCAGGCTCCTTTATTTTCCCGTCCGTCATCATAGTCCGGCCTGTTCCTTTCATCTGAAGCGGGCAGTGGCAGAATATGAGCCGGATCTGATACTCATAGAAGGGCCGGAAAATGCAGGCTCCCAGATCCCGGTTCTGCTTCACCAGGATACGAAGCCGCCTTTGGCGCTGTATTATGCGTATCGGGACCGGGCAGGGCTGGTTACGGATAAGAAGGGGGACTACAAATGCTACTATCCCTTTTTGGACTGCTCTCCGGAACTGACGGCCTTGCGGGAGGCCGGGACACGGGAAATTCCGGCCCGGTTTATAGACTTATCCTATGGGGAGATTCTCATTGGGACTGCGGGCGGAAAGGGGGTCCGCAGAGAAGGAGAAAAGCAGACATACAATGACGACTATCTTCTGAGCCGGAGCCGCTATCTGACCATGCTCTGTGAGAAAACGGGACTGCGGGATTTTGAGGAGCTCTGGGAGAAGTATTTTGAAATTCAGGGGCTGACAGAGCCTACAGAAGCCTTTGTGCGCCATATGATGACCTACTGTATTTTATCCCGGATGCATACGCCGAAGGAAGAACTGGCGGAGGACGGCACCATACTGAGAGAGCGGTATATGGCGGAACAGATTGCCTGCGCGTCCAGGGAATACCAGAGAATTCTGGTGGTTACAGGCGGATTTCACAGCTACGGCCTCTGGGAACTGCTGTCACAGGAGGAAAACGGGACATTTGCCTACACGGGAGAGCCGGTGAAACTGCATAGGGAGACAGAAAGGCAGCAGGAGGTGTACCCCATGGCTTACTCCATGGAGGCGGCCGATGCCCTCAACGGCTATGCCAGCGGTATGCAGTCTCCGGGGTTCTATCATCGGGTCTGGAGAAATATAGAAAATGGAAACCGCACAAAAAGCAGCGGATGGGAAGAGGAGGGCCTGGCTGCCGGCACAGGAGAAGACCAGGCGGAAAAAAGGAAGCAGACCGGGGCCTATGAGGAGGCAGTTCTGCACTTTCTGGCGGAGACAGGGCGGCAGGCCCGGAGAAAAGAGGAGAGCGTATCTTCCTACGATGAGATCTGTGCCTTTTCCATGGCCCAGGGACTTGCAGCTCTGCGGGGAAAGCAGGAGCCGGGGATTTATGAGCTGCGGGACTGCGCCTGCTCTGCCTTTGTAAAAGGGGAACTGAATCTGTCTACGGACGGTGCTCTGCGGATTCTAAAGAGTCTTACAACAGGTTCCCAGGTGGGCCGTCTGTGTAAAGAGGCTGCACGGCCGCCCCTTTTGACAGATTTTGAGGAGCAGTGCGGGAGATTTGGCTTAAAAATTCATTCTACGGTGGAGCAGACAGTGACGCTGGAAATCTTTAAAAAAGAAAAGCATCTGCAGCTGGGCCGTTTCTTCTACCGGACAGAATTTCTGGACTGCAGCTTTGCCAGGCGGAAGAAGGGAGCAGATCTGGTGAACCGCAAAGATCAGAACCGGGTCCGGGAGATTTGGAATTATAAATGGTCTGAGCAGGTGATCGCAGCCCTGATTGACGCTTCCATTTCCGGCGGAACGGTGGAGGAAGCTGCCCGCTGTCTTCTGGAGAGCCGTTTTCAGGAGAGCAGCGGCTGCAGAGAGGCGGCAAAGCTTCTGGTGCAGGGGTTTTTGATGGGACTTTCCCAGAAGCAGGAGCAGCTGCGGGTTCATCTGGCAGAGGTGCTGGCAATAGACGGGGATTTCTTTTCACTGACAGAAGGATTTTCCCAGCTTCTGATGCTGATGGAACTGCAGGATCTCTACCGGGTCCGCGATGAGCTGGATTTGGAACGGATGACGGATATCTGTTTTCAGAAAATCATTCAGCTTCTGCCTTCCATGGGACAGGTGGGAGAGGAACAGCAGCAGAAGTGCATGGAGAGTCTGCGCCTTCTCTATGAGGCAGCAGGCAGGAGAAATGAAGGGGAACGAAAGCCTGTACTGATGGAGGCTTTGAAAAGCCTGCTGGAACGGGGAAAGGTACAGCCAGGGGTAGAGGGTACAGTTCTGGGCCTTCTCTATGGCTATGAAGGAAGCTATGGAGAGGTGATTACCCGCACAGTCCGGGGATATATACAGGGAAGCGGGGAGATTCTGTCCAGAAGTGCGGCATTTCTTCGGGGCCTGTTCTTTTCTGCCAGAGATTTTGTCTTTGTAAGCAAAGAGTTTCTGGCCTTGATTGATGAACTGCTGGGGCGGCTTTCCGGGGAGGAATTTCTCAAACTTCTGCCGGAGCTGCGCATGGCCTTCGGATACTTTACACCGCTTGAAACCGATCGCATTGCCGGGCGGGCAGCTGCCCTTCATGGAAGAAAAAAGAAGGAACTGCTGTCCGGACGGATGGTAAGTCTGGCAGAGTATGCTTATGGAGAGGAGCTGGACGCTTATGCGGCAGGAGAGCTGGAAAACGGAATGAACCGGGTGGAAATGCAGCGTTTCTAGATCGTATTTGTCTGGAAACTGCAGGACAGGGATAAAGGGGAAATACATAGATATGCAGGCAATAGATCATGAAAAACAACTAAACCGCTGGCGCCTGATTCTGGGAAGCCAGGCTAAGGATCAGATTTCATTTGGAGGCGGGGGATTCAATGCCCTGGAGAACGGCGTTTCCTGCGGGGATCTGGAGGAGGCCCTGGACTTTCTCTATTCGCGGGAATATGGGGAGGATGTACGCCGGGAGGGCGGTACAGGAGCCAGCAGGCTGACTACGGCGGACTGGATCACAAAGATCCGGCGTCTCTTTCCCAGGGAAACGGTGGAAATACTGGAACGCCATGCCCTGGAGCGGTATGAGATGCAGGAGCTTCTCACCGACAAGGAGGTGCTGGAAAAACTGGAGCCCAATCCGGAGCTGCTCAAAACCATTTTACAGCTGAAGCATCTGATGAAGGGGGAAGTGCTGGATACGGCCCGCCGGATTGTGAAAAAGACAGCAGAGGAGATTGCAGAGAAGCTGAATCAGGAGATCCGGCGTTCCCTTCTGGGGAGCCTGGACCGCAATACACCCAGTCATGTGAAATCCATGCGGAATCTGGATATCCGCAAAACTATCCGCAGAAATCTCTCACACTACGATCCCTCGGAGCAGAGGCTTTTGCTGGAGCAGGTGTATTTCAGCAGCCGTACCCGCAGGTATAACCAGTGGCGGGTGGTGATCGCAGTGGACGAGAGCGGTTCCATGCTGGATTCTGTGATTCACAGCGCCATTATGGCAGGAATTTTTGCCAAGCTGCCCATGCTGGATACCCGGCTTGTGATTTTTGATACCCAGGTGGTGGATTTAAGCGCCCATCTGGATGATCCTGTGGAAACCCTGATGAGTATTCAGCTGGGCGGGGGGACTTATATTGCGGGAGCTCTCCAGTACTGTGCGGGGCTTATAGAGAATCCGGGCCGGACCATGGTGGTGCTGGTGTCGGATCTCTGTGAGGGCGGAAGCGCCGCCGGCCTTCTTGGCGTAAGCCGGGATATTATAGAGAGCGGTGCGAAGCTTATCTGCCTGACGGCTCTTGACCGGGACGCCAATCCGGTTTATGACCGTCATATGGCTCAAAATCTGGCCAATCTGGGAGCGCATGTGGGAGCTATGACACCGGAGATGCTGGGAGATTTTATGGGGAAAATAATGCAGTAAGTATTTTGTGGATGGAAGCAGGGAAAAAGATGGAAGAAGCATGGAAAAGTCTGCTTAAGCAGACGGATGACGAATATCTTATAGGATTGTGCAATAAAGGCACCGTAAAGCGGGCCTATAAGGATCTGGAGCAGGAGACGCCTTCCCTGTGCTGGAAGGAGGACGGGGCAGAGATAACCTTAAAGGAAACCGTGTGCCGGATCCGGATGCCTCTTGGGGAGAGCGCCTGCAGCTGTCCTTCCCGGAGCATCTGCCGTCATGTGATCACAGCGGTTCTTTATCTTAAGAAAACACTGGAGGAGCCGGGAGCGGAAGCTGCAGCTGCGGCAGAGGCTGTTCTTCCAGATACAGGAGCGGTTATTAAGGCAGATGAGGAAGAAAGAGTGCCGGGAGCATCCGAAGAGGCTGTCCGGGCAGAACAGGCAGAGGATCCGTACGGGCGGGATCTGAAACAGGCCCTGGAGCAGGAGCTTCTTGGCGTCTCTCTGGAGAAACTGAAACGGGCCTGTGGCAGCAGGCGGTATCAGGAGCTGCTGGCCTATCTCCAGGGGGGAGAACAGGCAGAGATTCAGGAAGGAACGGTAATTACGGTGAAGGTTCCCTGGGAGGAGCCGGTGGTGAAGCTGTTAAGTCCTCTTGCCTATTCCACCTGCACCTGCCACAGCAAGGAGCTCTGCCGCCACAAAGCGCAGGCAGTACTGCTTTTTCAACTGCATCGGAAGGCAGTGACGCCTGAACAGCTGTGCCGGCATTCAGAATGTGCGGCAGAGTGGGACAGGAAGGAGATTGAGCGGGCCGCAGTTTCCATTCAGGAGGGTATACGCCTGCAGATATTGACCGGGCTGTCCCGGCTGTCCCCGGAGGCGGCGGAAAGCATGGAGCGCCTGGCGGTGATCAGCCATGGAGCCGGTCTGGCTTCCTGTGAGACAGAACTTCGCAAAGCTGCTTCAGAGTACCGCCTGTACTCTGAGCGGTCGGCAGCATTTCGGACTCAGAACCTTCTGGAACAGCTGCTGGCCCTGTATCGGAAAGCAGAAGGGCTTAAGAGAGCGGAGAATCCGGAGCAGATAAGGGCTCTGGCAGGAAGCTTCCGGGATACTTACCGGCCCATATCCCGCCTTCATCTGATGGGGTTGGGAGGCCGGAGCTTTCACAGCAAAACCGGATATGAGGGAGAGATTTATTATTTTCTGGAGCCGGAGAAGGGAAGCTTTTATACCTGGACCGACGCCCGGCCTGTCTTTTATGAGGGGGTAAGAAGGAGACCGGCGGGAAGTGGGGAACAGGTCCAGGCTCCCTGGGGATTGAACTGCAGCCGGGAGCAGATGATGGAACTGGAATTTTATCTGGAACATGCCAAAGCAGCCGGGGGTGTAAGGCTGTCCGTGAGCCAGGAGACAAAAAGCGAGATTCTGGGACTTCGGGATTTTCGGACAGAAGAAGTCCGCAGAAATGTGTTCTGGAATTATGAGGAGCTTTTAAGATTCTGTTTTCAGGATCCAAAGGCAGAAGACGGAGGAGAGAGGGCGGCCCTGGTGGGAGCGGTAAGCTGCAGGGAAGCAGACTTTGACACGGTGCAGCAGAGATTCTCCATGGAGCTCACCGATGTCAGCGGGCAGAAGCTCACAGTGGCTGTCACCTATACCAAAGAAGAAAAGCTGACGATTCAGGTGCTGGAACGCTTCAGTGAACGGCTTAAGAAGCAGGGAGATCGTCCCCTGGTGTTCTTCGGCCTTCCCTATCTGAAGGAAGGACGGCTGTGGCTGTATCCGGTGGAAATCTTTGAGGGCGAACGGTTCTTTTCGGAGCCAGGGGAGATGGAGCAGTATCTTCGGGACAAAGGGCTCTGGGAAGAAGGCAGGAAGGAAGAGGCAGACGGGCAGGGAGACAGACCGGACCGAGATGCCGGGCCGGATAAAGAGCTCCTGCAGGGAATGAAGCAGTTTCTGGAAGAGATTCAGGAGGCGCTGGGAGATTTGTTTCAGAGCGGTCTGAACTCGGTGCTGGAGGAGACTCTGGGGAATCTTGAGCGTCTGGCAGAAGAGAGCAGTTCCTTAGGGCTTCACAGAGCCGGATCGGATCTGGCGTTTCTTAAAAAGGCGCTGAGTGAAAAGCGCCACCAGATGGAGTTTGATCCGAAACCTGTACTGGAGGTCTGGGTGCGGCTTACGGATTACGTGCGGATCTGCCTGGAGAAAGTATCACTGGATCAGGCGCTGCTGGACATGAACTGCATTTCGTAACAATTCAGTGTCCCCTTCAGGGAAGAAAAAACTTGTTTCTTTGTAAGCTTATAAGATATAAGCGTCGATTTACAGTTATTTGTACAGAATATGCAAAAGAATCTGGATCCATTTATTGAAAAGGAGAAGAACCTATGAATTTAAGTGATGAAAGAAATTATCAGAAACTGATGGACACCCTGGATGCTCTCAGCCTGACAGAAAAGAACCGGAAGACAGCGGAAGCTTATCTGGATACTGGCAGTCCGGAACAGAAGGAACTGCTGGAGCAGGTGGAACAGCAGGATTTTTCAAACTTAAGAGATGAACAGCGTCAGAAAAGTATCAATTATGTGGAACATCTGCGCAAGAGGAATAAAAAGGAAGAGCTGAAACGCTATGTACAATTTCAGGCGGCAGCAGGCGGTTCCACGGCTTACTATGTCTTTAACCGCTACGGCTGGAGTTTAAGCTCAGTGAAGGAATACTTAAATCCGGAGCAGACAATGGCAGTTCTGGCAGAGAGTCTGGTCTGGAACAGCTACAGCCTTAATTATCGGAATACAAAAGAAATTAAGGAGCAGGGAAGAAGAGATCCGGAAGTCTTAAGAAGAGCCATGGATCTGTGTTATCATTCCAGCGACAATGCGAAAGTTCTGCTGGCCGGTCTTTATTTGAACTGCAGGCGGGCAGAGGCCAGAAAGCCTGGTATTTTAAAAGGACTTTTTGCAAAAAACACTTCTTCAGACAACGATGGAGTATCCCGGACCATAAAATTTCTGGAAGATAATATCATAGCCAGTATGCCGGAAATATTTTTGAAACACGATCTGGGAAAGAGCCAGATAGAGGAATTGCAGAATTATGTCCGCAGCCATCCCATCGATCAGCCATTTCCGCCGGCGGTTCAGAAACTTTTAAATAAACGGAGTTTTTCAGAATATATGGTAATGTTGTTGTCAGGAGCGGCATTTCTGGCCCTGGAGCACTCACCGGTCTTTTCTGCCTTTTTGCAGGTGGCAGGAAGTCTGTCTGCAGATATTACGCTGAAGGCATGCAGAGATCTTACCAGTCTTCCAGATGATCCGGACTCCTGGTTCCATAAACATCTGGAGCAGCTGGAAAGCCTGTTCCCGGTGAAGCCGGAGGAGTTTGTCCGCTGGTATACAGCCAATAATGAGGAGAAGGGACTCTGCCGCATGGCAGCGCGCTTTCCGGATGCAGTGCGGCACGTGGCAGACCACGTGACCACGGATGAGTACCAGAGGCTGATGACCCAGACCCGGAACGGCAACCCGGCTCTGGCAAAAGAACTGGAAAAGGAAAATTCTGGAAAATACCAGGTAAAGCTGGCTGCCGAGCTGACAGCCGGAATGCAGAACGGGCAGACAGAGGCCAAGGATTATCTTTTGGGAGAGACGAAGATTGAGACCCTGTATCCCTTTGTAAACAACTGGCGGGGGATTAACAGTTATCATTACCAGCGTTTTCAGAAGCTTCAGAATCTGCGCAAAAACGGAAGCCGTTTATTCCGCAGAGGAGTGGTACTGGAGGCCCTTCGGATGCAGGGAAGCTTCTTTACCGGCTATTATTTTCATTCTATCCGGGGCTCAAAGACCAACGAAAAACAGCTTGCAGAGGAGATGGGGCAGCTGATACAGCTTTTTGAAAAGGAGGCGCTTCCCATTCAGTATCAGGCGGATGCCATAGAAGGGATCTGTAATGCCTGCTATCAGGAAAGGGACAAAAATGCCGTGCTGGATACGGCGGCCAGAATATTGTCAGCCCAGTGGCGGGAGCACGCCCAGGAATTCCGGGATGCAGTGAAGAACAGCACTGCCATAGGCCGCTGTCTCTGTATCCGTGTGATGGATACCTTCTGGCAGGAGGAGATGGAAACGATTCTTTCCTCGGCCCTTGACAGTTCCAAGCAGGTCCGGGAACAGCTGGTAACTATCTGCACGGCACATAAAGAGTGGGAGCCAAAGATGCTGGCTATGGTTTCATCCAAAAAGTCCCAGGAGCGGGAGCTTGGCATCCGCGTGCTGAAGTTCTGGGATGTAAATGCTTATCGAGACACCTTTGCAAAGGCCCTGGAGACGGAGAAGAGCAAGAAGCTGAAAGAACTCCTTTCCGACTGTCTGGGCGTGAAGCAGGAGGCAGAAGAAGCAGCAGGAGGGAGTCCCAGGACTCCCAAAGAGCTGGCCAGAGAGGTCTTAAAAGGCGGAAAGAAACGGAAGACAGCATGGGCCTATGAAACGCCTTTCCCAGTGGTACATAATAAGGATGGAAGCGAGGCAGAAGAGGAATATCTGCAGGCAGTACTGACCGCCTACGCAGATCGGGGTGTACCGGGCATCAGTCCGGAAGGGGCAGAACTGGCCCAGGAACTGGATCCGGAAGAGCTTGGCGCCTATGTGGCAGCTCTCTTTGACAAATGGCTGGAATCCGGGGCGGAGGCCAAGAAAAAATGGGTGCTCTACGCGGCATCTGTTCATGGGGGAAAAGAGATTGTGGACGCATTCCGGCATCAGATTCAGGAATGGCCCCAGCATGCCAGAGGAGCCATGGCGGCAGAGGCAGTGAAGGCTTTGGCGCTGAACGGAAGCTCTGAGGCTCTGCTGTATGTGGATCAGATTTCCAGAAAATTCAAGTTCCGCCAGGTGAAGACAGCGGCAGGGGAGGCCTTGGAATATGCGGCTTGCGCGCTTGGGATCAGCCGGGCAGAGCTGGAGGACCGGATTGTGCCGAATCTGGGCTTTGACGATCAGCTGAAGCGCACCTTTGATTATGGATCCCGCAGGTTCCAGGTATATCTGACACCGGCTCTGGAGCTGGAGGTTTTTGATGAGACGGAGAAAAAGCTTAAGAACCTTCCGGCTCCCGGAAAGCGGGATGAGGAGGAGAAGGCAGCCGCCGCCTATAAAGCCTTCAAGGATATGAAAAAGCAGCTCAAGACTGTAGTTTCCAATCAGAAAATGCGCCTGGAGCAGGCTCTGACAGCGGAACGGCTCTGGAGCGCTTCTGCCTGGGAGGAGCTCTTTGTGAAGAATCCGGTGATGCATCAGTTTGCCATCGGTCTTATCTGGGGCATTTATGAGGAGAAGGTTCTAAAGAATACCTTCCGCTATATGGAGGACGGCAGCTTCAACACAAAGGACGAAGAGGAGATGGAGCTTCCAGGAGACGCGCAGATTGGCCTGGTGCATCCCATTGAGCTTGAAAAAGAGGATCTTGCCGCCTGGAAGGAACAGCTTCAGGATTACGAGATTATCCAGCCTATTGAGCAGCTGGAGCGCCCGGTCTACCAGGTGGCCGAGGAGGAAAAAGGAACGAGGGAGCTGACCAGATTTGGCGGAAAGCTTTTGAACGGTCTGTCCCTCTCCGGTAAACTGCAGGGCATGGGCTGGTACCGGGGATCCGTGCAGGATGCAGGGGTTTACTATACGTTTTACCGGGAAGATGGGGACATCGGCGTAGAGCTTGAATTCTCCGGAAGCTATGTGGGCGACGAGAATGACGAGGTCACGGTTTACGGCGCAGCCTTCTACCGGGCCGGAACGGTGAAGCGGGGAAGCTATGTGTATGATACCATCAAAAAAGAGAATGGGTACACACTGGATCAGGTAAGCCCCCGCTATTTCAGCGAGACAGTGCTGATGCTTACAAAGGCTGTGGCTTCCAGCCAGGAACAGCTGGCGTATCCGGCTTGTAAGAATTGACAAGGAAAATGCATGATTCACAGATGAACGAAAAGATGGGAAGTCTGTCATACAAAAATTGAAGCATAGGCAGGAACATAATTTATAAACAGGGCGCCTTTGTCAGGAGAGGGGAAGGCAGCTTTATAAGCACAGATTTCAGATCTTGACAGAAAGAGAAAGGTATGGTAGAGTTTAACAGTATGGATTTTGTTATTGTTCACGAGTCCATTGTAAGTATTGATTCTGCCGGTATTCAGTAATCGGACACTCCGGCCATTACTTGATACACGGCTTATGAAAAAAAGGAGGCAGTCACTATGATCGCAAAAGAAAAGAAGCAGGCAATCATCGCCGAGTATGGCCTGAAGCCGGGCGACACAGGCTCACCGGAAGTACAGGTAGCTATTTTAACCGCACGGATTCAGGAATTAACCGAGCATCTGAAGGTGAATCCCAAGGATCATCATTCCAGAAGAGGACTTCTCAAGATGGTCGGCCAGAGACGTAATATGCTGGCTTATCTGAAGAGAACAGATATTGAGCGGTATCGTAAGCTCATTGAGAGACTGGGACTGAGAAAGTAGTTTTACAGGGGCGGAGGGGATACTTCCGCCCTCATTTATGTGCAGAGGAAACTCTGCCAGACTGTAACCATTGACCCCACAGGAGAGCGGACCGAGACCACTGATCTATATATGAGCAGACAGAACAGCGCCGGGGCAGATATCCGGCCTGTATCGTGTGTAGATCAGTAGTTTCGGGGCTGTGGTCCGGAAAGCGGACCATGGCAGACAGGATTCTCCTGAACCAGAAGAGAGAAATAAAAGTAAAGGAGATTCTTATGTACAAGAGTTATTCCATGGAACTTGCAGGCCGGACCCTGACCGTAGACATCGGCAGAGTGGCCAAGCAGGCCAGCGGAGCCGCATTTATGCACTATGGAGAGACAACCGTGCTTTCTACTGCCACGGCTTCCGACAAACCCAGGGAAGGGATTGATTTCTTCCCCTTAAGTGTAGAATATGAGGAGAAGCTGTATTCTGTAGGCAAGATTCCCGGCGGCTTCAACAAGAGAGAGGGCAAGGCCTCTGAGAATGCGGTTCTGACTTCCCGTGTCATTGACCGTCCCATGCGGCCGCTGTTCCCCAAGGATTACCGCAATGACGTGACCCTGAACAACCTGGTGCTTTCCGTAGATCCGGAGTGCAGTCCGGAGCTGACAGCCATGCTGGGTTCCGCGATTGCGGCAGCTGTGTCTGATATTCCATTTGCAGGCCCCTGTGCCATGACTCAGATTGGCATGATTGACGGGGAACTGCTGGTGAATCCAGGGCAGAATCAGCAGAAGGTATCTGACTTAAAGCTGACAGTGGCTTCCACGAGAGAAAAGGTAATCATGATTGAGGCCGGTGCCAATGAGATTCCTGAGGCAAAGATGATTGAGGCCATTTATATGGCCCATGAGGTAAATCAGCAGGTTATCGCCTTTATTGACAAGATTGTGGCAGAGTGCGGCAGGGAAAAGCACACCTATACCAGCTGTGCCGTTCCGGAAGAGCTGTTTGCGGCGATTAAGGAGCTGGTGCCTCCGGAGGAGATGGAGAAGGCCGTATTTACCGATGAGAAGCAGGTGCGGGAGGAGAATATCCGCCAGATAACTGCAAAGCTGGAAGAGGCATTTGCAGAGAAGGAAGAGTGGCTTGAGGTTCTGGGCGAGGCCGTTTACCAGTATCAGAAGAAGACGGTGCGCAAGATGATCCTGAAGGATCACAAGCGTCCCGACGGACGTGAGATCACCCAGATTCGTCCCCTGGCAGCAGAGGTGGATCTGATTCCGAGAGTACACGGCTCTGCTATGTTTACCAGAGGACAGACCCAGATCTGCAACATCTGTACCCTGGCGCCTTTGTCTGAGGCTCAGAGACTGGATGGTCTGGATGAAAATGAGACAAGCAAGCGCTATATGCATCACTATAATTTCCCCAGCTACTCCGTAGGCGAGACAAAGCCAAGCAGAGGACCGGGACGCCGGGAGATTGGACATGGAGCGCTGGCGGAGCGTGCGCTTCTGCCGGTACTTCCCACTGAGGAAGAGTTCCCCTATGCCATCCGTACCGTATCCGAGACCTTTGAGTCCAACGGATCTACTTCTATGGCTTCTACCTGTGCTTCCTGTATGTCGCTGATGGCAGCAGGCGTGCCCATCAAGAAGATGGTAGCCGGTATTTCCTGCGGTCTGGTAACCGGGGAGACCGATGATGATTACGTGCTTCTGACAGATATCCAGGGGCTTGAGGACTTCTTTGGCGATATGGATTTCAAGGTAACAGGAACCACGGAAGGTATCACAGCGATTCAGATGGATATCAAGATTCACGGTCTGACACGGCCTATCGTGGAGGGTGCCATTGCAAGATGCCGGGAGGCACGGATGTTCATTATGGACACCTGTATGAAGCCCTGCATCGCAGAGCCGAGACCGGAGGTTGGACCTTATGCGCCCAAGATCATTCAGATCCAGATTGATCCTCAGAAGATCGGCGATGTGGTGGGCCAGAGAGGAAAGACTATCAACACCATCATTGAGCAGACCGGTGTGAAGATTGATATTGATGATGACGGCGCCGTATCTGTATGCGGTACCGATCAGGCAGGAATGGATAAAGCCGTTGAGCTGATCAAGATCATTGTAACGGACTTCGAGGAGGGCATGGTGCTCACCGGTAAGGTAGTCAGCATTAAGGAGTTCGGCGCATTCCTGGAGTTTGCGCCCGGCAAGGAAGGTATGGTACACATTTCCAAGATTGCGAAGCAGAGAATCAACCACGTGGAGGATGTACTGACCCTGGGTGATGTGGTGAAAGTAGTCTGCCTTGGAAAGGACAAGATGGGCCGTTTGAGCTTCAGCATGAAGGATGTAAAAGAGAATTAAGGAAATAAAAAAGAACCGGAAGGTCCCGCGGCGTTACTGTCAGCTGCGGGACTTTTTTCTTTTTGTTTTCAAAACCAGGTTCAATTAAGATTGCATTATGAATACTATATATAGTATAATAAAGCCAAGACATATTTAGAACACATTTCTTAAAGAGCTGTGGGAAATGTAACATTCAGGCAGCATCGTTTTGCACGGTCTGCGGCTGTGCAGGAAGCATCGGACACTCATCTGATGTGAAAACAAACATAAAATCTGCTTACAAGCAGGCTTGATGTCATTTTTTATGTTTGCTTTCCCGCCGTCTGGACTGTTACAAAAATATAAGCTTGGTGCAGCAAAGGAGGATATAGTATGGACACCCGGTTTGAATGGCAGGAAGAGTTCAGCATTGGAGTAGATGTAATTGATAAGGAGCATCAGAGACTTTTCAAGATTATCAATAAACTTTTTGCGTTCAAAGAGGAAGAGAAGAACAACGAGTGGGCATGTCAGGAAGGTATTAAGTTCTTCAAAGGACATGTGGTAAAGCATTTTGCAGATGAAGAAGCATATATGGTATCCATCGGCTATGAAGGAACAGAACAACACAGGCGTCTGCATAAAGGTTTTCGGGAGAATACACTCCCGGCGCTGGAACAGGAACTGGAGCAGTCGGATTATTCATCAGACACGGTAGAACATTTTCTGGCTGTCTGCGCCGGATGGCTGATTGGCCACACATTGACCGAGGATCTTGCAATTACAGGGAAGAAAATCAGAAAGTGGGAGAATCTTCTGCCGGGCGAAGAGCTTACGGCGATGAAAAAGGTGATTGTCCAGCTTGTATTTGATATGTTCCATCTGGAATCCCAGATGATCAGTGATGCTTACAATGGAGAAAAGTTCGGAAAGGGTGTATATTACCGTCTGGTTTACGGAGCGGGAAAGGAAGAAGAAAAGCAGGAGATTCTGATGGTTTTTGAAGAAAAACTGCTGATTGAAACTGTGGGAAAGGTGCTGGGACTTAAGACGGGCAAATTGGACGCTAAGCTGGTCCATGCTGCCAGGTATACAGCCCAGCAGTTCGTAGGACGTCTCTTGGAGCATTTCCCGACGAAAGAATCCTATAAGCTGAAAGAGGAAAATCTGCTCTCCTACGAGGAGTTTCAGAAAATATTTGAAAAGGAAACCCTGCAGGTCAGCTTTCTCTTTAATACAGGTGCAGGCTATTTTGCTTACTGTACGATTGCGCCGCATCTGCTGGAGAAGGGTGTGGGCACTCCCATAGAGGAGGAAAACGCTATGTCAGAAGTAGAAAAGTACCTGATGAAGCGTGAAGAGCAGGAAGTTATAAACCAGAAAAAGAAAGTGCTGGTGGTGGACGATTCGCTTACCATACGGGAGGGAATGAAGCAGCTGCTGGGAGAGGATTATGAAGTTGCATCAGCGGAATCCGGAGTGGCAGCGATCCGCACCATTACCCTGAATCAGCCGGATCTGGTCCTTCTGGACTATGAGATGCCGGTCTGTGATGGAAAGCAGACGTTGGAGATGCTTCGCTCCGAGAAGGCATTCGCAGATATTCCGGTTATCTTTCTGACGGGCCGCAGAGATCCCCAGAGTATGATTCAGGTAATGCCTTTAAAACCTGCGGGATATCTGTTAAAGAACTCAAAACCTGCGGAGCTTAAGAAAGAGATAGACGCATTTTTTGCTAAGCAGAAAGCGTAAGCATATAAATCAAAAAAGCCATTTGAGCCCTGTAAAGCCGATGGCTTTTTTGATGTATGAGAGGGGCGGTACCTTTGGGGAAGCAGGAAGGTACAGGGCGCCTGGACAAAAGAAAGGGAGGAAAATATGGAAAATAAAGTTAAGCTGGGAAATCGGATGGTCCGGGGTGTGATTTTTGATATGGATGGTCTGATGTTTGATACGGAGCGGATCTATATCAGGGCTGAGGAGATGACGGGAGCGGAATTTGGTATTGACATCCATGCACTGCCAGATCTGATGGGAGTCAGTGAGCACGAGGGAGAGGGTATTTATAAAAAATGTTTTGGAGAGCATTTTGATTACGGAAAATACCGTGCAAGAAAGGTAGAGATACTGGGAGAGGATATCGAGACCAACGGCCTTCAGAAGAAGCCGGGGCTTGACGAGATTCTTGCGTTTCTTCGGGAGCAGGGGATTCCCATAGCCCTTGCCACTGCCTCAGACAGGACGCTTGCCGGGGATTATTTAAAGAGAGCAGATGTGGCTGAATATTTTCAGGCCGTTGTGTGCGGGGATATGGTGGAGAAGGGAAAACCGGATCCGGAAATCTTCTTAAAAGCTGCAGAGCTTCTGGGGACAAAGCCGCAGGAGACCCTGGTTCTGGAGGACAGTTACAACGGAATCCGGGCGGCCCACCGGGGCGGTTTTATCGGATGTATGGTGCCGGATACCCAGGAGCCTACAAAAGAGATGCAAAAGATTGCGTTCCGGGTGTTTGAATCTCTGTTTGATGTGGTTCGCTGCATGGAGAAGAGCTGATTGGAGCAGTATTGTGTTAAACTGGTATGAAAAAGCTCTTTACTATGTATTGCCGTCTCTGGCCGGATCCGGATTCTGCCGCCATGGCTGGAAATATCCGTAAATGCCGTGAAGCGCTGTTTAAAAGATTCACAGGAGAATTGTAGACGTAAGGAGGAAAAGCCATGTACAAATGTCCCAACTGTGCCGGAAATTTAAAGTTTGACATTGCCCGGCAGCAGCTATACTGCGAATACTGCAGTACCCAGATGGATCCTTACCAATATACGACGGAAAAGGACGCGGAGGAAGGGGAGTCACCGTCGGGAGAGTATGAGGTAACGGTGTTCCGGTGTCCCCAGTGCGGCAGTGAGATACTCAGCGAGGATACCACGGCGGCGACTTTCTGCAGCTTCTGCGGCGCGTCTGCCATTCTGGACAGCCGTGTCAGCAGGGAGCGGCGTCCGGGAATCATTCTGCCCTTTACCAAAACAAAGGAGGACTGCCGGGCAGCTTATGGAAAGCTTCTGCGCCGGGCTCTTTTTGCGCCCAGGGAGCTGAAGGATGAGGCTCTGATCGAAAAGTTCCGGGGGATTTACATGCCCTATTGGGTATACTCCTTTGAGAAAAAGGATCGGGTGGTGTTTCCGGGCAGAAAAACACATCGCAGCGGTGATTACCGGATCACAGAGCATTATCAGCTGGACTGTGAGGTAGAGGAGGAATACAGGGGGCTGGCCTATGACGCGTCTTCTGCCTTTTCAGACAGCTTAAGCAGCGCCATAGGTCCCTTTGATCTGAAGAAGGGGAAAGCCTTTACGCCGTCCTTTTTGAGCGGTTTTTATGCGGATACCAGCGATGTGGCTTCGGACGTCTATCTTTCCGATGCGGCAGATCTGGTGGTTCAGGATGCTGCAAAGAGCCTGGCGGCGGATCCGGTATGCCGGCAGCATGGGGCAGGGCTGGGAGAGACCCGGTATGCCTTTGAAAGCGCACTGCGTCCCTATGAAAGCGCTTCGGAGCTGGCCATGCTTCCGGTCTGGTTTTTGTCCTATCGAAACGGCGAACGGGTCAGCTATGCGGTGGTAAACGGCCAGACCGGAAAAGCGGCGGCCGACCTTCCGATAGACGTAAAACGGTATCTTGCGGGTTCGCTGATTCTGGCAGTGCCGTTATTCTTTCTGTTAAATCTGTTTCTGACCATTACGCCAAAGAGGATTCTCCTGGCAGCCATCCTGCTGGCCGCCTTAAGCATGATGATTTCCAACGGACAGATCAATCATATTCTGGCCAGGGAATCGGGAGAGGATGATAAGGGGCTTGGTTCCTTAAGACAGAACTTTACGGAGGCAGCCACGCCGTGTGACCGGGTTAAAGGAACGGACTGGCGGCGGTTCTTTAATAATCCGTTCAAAAAGATTCTTTTGGTTGTGCTTATCTTTTACGTAACCGCAGTGCCGATTATTTTTTTCGGAACCCTGCTGGAGGATGTAACGGGAATCGAGATGACTGCTTTCATAGAGATTGCAGTCAATCTGGTGGTATTTACCAGCATCAGCCGCATTTTCCGGGGAGGAGGGAACCGGCGGACTTCAGAGAAAAAGCTTCTGGGAGGCGGTCATTTCAAGGAGAAATGGCCTGTTCTGGGAAAGCCTCTTGGGGGGATTGCATCTGCCATTGTGATTGTGCTTGCGGATCCGGTTTCCGACTGGCTTTATTACATAGGAGCTTTTGTCTGTATGGGGATGGTATTGTGGTCGATTGTGGATATCATAAGACAGCACAACCGCCTGACCATGCGGAAGCTGCCGCAGCTGAACCGGCGGGGAGGTGGCGGGAATGGGTAAAACGGTCTTACAGAAGAGGACAGGGAGGCATATCCGGGCCTGCTGGATTTTGCTGGGCGTGTTCCTGTTCTTCATAGGTGCAGCAGGCATAGAACTGCCTCCATGCCATGGGCAGGAGCCGGCAGAGGAAATAGAACTGGAAGGAACGGTAGAGTACCAAAACCCGGATACTGGCTATCGGGTACTGATCGAAGATTGGGCGGGGCTGCTTACCGGGGAAACGCGTCTTAAGCTTCTGGAAGAGATGAAAGCGGTCACAGCCTATGGAAATGCGGCTTTTGTTTCCGTAGGAGCGAACAGTGCTTCCACCGAAAGCTTTGCCAGAACTTATTATATGGGCCGGTTCGGCACAGACAGCGGAACGGTATTTGTGGTTGACATGGATAACCGCAATATCTGGATTCACAGTGATGGCGGGGTGTATAAAGCAGTAACGAAAGCATACGCGGAGACGGTGACGGACAATGTATACCCGTATGCTTCCAGGGGGGACTATTACGGCTGTGCCAGAGCAGCTTTTGAGCAGATTACGGCGCTGCTTGAGGGGGAGCGGATTGCCCAGCCTATGAAATATATCAGCAATGGTCTGCTGGCTTTGACTCTTGCATTTTTGATTAATTTTGGACTGGTGATTGGTTTTACCAGACTGCCAGAGCCAGGAGCAGCAGCTGTGATGGCAGGCATTCACCGGAAATTCGCTTATACAGGGCTGAAAGCGGTACATACCCACCAGACAAGGGTTTACGATCCGGTCTCCAGAGGAAGCGGCGGAAGCGGTGGAGGAAGAAGTGGTGGAGGAAGAAGCGGAGGCGGAGGCGGGCACAGATTTTAAATCTAATAGTTCAGCCAGTGGGAAATGTATGGATGAAAATCGTGCCTGCACGAATTTTCGTCCATCGTTTCCCGCTGAGGGAGCGCCCGTTTATGAGCAAAAAGGAGTTGCAGCCGCAACAAAGGAGTGCCGTAAGGCACGGTTTTTGCGAATGACGCGGGCTGAACGGACTGCAGATTTTCATTATAAACTTTATAACAGGGCTGATTTGGCGGCCGGCAGGTTTGTAAGGAAGAATTACAAATCTGCCGGTTTTTCAGGATAGGGAATTTACATATTTTAATGTTAGTCTTTTTTCCGGCCTGTCCTCATATACTTTCCTAAGAGGTGAGGACATGAAGGACAGGGATGACATCTTACATATCTTTTCCCGCCGTATCCGTGGAGTTCTCGAACAGGCGGATTTGGACTTTGAGGAGCTTCAGGAGATACGTCTTCGGGCGGAGAAGCCGCTTTTTGTACGTCTGCGGGGAGAGGAGTATCTGCTTTCGGAGCAGGGAGACAGAGAAACGGATCCTGAGAAGGCCTGGAAGGTGCCTGTAAGAGAGATTCGGGAGACCATGGAGTTTGTGGGAAAATATTCGCTCTATGCCTATGAGGACGAGCTGAGGCAGGGATATCTGACTCTTCAGGGAGGACACCGGCTGGGCGTGTCGGGAAAAGTGGTTCTGGAAGGGGACAAGGTAAAGCATATACGCTATATTTCCTGCCTGAATCTGCGTCTGTCCCATGAAGTGATCGGCTGTGGGGATTCGGTTCTGCCGTTTCTCTGGGGCGGGACGGGACTCTGCCATACCCTGATTATCTCACCCCCCAGATGTGGAAAGACGACTCTGCTGCGGGATCTTATCCGGCAGATTTCCAATGGAGATCTGGGACATCCTGGCCATACGGTAGGGGTGGTGGATGAGCGCTCGGAGATCTGCGGCTGTTATCAGGGAATTCCGGCCAATGACGTAGGAATCCGTACGGATGTGATGGATGCCTGTCCCAAGGCGGAGGGCATGATGATGATGGTGCGTTCCATGTCGCCGCAGGTTCTGGCGGTGGACGAGATTGGAGGAGAAACCGACATCCGGGCGCTGGAAACAGCTCTTTTCTGCGGCTGCCGCCTTCTGGTTACGGTCCATGGCAGCTCCTTAGAGGACATCCGTTCCAAGCCGCTGCTTCGGCGTCTGGTGGAGGAGCAGATGTTTGAACGCTATGTGATTTTATATAATGGAAGCCGGACGGGAATGATCCGGCAGATTCTGGATGAAGGGGGGAAGATTTTATGTTAAAGGGATTTGGCGCGCTGCTGATTATGGCTTCTGCCGCAGGAATCGGCGCCAGCTTCAGCAGAGATTTAAAGGGGCGCTGTATGGAGCTTCGGCTGTTGAAGCAGATGATTTATATGCTGAGGGGGGAGATTAAGTACACGAAAACCCCTCTGCCGGAAGCATTTACCAGCATTGCGGCCCGTATGAAGGAGCCTTTTGGAAGCTTTCTGGAGCAGACGGCCAGGGAGATGGAGAGCCAGAAGGAAGGAAATTTCGGGGATCTGTGGAAGGCCCAGATCAAGGCCTGGCTGTCGGGCACCTGTCTGAAAAAGGAGGATAAGGAGCAGCTGGGAAGCTTGGGTGAGGTGCTGGGATATCTGGATCTGGAGATGCAGCTTTCTTCTCTGGATCTTTATCTGGAGCAATTGGAAATCTGCATCCGGGAGGCCCAGGAGACGGCTTCCACAAAACAAAAACTGTATCAGAGTCTGGGAGTGGCCGGAGGTATTTTCCTGGTCATTCTGCTGGTGTAAGCGGGAGGAAGACATGAGCGTCAATCTCATATTTAAAATTGCAGCTGTTGGGATTCTCGTCTCCGTGCTGAGCCAGATATTGAAACACAGCGGGCGGGAGGAGCAGGCGTTTCTGACCAGTCTGGCGGGGCTGGTGCTGGTGCTGTTTTGGATTCTGCCTTATATTTTTGATCTGTTTGATACGATGCAGCGGCTGTTCGCACTGTGAAGAGGCGCTGCCGCGCAGCGGCTGTAATAGGAGGTGTGTTTATGCTACAGGCAGCCATGATAGGGATTGCCGGCGTTCTGCTGGCTCTTCAGATAAAGGCGGTGAAACCGGAATTTGCCGTTTATCTCAGCATTGCCACCAGTGTGTTTCTGCTCTTTCTGGCGGCCCAGCGTCTGGAAATTGTGGTGGAGAGCGTGAAGCTCATTCAAAATTCTATTTCCATCCACAGCTCCTATATACAGGTGCTGTTGAAAATCATTGGCATTACCTATATTGCGGAATTTGCTTCCGATATCTGCCGGGATGCGGGATATGCTGCCATTGCCGGGCAGATTGGCGTATTCAGCAAGCTGTCGATTCTGGCGGTCAGTATGCCCATTATTACGGCTCTGCTGGACACGATTCACGGATTTCTGGGCGGATGAGGGGGCGCAAGACAGGGACGGCATTCTTTCTGGGGATACTCTTGTGGTATTTCCTGATGCCGTTAGAGGTGCAGGCAGCGGATCTTTCTATGGTGGAGGAATTGGATTTTAATGAGATTCAGGAGTCGGTGGATGAGATTCTGGGAGGAGAGTTTCAGTTTAAGGATACTGTGCTGGAGCTGATTCGGGGAGAACAGCCTTTTACGCTGGAGGGCTTTATAACTGCAGTGATAGAACAGCTGCGGGATAACTGGAGGACGGAGAAGCATCTTCTGCTCTCGATTTTGTTGCTGGGCATTGCGGCAGCCCTGATGTCAAACTTTTCCAGTATTTTTCAGAATCAACAGATTGCAGAGGTGAGCTTTGAGATCACGTACCTTCTGTTGTTTTTGATTCTGCTGCAGATTTTTTCCGGGGCAGTGGAGATCACAAGGAATGTACTGGCTGGGCTTCAGGAATTTATGCAGGTGCTGGTTCCGGCTTTTTGTCTGGCGGTGACTATGGCTTCCGGCAGTACCACAGCCCTGGTGTTCTATGAATTTCTGCTGGGGCTCATTTATCTGATTCAACAGCTGATTGAGAAGGGACTGCTGGTCCTTATCCAGGTCCATGTGATTCTGGTGTTTGTGAATTATTTGACAAAGGATGAGTATCTGTCCCAGATGAAGGAGATGACGGCTAAGGTTACGGTGTGGATTTTGAAATCCACTCTGGCAGTGGTGATTGGTTTCAACACAATACAGGGGATTTTGAATCCGGCTTTGGATTCCCTGAAAACCGGCCTGTTTACCAGGGCGGCGGAAATGATTCCCGGAATCGGCAATATTGCCGGTTCTGTGACAGATGTGATCTTAGGCTCCTCGGTTCTGATTAAAAACGGGATCGGTGTGGCAGCTCTGGTGGTGATTCTGCTGCTGTGCCTGACGCCTCTTATGAAACTGGGGGCCCTGGTTCTCATTCTGGAACTGGCGGCGGCCCTGATTCAGCCGGTGTCGGATAAGCGGATGACAGGCTGTGTGTCCGGCGTGGGAGAAGGGATCCGTCTGCTGTTCCGGACGGCCTTTACCACAGCGGTGCTGTTTATGCTGACTATTGTGGTTGTGACCGTGTCGGTACGCAGCTGAGGGCTGCTGGCAGAGCTTTATGGCCGGCACAAAAGACATGGACGGCTGGCAGAGACGAAAGCCGGAGGGAAGGGGAGGGACCTTGAAGGAGTTTTTGTTTGGATGGATCCGGGATATTGCATTTTATACCCTGCTGATGGTGGTGGTGCTGCATGTACTGCCGGAGAAGGGCCAGCGGAAGTATCTCCAGTTTTTTATGGGGGTGGTACTGATGATTCTGGTGATGTCGCCTTTTCTGTCTCTTCTGGGGCTGGATCGGAAGCTGGACTGGACCTATGCCAGGCAGACACGAGACCGGGAGCTTCAGGAGTTTCTGGAACGGCAGGAGGTCCTTGAGGAGGAGTACCAAAGATATGTGGAGGAAAAGCTTTACGAGGCCAGAGATGAGGCGGAGAGCCTAAAGGAAGAGCAGGAACAGGAGGAAGAGGTTCCTCAGGAAGGAGAAGCGGGTGGAATTCCTGAAATCCATATTGAAATCGGAAAACCAGAAGAAAATTAAGATGCCCAAAAAGGATCAGCTGGTGATGCTCCTGCTTTTGGGTGTTCTGCTTCTGGTAATTGCCATTCCCTCAGAGCCAAAGAAAAAGAAAGAGGCAGAGACAGAACTGGCAGAGGAAACAGGGAATAAAGGGGAGAGAGAGGCTGTTTTGGCAGATTCCTATGAACGGCAGCAGGAGGAACGGCTGAAAGAGATTCTGGAGAAGGTGGAAGGGGTAGGCAGGGTAGAGGTTATGATTACGTTACAGTCTTCTTCAGAAAAGGTGGTGGAGAAGGATGCTCCTTCCCGAAGCCAGACCGTGGAGGAGGGGGATGCCCAGGGGGGAAGCCGCAGAACCCAGGAGGTGGAGCGGGAGGAAACCACGGTCTACCAGGAGGCAGAAGACGGAACACGAACGCCCTATATTATACAGGAGCTTGAGCCTAAGGTGGAGGGGGTCATTGTGATTGCCCAGGGCGGGGGAAATGCAATGGTCAAACAGAATATTCTGGAGGCAGTTCAGGCATTATTTCCAGTGGAGGCACATAAAATAAAAATAATGAAGATGGAGGGTTCAAAGTGAAGAACATATTTAAGAAAAACCAGATGATCATTACCGCACTGGCTATTATGATTGCGGTAGCAGGGTACTTAAACTATTCCGGAAGTAAGCTTGACTCTGCCAGCATCACGGCAGGCTCCGACTCGGCAGTCAAGGAAGATGACGAAGGCATTGCATCGGATATTTCTGCAGAGGATGTGTATGCCCAGAGCGGCCTGGAGGAACTGCAGTTTGCAGACGGCGATATTGCCAGTCTGGATCAGGATCCAGGGGATTTGGACAGTGCAGAGCTTGGGGAAGATGAGAATCCAGGGGAGGCTGTTCTGGCAAGCACAACATCTGGCGTGGGTTTTTCCGCTGAGGCAAAGGTGACCAGAGAGCAGCTCCGCTCCAAGAATAAGGAGATTCTTCTGGAGGTCATCAACAATACGAATATTTCCGATGCCCAGAAGCAGGAAGCCATCGACAGCATGATTGCTCTGACGGATGTGGCAGAACGGGAATCCGCGGCTGAGATTCTCCTTCAGGCCAAAGGCTTTGAGGACGTAGTGGTCAGCATTACGGACGGGCGTGCAGACGTGGTTGTAAATATGGCGGAAGTGGATGATGCAGGCCGGGCGCAGATTGAAGATATTGTGAAGCGCAAAACCGGAATTTCCGGTGAGAATATTGTGATTACGCCGATGGCTCAGGCTGAGTAGGGTTATAAAAACGAAATTAAGACAGTAAGCGGGACGGCTTAAGAAGAAACCGGAGGGTATTTCCATATCCGGTTTCTTCTGCGGCAGTCCTTGATTTTTTGTGTTTTGCATTTGACGAATGGGGAAAAGTCCGTTATGATAAGAAAATAGATTTTGTGGTGCAGGAGGGGCAGACATGCCGGGAAATACAGGGATCCGTCCGGAGGTGGTACGGGAATTGCGGAATCTGGCAAAGAGCTGCAAAGTGAAGCGGGTGATACTCTTTGGGTCCAGAGCCAGAGGGGATTACAGCCAGACCAGCGATATTGATCTGGCGGTCAGCGGCGGGGACGTGGTCCGGTTTTCGCTGGATGTGGAGGAGGAGATTTCCACACTGCTCTTTTTTGATGTGGTGAATCTGGACGGGCCTGTGCAGGAGGAGCTGCTTGCGTCTATATACAGGGAGGGAAAGATTCTTTATGAAGAAATATAAAAATTTTTGTGCGGCTTTTGAGAATCTCAGGGATATTTTTGCATATAAAGAGCCCTATTCCAATGTGGTCCTTACAGGACTAACCGCGTTGTATGAAATCTGCTTTGAGCAGTCCTGGAAGCTGATGAAGGAGCTTCTGGAAAAGGAAGGCGTGGCAGAAGCACGGACCGGCTCTCCCCGCCAGATACTGAAGTCTGCCTATGGAGCGGGAATGCTGGAAGAGGAAAGCCTGTGGATGCGCGCGCTGGCTTCCAGGAATAATGTGGCTCATGCTTACAATCAGGCAGTTGCATTGGATATTGTAAGGCAGACAAAAGAATTTTATTATCCCATGTTTGCCGAGTTTAAGAAACGGATAGAGGAAAACTGGACAGAAGAGATAAAAGAACAGGAGTAACAGTCATGGCAGGATCCATTTTTGGAAAACATTTTTGCATCTCTACCTGGGGGGAATCTCATGGTAAGGGGATTGGCGTGGTGGTGGATGGGTGTCCCGCCGGTCTGCCGCTTTGCGGGGAGGATATACAGAAGTACCTGAACCGGCGGAAGCCCGGACAGTCCCGGTTTACCACCAGCCGGGCGGAGGCGGATCAGGTAGAAATTCTTTCGGGTGTATTTGAGGGGAAGACGACAGGGACGCCGATTTCCCTGCTGGTGCGCAACACCGCCCAGCGTTCTCAGGATTATCGTGAGATTGCTTCGTATTACCGTCCGGGACATGCGGATTACACATTTGACGCGAAATACGGCTTTCGGGATTACCGGGGCGGCGGCCGTTCTTCCGGGCGGGAGACCATCGGGCGGACTGCGGCCGGGGCAGTGGCGGCAAAGCTGCTTAAGGAGCTGGGAATCCGGCTCTGTACTTATACGCGCGCGATTGGGCCGGTGGAGATAGAGGGTGCCCGCTTTTTGGAAAAAGAGATTTGGGAAAATGATTTCTATATGCCGGATGCCCAGGCGGCAGAGCAGGCGGCGGCTTATCTTAAGAGCTGTATGGAGCAGCAGGATTCTTCCGGAGGCGTCATAGAGTGTGTCGTCCGGGGGCTTCCGGCGGGTCTTGGAGATCCCTGCTTTGACAAGCTGGATGCCAGGCTCGCCCAGGCAGTGATGTCCATTGGAGCAGTCAAGGGCTTTGAGATAGGGGATGGCTTTGAGGCGGCCAGGGCAAAGGGAAGTGAGAACAATGATGCCTTTGTCTGTGATGGCCGGACGGTGTCCAAAGAGACGAATCATGCAGGGGGGATCTTAGGAGGAATCAGCGACGGGAGCGCTCTTGTTTTCCGGGCGGCGGTGAAGCCTACGCCTTCCATCGCCAGAGCGCAGCATACCGTGAACCAAAAGGGAGAGAATCTTGAGATCCGTATTCACGGCCGCCACGATCCGGTGATTGTGCCAAGGGCAGTGGTTGTGGTGGAGGCTATGGCCGCGCTGGTTCTGGCAGATGCCCTTCTTGAAGGAATGGGTGCGAGAATGGAATATCTGCAGCGGATTTGGGGAGAACCAAGATAAAGTATGTAACTGCAGGCTCTGGATCCTGGTCTGTGGTGTGGCGGAACTGGCAGACAGATTTGGCCTGCCTGTGTATAAAACGTGATTTGGGAATTAAAAACGAGAGGGCTGAAAGAGATGTATCGAGTATTAAAAAAGGATGGAAATGCCAAACGGGCGGAACTGACCACGGTCCACGGGACGGTGCAGACGCCGGTTTTTATGAATGTGGGAACGGCGGCAGCTATCAAAGGCGCGGTGGCCTCATCCGATCTGGAAGGGATTGGTACACAGATTGAGCTGTCCAACACCTATCATCTTCATGTGCGTCCGGGAGATGAGATTGTAAAGAAGCTGGGAGGTTTACATAAATTTATGTCCTGGGACAAGCCCATTCTCACGGATTCCGGCGGGTTTCAGGTATTTTCCCTGGCCTCTCTTCGGAAGATTAAGGAAGAAGGGGTTTATTTCCACTCCCATGTGGACGGAAGGAAGATTTTTATGGGACCGGAGGAGAGCATGCAGATTCAATCCAATCTGGCTTCCACCATTGCCATGGCTTTTGATGAGTGCGCGCCTGCCCTGGCGGATCGGGATTATGTGGAACATTCTGTTGCCCGGACCACCCGCTGGCTGGTCCGCTGTAAGGAGGAGATGAAGCGCCTGAACGGGCTTCCCGATACCATCAACCGGAATCAGATGCTGTTTGGCATCAACCAGGGAGCCGTCTTCCCGGATATCCGTATCGAACATGCCAAGGAGATTCGGGAAATGGATCTGGACGGCTATGCCGTCGGCGGCCTGGCAGTGGGAGAGAGCCATGAGGTGATGTACCATATCATTGAGGAGACAGTGCCTTATCTGCCGGAGGACAAGCCGGTTTACCTCATGGGCGTGGGAACGCCGGCCAATATTCTGGAGGCAGTGGACCGGGGGGTGGACTTCTTTGACTGTGTGTATCCCAGCCGGAACGGGCGCCACGGCCATCTCTATACCAGCCATGGGAAAATCAATCTTTTTAATGCAAAGTATGAGCTGGATGAGCGGCCCATTGAGGAGAAATGTCAGTGCCCTGCCTGCCGGCGGTACAGCCGGGCCTATATCCGCCATCTTCTGAAGGCAAAAGAAATGCTGGGCATGCGGCTCTGTGTGCTTCATAACCTGTATTTCTATAATACCATGATGACGGAAATCCGTGAGGCCATTGAAGAGGGACGGTATCAGGCTTATAAGAAAGAAAAGCTGGAAGGAATGAGCGGCAGATAAAGATATTTTGAAAGTTTGATAAAAAAACAAACTCAAAAGAAAGTTTCTTGACGAACACACCTCTATGGCCTATCATGGTTGTAGAGGTGTGTTGTTGTAAGATTCCCATATGTGTTCCACAAAAGCAGGGGCAGGTGCAGGCGGGAGAAAGAAAGGCGGGATAGGTCATGAGTATTGAGGTAAGGGATTATGGCGTCACAAAGGACGGCCGGCAGGTAAAGCAGTATATTATGGTGAATAAGCAGGGCATGAAAGCAGTGCTTCTCAATTATGGCGCAGTGCTCGCAGAGCTTTATGTGCCGGATAAGAAGGGAGAGCTTCAGGATGTGGCCTGGGGTTATGAAAATATTGCCGGCTATGAGGTAAATGCACCGGGATTTGGCTCTGCCATCGGCCGGAACGCCAACCGGATCGGGGGAGCCTGCATAGAGATTGCCGGCAGGGTCTATAAGCTGCAGAAAAATGATGGGGAGAACAATCTCCACGGCGGCGATCCCGGCTATAACCGCCGTATGTGGAAGGGCCTGATAGCAGATGACAACAAGGTGGAATTTTCCATCGAGAGCCCGGACGGGGATCAGGGATTTCCCGGAAATGCGAAGGTGAAGATTTCCTATACTTTGACGGATGACAATGAGCTCCGGATCGGGTATGAAGCTCAGGCCGATCAGGATACAATATTTAATCTCACCAACCACAGCTATTTTAACCTGGAGGGCCAGGAATCTGACAGTGTGCTGGAACACCAGGTCTTTATTGATGCAGATGCTTTTACGCCCACGGATGACGGGCTGATTCCCACCGGAGAGATACGGAGTGTGGAGGGAACCCCCATGGATTTTCGAAGTTTCCATGCTCTGGGAGAGCGGATTGAGGCGGATTATGAGCCTCTGAAGCAGGCCGGCGGCTACGATCACAATTATGTGCTGAACAGCGGGGATGCCTATGCTCTCTCCTGCAAGCTTAAGTCCTTAAAGAGCGGCATTGTAATGGAGGTTTACACAGATCTTCCGGGTATGCAGCTTTACTGCGGCAATTTCCTGGATCAGGAGGCCGGCGGCAAGAACGGACGGGTATATGGGAAACGTAGCGCTGTGTGCTTTGAATCCCAGTATTTTCCGGATGCGGTCCATCATGCAGAATTTAAGAGCCCTGTATTTAAAGCAGGAGAGAAGTATCACAGCGTAACTGCTTACCGGTTTGCCATTGACGGGGAATAGGCTCCTGGTGTGAATGAAAATGCTGCATGACTGAGGCGTGTATGTCCTTGTCAAGAGAGGGTAGGAGGAGAACCTATGGCAAAGTATATTATGGCGCTGGATGCGGGAACCACCAGCAACCGGTGCATTCTGTTTAACGAAAAGGGAGAGATCTGCAGCATAGCCCAGAAGGAATTCACCCAGTATTTTCCAGAGCCCGGCTGGGTGGAGCACGACGCGAAAGAGATCTGGTCTACCCAGCTGGGGGTGGCAGTGGAGGCCATGTCCAAGATCGGGGCGTCTGCTTCGGATCTGGCAGCGGTGGGTATTACTAACCAGAGAGAGACCACCATTGTCTGGGATAAGGCCACGGGTGAGCCGGTCTGCCCGGCCATTGTCTGGCAGTGCCGCAGGACCTCGGCTTACTGTGATGAGCTTCGTGCCAGGGGGCTTACAGAAATTTACCGGCAGAAGACAGGGCTTGAGATTGATGCATATTTTTCCGGCACGAAGCTTAAATGGATTCTCGATCATGTGGAGGGAGCCAGAGAGCGGGCTGAAAGAGGAGAGCTTCTCTTCGGGACCGTGGAAACCTGGCTGATCTGGAAACTGACCAAAGGAGCGGTCCATGTGACAGATTACTCCAACGCTTCCCGGACCATGCTCTACAACATACATACTCTGTGCTGGGATCCGGAGATCCTTGCGGAGCTTTCCATTCCTGCCTGTATGCTGCCAGAGGTAAAGCCTTCCGGCTGTGTCTACGGGATGACGGATCCTTCATTCCTGGGCGGAGCAGTGCCCATTGCAGGGGCAGCAGGCGATCAGCAGGCAGCCCTGTTCGGACAGACCTGTTTTGAGCCGGGAGAAGCCAAGAATACATATGGAACCGGCTGTTTTCTGCTGATGAATACCGGAGAAAAGCCGGTATCCTCTGGAAATGGCCTGGTTACCACCATTGCCTGGGGGCTTGACGGAAAGATTACCTATGCCCTGGAAGGGTCTGTCTTTGTGGCGGGAGCGGTGATTCAGTGGCTGCGGGATGAGATGAAGCTGATTGACAGCGCTCCGGCCAGTGAAGAAGCGGCCATGCGGGTCAGGGATACAGCTGGCTGCTATATGGTTCCCGCGTTTACCGGTCTGGGGGCGCCTCACTGGGATCAGTATGCCAGAGGTACCATAGTGGGGCTGACAAGGGGCGTGAACCGGGATCATATCATCCGGGCTGCTTTGGAGTCCATGGCTTATCAGACCAATGATGTGATTGAGGCCATGAAAGCAGACGCGCATATGGGCTTAAAGGATCTGAAGGTGGACGGCGGAGCTTCTGCCAACAACTTCATTATGCAGTTTCAGGCAGATATCACTGGGGCGCCTGTAAAGCGGCCGTCCTGTGTGGAGACTACGGCCCTGGGAGCAGCATACCTGGCAGGGCTTACGACAGGCTACTGGAAGGATCAGGCGGATATCCGCAAGAACTGGCAGATGGATCGCTGCTTTGAACCCAGGATGGAAGAAGAGGAGCGCAAGACGAAGGTGCGGGGCTGGCAGAAAGCAGTGAACTGTGCCTTTGGCTGGGCTGAATAAATGAAAAAGAGAAAAAGGAGAAAAAAGACATGAAGGAATTAAAAGGAACCAAAACAGAGCAGAATCTGATGACCGCTTTTGCAGGGGAATCCCAGGCAAGAAATAAGTATACATATTTTGCATCCAAAGCAAAAAAAGACGGTTATGTGCAGATTGCAAAGATCTTTGAGGAGACTGCGGACAATGAGAAGGAGCATGCAAAGATGTGGTTTAAGCTTCTGGAGGGTGGAAGCGTGAAGGATACCATTTCCAATCTGAAGGCAGCTGCAGAGGGCGAGAACTTCGAGTGGACCGATATGTATGCAGGCTTTGCAGAGGAAGCAAGGAAAGAGGGCTTTGACGAGATCGCAGTGCTCTTTGAGGGAGTTGCGGCCATTGAGAAGGAGCATGAGGAGCGGTACCGCCAGCTTCTTGCGAGAGTGGAAGGCGATGCAGTGTTCTCAAGAGACGGGGATGTGATTTGGCAGTGCAGCAACTGCGGACATATCTGTGTGGGAAAGAAAGCCCCGGAAGTATGTCCGGTCTGCGCCCATCCGCAGGCATATTTCCAGGTAAAGGCTGAGAATTATTAAGAGACAGCACTAGGATATGCAGAGCCGGCGCAGCAATGTCATTGGGTTAAGCCCGAGGAATTACCGGCGCTTAGTTTAATGACATTGGCCGGCGCGGAATGAGGGGTAAACAATGAACAGTTATGAGAAGTGGATTGAGGAAGAGATAAAGTGGATTGGCATCTACTGCAGTAAGATGCGGCGTCAGGCGCTCTGTGTTGTGGCACCTTCTATTCTGGGAGGCACGGCGCTGCTTCTGGGAGTTTTGCAGCTGATCGGCAGTGAGAATGTGGAAGATTTCGTAAATGGGGTTCTTGGCGGGTTTATGATAGGAGCGCTGATCTGCGGAATTTATCTTCTGGTTCTTCTTCCTGGACTGAATCCCAGGCGTTATGGGAAAAAGATCGATAGAAGTGTCAGAGACCTTTCCTTAAATGAGATGGAAAAGGAACAGCTGGCACAGGAGATGCTGGCAGCAGATGAGGAGCACCGGATTTCCTATGTGCTCCAGGGGCCTGGTTCCAAGGGCACTCCTGGCCGGTTTGTGCTGACGGAGCACTATGCGCTGCTGGAGGGAAGCAGCCCTTATGCGATATTGATCCGGCTGTCGGATATTGCAGAAATCCGCAGGGGTGAGGAAAAGAAGATGGCAGAAGAGCGGCGTGCCAAATCGAAGACCGTATATTGGTTTACCCTTTATACCATCGGTTTTTACCGGAAGGATCGGTTTCAGCGGAATTTGACACAGAAGGATCTGCCGGATGAGGCCTTTGGGTTCTTTCGCCAGGATATCCGGGATCAGGTAATGAATCTGCTGGCAGAATCGGGAATTTGGATTGAGTAAATGAAAATAAATACAGCGGGTGGGGACAGACCCTTGCCGGCTGGCAGATATGGAATATGACTGGACGGAGGTAAGGCAATGTCGCTTCGGTTGCGGATGGGGCTGGGGTTTCTGGCAGTTCTGGCTGTACTGTCCTTTTTCCTGCCTTCACCCTGGGGTCTTGGGAAGACAGACAGAGATCCTTTGTATGCGTCTGTTGAGGAGGATCCCTGCTGTCAGGATGGGGTTTACTATATTTATAATGCCAAGGATTATCTTCGTTTTACCGGGTATCTGAACCGGGCCAGGAAGGAGGAGCCGGACAATGAGGAAATTCTGGGCCTGGACGTCTGCCTGATGGCGGATTTGAATATGGAGGAAGAGGAACGGTACCGGCTGAATGGACATCCCTATATCCGTCAGGCGGTGTTGTACTACAACGGAACCTTTGAGGGAAACGGACACAGGATTACCTGGGTTTCAGAGGCTGGCAATGGCATGTTTGTCCGTCTTGGGCGGCAGGGTCAGGTGCGCAATCTTACCTTCTGCGCGCCCTCTCTTGTATGGGATATGGATGAATACGGGGTAGGGATGCTCTGTATGATCAATGAAGGGCGGATTGAAAATTGTGTGACGGAAGGGCGCATTGAGGGGACCGAATGTTACGTGGGGGGCATAGCCGGAATAAACCGGGGATTTATTGAGAATTGTGTGAACCGGGCGGAAGTGAGAGCGGAAGGTCTGGGAGACTATGGTGCAGGCGGAATTGCAGGACTGAGTAAATGCAAGGTGCTGGAAGGGGAGAGCAGGGAAGACCCCATTGTGCCGGTAATCCGCAGCTGCATCAATCAGGGGGAAATTCTGGGTGCCTGGGAAGCCGGAGGGATCTGTGCCAGCAATGACTGCGCGGATATTTATGATTGTGGAAATGAGGGAAGTGTAAAGGTCCGGTATCAGAGAGGCTATATTTATCCAGAGGAGCCGGACTGGTATGAACAGGCCAGTGCCGGAGGCATCTGCGGGTACATGGGCAGCAATACCCTGCAGGACTGCTATAATATGGGAGAAATTTCCATTATAGAGGAGGGTGTGGAAGATACCTATGGGATTGCCGGGCATACACTCTTCTGGATTCATGATGTGAGCGGCTGTGTGAGCCTGAAAGGAACAGCCAGGGGTTCTATGCGGCATGAGAGTGTGATGGAGCTGGACATGGAGGAATTGAAGGTCTGGATGGAAGATCACGAAGGTATTTCTTATGTGGCAGATAACTGGGAGTTTGATCTTAAGGAGGCCAGAGAGAAGCTTCCACTGATTCCGCTTGACCTGGAGGAATCCCCGCTGACGGCCGGCCGGGAGGATGTACTGCTTTGTGAGGAGTTCTGCCTGCGGGCAGAGCCAGGGTATGATATCCGCCGGGTTTCTCCCTATGGAGTCTGCATTGAGCAGAAGGAGCATGCAGCTTCGGAAGACGGTGGACGGCTCCAGGTGTGGCTGCTGCGTGTCCCGGACGGACTTACGGATATTGAGGCGTACTTAGATGCCCGTGGGAATTTTGTAAAGGATACCGCCCATGAGGTCTGGCTGGGAATCGAAGGCGCCCACTGGCTGCATCCGGGACCAAGCTACAAGGATGACTGTCATGTGAGAACTCTGGTGTCAGGCGGGGCAAGACAGACGCAGACCTGGATTCTGCACTACCGGGATGACATACTGGCTCATATGGCGGTGGGGACCGAGCAGGGGATGGTTGACAATGTGACAGCTCTGCCTCTGCGCCGGGAGGATAACGGCTGGCAGGCCTGCTGGCTGATGGTATTCACCAATCAGGGAAATAATTACCGGCCTTCTTTGTTTGAAGTAGAGGAATTTCTGAAGGGGTTTACCTGGCTGCCCTGCCAGGCGGAGGTGGAAAAAGGAGACTGTCTCTATGGGATTGCCAGGATGTATTGTGGTGATGGAAACCGTTACCCGGAGCTGGCAGCGTACAATGAGATTGACGAAATGGATCCGCTGCTTCCCGGACAGATCCTGCAGATTCCACAGGAGTGGGTGATGGAAATGGGTGCTTGGGAATAAAACGTAGGAAAAGCAGATATAGACTTTTATATCTTAATCAAAAGCCGTGCAGCAGGTACAAGAATCTTGGCCTGTTATCCGGCTTTTGATTTTTATATTAACTGAAACGTGCCTCTTTGATAGAATTTTCTGCAAGATATGTTTCTGCATTTATGCACGTTTATAAGATTTGGGAAACATGCGCCGGCATAATATGCAGGATGCTGAAAATTACGATCGCACACTTGACACATTTCCTTACGAAAACGGCTGAAATACGATTGGAACCAATATTGACACTCCTAAACAGATAGAATACAATGGAGACAGAATGGAATTCCGGCCAGAAAAAGGAGGGACTTATGGACTATATCAAGCGTGATTTGGAGGACTTGATTCCCGCGTTGTCAGAGAAATATCCCTGTGTTTTGGTTACAGGCCCAAGACAGGCAGGAAAAACTACGCTGTTAAAGCGTCTGATGAATGAAAAAAGGAGTTATGTAAACTTAGAAGACTTCGAAGAGCGCAGAGTGGCAAAGAAGGATCCGGTGCTGTTTCTGCAGATGCATTCCCTGCCCATCTTTATCGATGAGATTCAGTATGCGCCGGAGCTTTTGGTTTACCTTAAGATTGCAGTGGACAACGGGGCAGAGCCGGGAACCTTCTGGCTGGCCTCCTCTCAGATATTTCCGGAAATGGAAGCTATGCAGGAATCCTCGCCCAAGGGCGTAGTCACCTGCTTTCTGTCCTTTCTGTCCCAGCATGAACAGTACGGAAGCGGGAGCCGGGTTCCCTTTACAGTGAACCTGAATCGAATGGTTCAGAAGAAGCGGACCCACAGCGCTGCGGATTTAAATGGAATGTATGAGCGCATCTGGAAGGGGAGTATGCCAAAAGCTGTCTGCGGGGAAAAAGAATGGAACACTTTTTACAATGGATATCTGCAGACTTATATAGAGCGGGATGCAGGGGAACTGGCAGCTCTGGCAGATAAAATGCAGTTTGTGGATTTTATCCGGGCTTTGGCCTGCCGTATCGGACAGATGCTCAATCTCCACCAGATAGCCCAGGAGACAGGCATATCTGATGACACGGGCCGCAGATGGCTGCAGATACTGGAGCGGACCTATCTGGTGTTCAGCCTTCCTCCTTATCAGGATAAGGCGCTGAAACGGGCTGTCAAGGCGCCAAAGATTTACTTTGTTGATACAGGGCTGGCCGCCTGGCTGACCCGGTATACTTCCCCGGAAATTCTGCTGAACGGGGCTCTTGGCAGCGGAATTCTGGAAAATTACGCGGTGTCGGAGATCCGTAAGTCCTATGCCTGCAGTACAGAGCTCTGCCGGTTCTGGTATTACCGGGACAAAGAAGGGAAAGAGATCGATCTGATTATGGAACGGGAGGGATGGCTGTGTCCCATGGAGATTAAGCGTTCTGCCAGTCTGGAACGCAGCTGTACGAAGGTGTTTTCCGTTCTGGATAAGGCATCCCTTCCCAGGGAAAGAGGAGCAGTCCTTTGTCTTAGGGAGGAGCTGTCCGCTTTCAATACCAATGATTTGATGATTCCGATCTGGATGATTTGACGGAATGTTAAAGCGGCGGTTTCTGAACATTTTTTCCAATCCCTTGTTGAAAATTGGGAATGGCTCTTATTTTGCCTTCGGCTTTGACCGATAAAGTAGATAGATATAAGAATGGTGCAGGATATAAGCGGATTCACAGAATCTTTGGGAAATATCCCGGTCAGGAGGAGTCAAGACATGCAGGGGATCAACAGTGTAGCTATGACGGGCGTTCAGAACGGACAGATGAACCTTTCGCCTGTGGGAGATCCGGTGAGCAGGAGCTTACAGAGCCAGATAGAGGAGCTTCAGAAACGGATTTTACATATTTCTTCCGATGAAAATATGCCTATGGAGGAGAAGCAGAAAAAGAAGCAGGAGCTGGAAAATCAGATTATGGAGCTGCAGAGCCAGCTTCAGCAGCATCTGGCAGAACAGCGTCAGGAACAGCAGGACAGCCGGAAGCAGGCAGCGGAGCAGAAGTCTTACGATCAGACAGGGATGCGGTCTGTGATAACAGCGGACGCCTTGATGAGAAATGCTAAGATACAGGAAAATACAGCTGCCAGGATGGACACCAGAGCGTCGGTTTTAAGGAGTGAGATGGAGCTGGACGCAGGACGGGAAATAGCGCCCGTCAAGAGTAAGGAGAATGAGCTGGCAAAGGCAGAGCAGGGAGCGGAAAATGCGCGTTTTTCTCAGATGCAGATATTGGGAAAGACCCATCAGGCACTGACGAATGCAGATAAAACAGAAGAGACGGCCAGGAAGGAAGAGGAGGAGCAGGAAGCCGAAGAATTGGAGAAAAAGAAGGCTCCGCTCATGTATACCAGCGAGGGCAGAGCCGTGACAGAAGAAAAGAAGTCCCGGATCATGGTTCACGCCTGAGGCAGAAAGCCGGATGCAGCCTGTTTCTGAAAATGTCTGCCGCCGGATGAAGGCGGGAGGGCGCTGTCTTGTAACTCGTATTATGATTCTATTCAGGAGGAAAATATATGTATAAATTATGGGAAGCACTGAAGGAGGCAAAGGAATATACATGGGTGGAGTTATCTCATTCTGTGAATAACGACAGTCCTTACTGGTCCGGGATTCCGGAGGGAAGCGTGGAGCTGGGCACGGTCTGTTTTGACTGGGGAAATCCCATGCTGGACTGTCTGATTCAGACCTTTAAGTTTCCGGGGCAGTTTGGAACTCATATCGATTTTCCGGGCCATTTTATCAAGGGCGGAGGGCTGTCGGAACAGTATGATGTTCACGATCTCATTTTCCCTTTGTGTGTCATCGACATTACAAAGAAGGTGAAAGAGGATGCAAGATATGCGGTAACTCTTGAAGATATCAAGGCATATGAAGAGCAGTACGGTCCCATTCCGGATGGCGCTTTTGTTGCTCTGCGCACAGACTGGTCAAAGAAATGGCCGGATATGGATGCTCTTTCCGGAACCAGGGAGGATGGAAGCGAAAACTTCCCCGGATGGTCTATGGAGGCGCTTCAGTATATCTATGAGACACGGAATGCGGCGGCCAACGGACATGAGACGCTGGATACTGATTCGGCGGCCGTTGCGGAGGAAGCCGGGGATCTGGCTTGTGAGCGGTATGTTCTTGGTAAGGGCAGACTGCAGGTGGAGCTTCTGAAGAATCTGGATCAGGTACCGCCTGCCGGGGCAGTGGTTCTGGTATCTTACCCCAGAATTGAGGGGGCTACAGGGCTTCCGGCCAGAGTCTGGGCAGTTACAGATCAGCGAAAGAAGTTATGAGGGAAAAAATAAGACACCGTCTCTGTCAGACTGCAGATGCAGTCATATTAGCCGGAGGGATTATTTTTTTCATAGGTTTGTATTACTGGATAGTAAAAGCAGGAATTCCTTATCAGGATCCGCCTTTGGAGCTGCAGGTACAATATGCAGTCAATAGTGGGATTGGCAGTATATTAACGGGAAAGGGATTTCTGATTGCTTTATGCGGCGGAGCAGTCCGGCTGTTTTTGGGAGTGTACGCTCTTTTGACAAGGGCGCCGACAGTCAAGTAAAACAAGCCGGTCTGCCAGTCAAAAACGGTTCAGGCAGGGAAAAGCTATCCCTTGCCTGATTTTTAAGGTATGATTTATCTTCCTGTTTTGTGAGATTGACTTTCTCTATGCCCACAATTATAATTTTAGCAGGAATCCTGTCTTGAGCAGGTACGCGCAGAATGCTCTGCCAGACAGAGAAAACCGGCCTATAGTTTAAATGCGGTGTGGGAAATAAGCAGTATAGAAGGCAGAGATTATTTACCACAACGGGAAGCTATGGATAACAGAACGCAGAAGGAGACTAGAGACATGATTAACTACATACGAAATTTAAGAATCAGGTTAAAGCTTTATATTCTCATAGGAGTCGCTCTGATTGGCATGTTTATTATCGGCGGTATGTCATTTTATCTTATGGGCCGGATGAATGATATGACAAATGATATTTCAACAAGCTGGCTTCCCAGCATCGATACAGCCAGGGATCTGAATGTTACTCTTTCCAATATCCGGCTGAATGAATTAGGGTATCTTACGGCAATTTCTGATGAGGTAGAAGCATCCAGCCTTCAGTACCTTGAAAGTGAAAAAGAAGATATGGAAGCTCTCTTAGCCGCCTATAAGGAATTAATTGATGAAGAAGAAAGCGGTTTCTATGAGAATGCAAAGAATCTCTGGACTCAGTACAGTGAAGCAGATGAAGAAATGACAGCGCTGGCCAGGCAGGGCCGTAAAGAAGAGGCCCGCGCAATCCTGGAAGGCGAATGTGTGGATCTTTACAATTCTTTAAACAGCGCTTTTCAAGAGATTATTACCTACAATACAGAAGGCAGTGATGCAGCAACAGAGGAAAGCCGTTCCATTTACAGAACTGCCACCAGCCTTATGACGGCGGTTATTATTGGCGTCATTCTTGTGGGCGTGTTCTTTTCATTTGTGATTGTACGCCTTATTAAGTTCCCTATTTCCGAAATTGAGAATGCTGCTATCAAAATGGCAGAGGGTAATTTGGATGTAGAGATTTCCTATACCTCAAAGGATGAACTGGGTGTCCTGGCAGAACAGGTACGCAGATTAATTCATAAGCTTCAGGTTATTATTGATGATGAGAATAAATTCCTTGCTAAAATGGCTGCCGGAGATTTTACGGTGGATTCTATCTGTGAAGAAGAATATACGGGAGGCTTCTATCCCCTGCTTGTTTCATTCCGGGGCATTGCGGAAACGCTCAATGACACAATGCTGCAGATCAGTGAAAGTTCTGCGCAGGTTGCAAGCGGATCCGAACAGGTATCCAACGGCGCCCAGGCGCTTTCCCAGGGAGCAACGGAGCAGGCAAGTTCCGTGCAGGAGCTGGCTGCCTCTATAAATGAAATCTCCAACAAGGTGAACCAGAATGCGGACAATGCACAGCAGGCCAATGCAATGGCAGGCAGTGTCAGCATGGAAATGAACGTGAGCAATGAAAAAATGCAGCAGATGATACAGGCAATGGGTGATATCAGCAACTGCTCCAGTGAAATCAGCAAGATCATTAAAACAATTGAAGATATTGCGTTCCAGACCAACATTCTTGCCCTTAACGCTGCCGTAGAAGCAGCCCGTGCGGGAACGGCCGGAAAAGGGTTTGCCGTAGTAGCCGATGAAGTCCGCAATCTGGCAAGCAAAAGTGCAGAAGCGTCTAAGAACACCTCTGTT
>CATJHO010000103.1 GCA_949740535.1 uncultured Lachnospiraceae bacterium
CATATAGGTATACCTGCAGGGTGTTTTCTGTAGTTTATACTAATTATATTTATGTACAATGTTTTTACAAGTACTGTACTTTTTTGTAGTACCTATTTAATAACGGTACATTGATTTTTGAAAAAAGTGTGTTATACTGTCTTTGAAAGGAGTGGCAGGTATGAAAAAAAGTATATTGGCTGTTGAACGCTGCAAAACAGTTTCTACCATACAAAAAATCTTGGGCGGTAAATGGAAAATTGAAATCATCTATTATATTGCCTTTAGGGATATACACCGCTTTGGAGAGCTTCGCAGACATATCGGTGACATTACGGAATCAAGTCTGACAAAGCAGCTTCGGGAACTGGAAGCGGATGGCTTCATTACCCGCTATGATTACAAAGAAGTACCTCCCCGTGTGGAGTATAACCTTACTGACTTAGGAAAAAGTTTCATTCCCGTTTTTGAGCATATGAAACAGTGGGGAGATGAAAACCTCAATGTATAAACAAAATTCCGTATAACCGCAAGCTATACGATGTTTTCTTAAAAAGCAAAGAACCGATGCACTGTGAGTTCATTTATCACAAGGTCATCGGTTCTTTTTGTTTTTTATATCCACCACGTTTTAAATTACTTAATGGCAGGTTAATTTTCTTCTTATAATCTCTGCAGCTTATTTTTTCTTATATTAATTTATGATAAATTTATTATAGAGATTTCTATAAATTCATCATATCCAGCCATCTTCACAAATTTCCTAAAACATCGAAAGAGTCACTTCCTTATGTAAAAAGTCCTTCTGATCCTTTTTACATTTGCAGTATGCTGGAGGAATAGCATGTACATCTGCTTTTGCTGGGATTTTAGTATGTTCAAACCTATCCGCTTATTCCTCCCGCACATGCAGCCTGCACAGCAATTCATTGGTAATGGTCCCGGCGGCCTCTGCCAGATCTTCTGCCCGCAGGGTATAGTCTCCGTCTGTTCCCAGAAGGGTGACGATGTCGCCGGGCTTTGCATCCGGGATGCGGGAAACGTCGATGATCATCTGATCCATGCAGATATTTCCCAGAATCTGGGTTTTCTGGCCCCTGAGGAGCACAGGGATATTCTTGTTGGAGAGACAGCGGGGGATGCCGTCTGCATAGCCGATGGTGACAGCGGCTGCGCGCATGGAGGATTCTGCCCGGAAGTTCCGGCCATAGCTGACGGTCTCGCCGGCTTTCAGTTCCTTGACGGCAGCAATCCGGGCATGAAGGGAGAGCACCGGGCGCAGAGGAAGTTTCCGGGAAAGCTCTGGTTCCGGGCTGCTGTAGCAGCCGTACATGGCGATGCCAAAACGGGCATAGCTTACGGGAAGATCCGGGTAGTTCAGGACGCCATAGCTGCTCTGCAGATGAAGTTTTCCGGGATTGCAGCCTTGTTCACGCAGCTGTTCTGCTGTTTGGAAGAAGGCAGAGATCTGCAGTTTGGTAAAGAGAATGTCTTCCATCTTCTGGCTGTCCGCCACACAGAGATGAGAAAACATGCCGCAGATCTTCAGTCTCTGGCAGTTGAAGAGGGCCGCAAGCTCCTCGATATGGTCGGAGCGCTCCCCCAGCCGGTGCATACCGGTATCCAGTTTGATATGAACCTTCACCGGATAGTAAGCGGCCTCGTTCAGGGCCTGTGCGTGGGCGCAGTCCACAGCCGTCTGTATGAGATCGTAGGTGGTGAGCAGATGAACCTGGCTGGGGGAAGTATAGCCAAGGATTAAGATTTCCCCTTTGATTCCATGAAGACGCAGCTCCACACCCTCCTGCACCGTAGCGACGGCGAAAGCCTGGATTCCCAGCCGGTTGAGGTAAGAGGCGGTGGGGATCACGCCATGACCATAGGCATCTGCTTTGACCACGGCCATGAATTCACAGCCCGCAGGAAGAAGTCCTTTCAGGGTTTCTACATTCCATTTCAGATTTTCATAGTTTATTTCTTTCCAGGCCCGCCGTTCCGGCAGGAGACGGACAATCATTGCATCCTGGTTTGTCTTTGTGATCATTGAAACATCTCCCTTTGATTAAAAAATACAATGTCTGCGGCTGGTGAGCCGTATAGATAAGTCATACGCCTGTCAGGCTTATTTCTGGTTAACAGCGGTACGGGACTGTATGTTATGAGCCTGAATCTGTTTCTCTTGAGAGCTGTCTTTAGAGTCTTCCCGGTTTGGCGCCAGCCGCTTTTTCGCGTGGGCGGCAGTCTGTTTCCGGGAAACAGGTTTCCTGGAAATTCGTGATAAAAGTTTGAGTAAGAGCCAGGAGCCTGCAAACGTGGAAACTGCCACGGCCAAAAAGTGTGCCAGACTGTTGTCCACAAAGACAGAAAGCCCCGTCACCTTCGCTCCGGCCCGCACCAGAAGCAGAAAGAGGGGGTGTAGAAGATAGACCAGCAGCGGCAGTCCCCTAGGAAAGAGCTTCCTGGGTTCTGCTTCTTCATGCTCTAACAGGGCAGTGAAGAGAAAATACATCACCGGAAGCAGGAAGAGATACATACTGTCATGGCGCTGCACATCCAGAAGCTTCAGGATAATTCCCTCCCCCAGAAGAAGAGCAGAACAGCATCCAAGGCCCGCCATGGAGAGAGCAAAGGAAGGCCGGTGTTTGGTGAGCACATATCCCAGCAGCAGGAATACAGGCGCATAAAACAGTCCGTTGCGGGTGTAGGCAAATACATGGAACAGGCCCTGATAAAAGGTATAAACAAAGGAAGATTCCGGAATCATTCCATAATAACTGTCTCCGAAAAGTCCTGTGATATAAAGGAGGCTGCAGACAATACCGGCGGCGGGGACCGGAAGTCCCCGAAGCAGCCAGACCATCAGGCCGAAGCCGAGGATCAGGGCCGGAAGATACCACAGGTGGTAAAAGGTTCCGTCCAGAAAGATCATTTTCAAAACGGCCGCAATGCCGGCATTCTTAAAATGCCCCGCATAGATGCCCACAGGGAGATAGAGCAGAAGCGAAAGGAGATAAATAAGGCCGATCCGCTTCAGGTAATTCAGAGCCCGCCTCCCGTCTGTGACTGCCCCTGGAAGAATGAAATATCCCGTTACCATGAAAAAGAAGGGTACAGCAGTCCGCGCAATCACCCGCGTGAGAATATAGTCCGCTTCCGGGCTTACAGAAGTGAGAGGAGAGGTGTGGATGGCGATTACCAGCACAGCGGCCAGAAGCTTGAAATAATCGGCCAGGGGATAAAAATGTTTTTCGTTCATAGCTACCTCCAAAGGGTAAAGATAAAGCCTTTTTGATTATCGCCGGATACCTGAAAAGGCAGATAGCCGGGCAGAGTAATCTCTGTGATATCCGTTTCAGCCTCCACATAGAACAGTTCAAAAGCCTTATTTTCGACACGGATTTCCAGGTGCTTTCCTTCATAGGGAAAGCTGGTAAGGTAATCCAGATATTCCTCCAGGCAGAAATTGTGGAAGGCCATGACAGAGGCATGGGGAATGCCCACATACCGGAAATGCCAGGGTTCCGGGGCGATTCCTGTGAGTGTTTCTTTTCCCTCCTGGTACCGTTCAATAAAGCCGTAAGCAGCAGCCTTTTCCCGGAAGCGTCCACAGATGCCGTCTTTTGGAAAACAGGGACACAGAAAATCAATGGGTTCCTGGTTGAGGGCCAGGTCAATGGCCAGACCTGTCTCGTGCTCGCTGCAGCCGGGAAGTGCCACATAGCTTCTGGTAAAATCGGCTCCGTGCTCTGCAAGGGAAGAATGGTAGATTGCTTCCTGCTCCGTATGGCTGCGGAAACCGCTGACAGAAACCAGAGCGGATCCGCTCCCGATGGCAGCCAGAAGGGTCTCCAGAACCAGAGCCGCCTTGCGTTCCATACAGACTGGCTGGCGGCCGGACGGACTGCCTGAAGCCGCCGGCTGGACGGCAGGGCGCTCCAGAGGCCGGATCTGTTCAGAAGGAACCGTATGCTGCAGAGGATTGTGTTCATTGACCAGAAGCAGATTTCCCTGAAATATCTGCTCCCGGTTCAGTGTGATCTTTTTCATGGTTCTACCGCCAGTCGGATCAGGGCATCCACAATTTCCTCAAAGGTCATGCCGATGCCTTTCAGCATATTGGGATAACGGCTGTGGGATGTGAAGCCAGGGATGGTATTTACTTCATTGAAAACCAGCCGTCCGTCAGGGGTCAGGAACAAATCCACACGGGCAAAGCCCTTGCAGGAGAGTATACGGTAAATACGGCCTGCGGTCTCCCGGATCCGTTCCGCCGTTTCCCGGCTGATCCGGGCAGGCATGTGGATGTGGGAGGTTTTCAGCGTGTATTTTTCCGTATAGTCAAAAAAGCCCTGGGAGAGTTCAATTTCATCCGGTTCTCCCAAAATCAGATCACTGTTTCCAAGGACCGCGCAGCCCACCTCGAAACCAGGGATAGACTCTTCCACAATTACGCTGTCGTCGTGGGAAAAGGCCAGGGTAATGGCCTCCTCCAGCTGGCTTGGATTTTCGATCCGGGTGATGCCGAAGGAGGAGCCGGCTTTTACCGGCTTCACAAACAGAGGATAGTTTAAATGCTCCGTCATGGAGAACTGCTCCGTCTCTGTGGGCATACGGCGGAAGAGCACAGACTTGGGAACCTCAATGCCGTCTAGATTTACCAGAGTATGGGCCAGATGTTTGTCCATGCCAAGAACAGAGCTCTTCATGCCGCAGCCCACCACGGGAATGCCCGCCAGCTCGCAGAGGCCCTGTACCGTGCCGTCCTCGCCGTTTTTTCCGTGGAGTACCGGGAAAACAGCATCCAGCCGGATCAGTTCGATTTCGCCGCCATGCATGAGATAGAGGCCGTGATCGGTCCGGTTGGGAGAGAGCATGACCGGAGAGCAGTCTGCGGAAGCCCAGGTATCTGCCGGAATACGGTCCAGATCCCCCTGGTAATACAGCCAGGTTCCCTCTCTGGTAATGCCGATGAGGTGGACTTTATATTTTTCCTGGTTAATATAAGAAATAACGGAATGGGCAGACTGGAGGGAAACCTCATACTCTGTAGAGCAGCCGCCGAATAAAATAGCAATTACAGTTTTATTTTCCATGGTTATGATATCCTTTCTCTGTATGTAATATTTCACAGCCTGTATTGCCTTAATTGACTGTGATGTTACAGGCAGGGGCCGATTCCTTTTTATTGTAGAAGATTCTGGTGACAGGAATATGACTTTTCAGTGACAGTATTGTCACAAAAATACAGGCCCATACCATATTTTTATGGTATCAGGCCTGCAGGTGAAAAATATGTAGATTCTCTGTTGGGAAGCTTAAGAATGAATTAAGAATATTTTATTTTTTTCTAAATATGCTAAGAGGCATTGCTATCTGCTGCTTTTGTGCCAGCCGGCTCTTGCGCAGGAGCAGGCAGTGTAATGGAAAATACAGTCCCCGTTTCATCACTGGAGGCAGAAATCGTCCCCTGATGGGCGTTGATAATCTCCTTGGCGATGGCAAGTCCCAGACCGGCTCCGCCGGTGGCAGAAGAACGGGCGCTGTCCAGACGATAGAATTTCTCAAAGATGGAATTCAGGTTTTCCGGCGGAATCACAGGACCCTGATTGGTAAAAGTGATATGGATCCGCTCTCCATTCTGCCAGGCCTGAATTTCAATGGCAGTGTCCGGATAACTGTAGGCTGCCGCATTTTTCAAAATATTGTTAAATACCCGTGCCAGCTTGTCCGGATCTCCGGGCAGAACCAGCTCCTCTGGCACTCTTACCCGTGCGGTTTTCCCGGCAGGGGAGAGAATGGGATAGAATTCTTCCACCATCTGCTGCAGCATATAGGAGAGATGCAGGTTTTCCCGGCTTAAAGGGATGGACTGGAGATTAAAACGGGTAATTTCAAAGAATTCATTGATAAGCTGCTCCAGCCGGTAAGCCTTGTTCAGGGTAATGGACAGATATTTAGCACGCTGTTCGACGGGCAGATCCGGGGCTTCCTTCATCAGATCCAGATAACCGATCACAGAGGTCAGAGGGGTGCGGATGTCATGAGCCAGATAGACCACCAGATCGTTCTTGCGCTGTTCGGCCTGACGGGCATCCCGCTCCCGTTTCTCCAAGATATTTTTGCATTCGTTCAGTTTCAGTTCCAGGAAACTCATTTCCGGCGAGAGGGAGATGAGCTCCTTGGATTCCTCCAGAAGAGCGTCGCAGCCCTGGGAGATCTGGTCAAAATATCCGGTAACCCACCGGATGGAATAACGGAACACGAAAATCAGCGCGATGATGATGGTGACGCAGAGGATCATGTCCAGATGCTCCCGGAAGGTGGTTTCGTAGATGTAGAGGGCATCCGTGTATTGCAGCTGGAATCTGCTGGCAAGAAAGGTTACCACGGCCTCCCCGAACCGCCCGCGGAGCAGTTCTCGAAGCAGAAGCACCAGAACAATGGAAATGAAGATGAGAGAAAACATTTTCTGCATCATTTTCCGTTCAAACAGATAGTAATTACTTTTCCGTACATTTTTTCTACTCAATTTTGTACCCCACTCCCCACACAGTCTTGATATATTTGGGCTTTTCGCTGGAATCGTTCATTTTTTCCCGCAGATGACGGATGTGCACCATAATGGTATTGTTATTGCTGCTGTAGTATTTTTCACCCCAGACATCAAAGAAAAGACGATCGGAGCTGACTACCTCACCCCGGTTTTGGCACAGACTCCAGAGGATGGAGAATTCCGTGGGCGTCAGAGCCAGAGGCTTTTCGTTCAGGGTACAGGTATGATTCTGTTTGTTGATCACCAGACCGGAAATGGTGATGGTGTTGGTATCTGTTTCCTGAACGGGCAGATTGTTGTACTTGGTGAAGCGGCGCAGCTGGGCTTTGATCCGCGCGATCAGCTCCAGCGGCCGGAAGGGCTTGGTGATGTAATCGTCTGCTCCCAGAGTGAGGCCGGTAATTTTGTCGATCTCTTCATCCTTGGCAGTGAGCATAATGATGGGGAAATTCCATGTTTCCCGAATTTTCTGACAGATGGAGAAGCCGCTCATGTCCGGAAGCATGACGTCCAGAATGGCCAGATCCGGGGTATCATTTTCCAGATAGGACAGCACATCTTCGCCGTTGTAGAATTTATGTACTTCGTAGGATTCGTTGGACAGGTACAGTTCTATCAGATCTGCGATTTCCTGCTCATCGTCAACAACCAGAATTTTAGCTGCCATAGTAAGAAAACTCCTTTCATTAATTCGCACATGTATTATGTGCATAAAGGGATATACCCCAGAGGCTTATCAGTGACAGTTTATCATATTTTTTTAAATATAACAGGAAAAGGTGGAAAAGTTCTTTAAAATTTATCAACAAAATCTTAAGAAGTGATGAATATAGGAGTTTTTATCCTCTTCGGACAGGAATATACGGGATCTGAAGGGAAGCACATGTAAAAAGGAAGCGCTGTTCCAGAGAGATAAGCTCCCTTTCGGGCAGGTGAAAGAAGAAAAACCCGCTGCCTGTAAGGGAGCTTATTCATATCTGGCAGAACAAAGAGATGCGTTGCTAAACCCTGGGAAGTTTATTGCGGTAAACTGCCAGTTCCTCATCTGTGGGAAGATAATCGTCCATCTGTCCCTCATGGAATTTCTCGTAAGCGGTCAAATCAAAATAGCCCGTGCCGGTGAGGCCGAACACGATGGTCTTCTCTTCCCCGGTTTCTTTGCACTTGACTGCTTCGTCAATGGCAATACGGATGGCATGAGAGCTTTCCGGCGCCGGCAGGATTCCCTCGATTCTTGCAAAGTATTCGGCAGCTTCGAAGACCTCTGTCTGCTTCACGCTGACTGCCTCCATCAGATTCTGATGATACAGCTCAGACAGTGTGGAATTCATGCCGTGATAGCGGAGACCGCCGGAATGGCTGGCGGAGGGAATGAAGTCACAGCCTAATGTGTACATTTTGGAAAGGGGGCAGACCATTCCGGTATCGCAGAAATCATAGGCATATACGCCGCGGGTAAAGCTGGGACAGGATGCAGGCTCAACCGCGATCATGCGGTAGTCTGCTTCTCCACGGAGCTTTTCGCCCATAAAGGGTCCGATGAGACCGCCCAGGTTTGAACCGCCTCCGGCGCAACCAATGATAATATCAGGTTTTATATGATATTTATCAAGAGCCGCCTTGGTCTCCAGACCGATGACGGACTGATGAAGAAGTACCTGATTGAGCACACTGCCCAATACATAGCGGTATCCCTCACTGGATACAGCCTTTTCCACTGCTTCGGAAATGGCGCAGCCAAGGCTTCCGGAAGTGCCGGGGTGCTCGGCAAGGATTTTCCTGCCTACCTGGGTTTCCATGGACGGCGAGGGAGTTACGGACGCACCGTAGGTCCGCATGACTTCACGGCGGAAGGGCTTCTGCTCGTAGGAACATTTAACCATATATACCCTGCAGTCCAGGTCAAAGTAGGAGCATGCCATAGAAAGGGCCGTACCCCACTGACCGGCTCCCGTTTCGGTGGTCACGCCCTTAAGGCCCTGTTTTTTGGCGTAATAAGCCTGAGCGATGGCGGAATTCAGTTTGTGGCTGCCGCTGGTATTGTTGCCTTCAAACTTGTAATAGATCTTTGCAGGCGTGTCCAGCTTTTCTTCCAGACAATAGGCGCGGACCAGGGGGGATGGACGGTACATCTTATAAAAATTGCGGATTTCCTCCGGAATTTCAAAATATGGTGTGTCACAGTCCAGCTCCTGCGCAATCAGCTCCTCACAGAAAACATCTGCCAGGGCTTCCGGCTTCATGGGCTGAAGATCAGCGGGATTTAAAAGGGGCGCCGGTTTCTGCTTCATATCGGCACGCAGATTATACCATGCCTTTGGCATTTCATTTTCATCAAGATATATTTTATAAGGAATTTGTTCCGTGCTCATGACATTTACCTCCTGCTTCTTGCTGCACAGCCTGTTTTAATAGAATTCATAACATGACTATTATAGGTGTATGCAGGCAATTTTGCAAGAATTTTAAATGCGCTTGAACATTTTCTCATAGAGGAGTCCGGTCAGAAACCAGACGGGAGCGTAGTCCAGGCGGATGACGCCGCCGATGTTAAAGCGGGCCTGGCTGTAATCCCAGGGACACATATTACGTTTTTTGAGCAGACTTCCGGTGATGAATTCTGTGAGAAATATGGCACAGGTGTAGACGCTCCCCCGAAACAGCGTCCCTTTATTTCGAATCCAGTGAGAGACGGGCGAGAGAAAAGCGGCCATTCCATAGATGGGAAACATCCAGATGGAAGAGCGGCCTTCCAGCTTCATCTGCCGCCGCTGAAAGGATTTGAGGCCTGTCCAGAAGATTTCCAGACACCAGCCCATGAGTCCGCAAAGGATAAATTTATTTTTCATGCGGGTAGTATGTGCGGAAAGATGAAAAGATATCCCTGAAAATCTACAGGGGATGTTTAGAAAAGGGCTGGTTTGCTGAAAGCTTACAATAGATGCGAAAGGAGCTGAAATGGGAGGAGAAGAAATTTTATTGAAATGCGGGGGACGGTATACTATAATGGAACAAGTACTGCAGACGTATAGGATATGCAGACGATACCCTTGTCAAGAGAGGGTGAGGAATTATAATGAAAAGAAGCAGGGCGGGTAAAATATAATGACTTACGAAGAAGCGAGAGCATTTATAGACGACACAGCAAAATATGGCGCAGTTCTGGGCCTTGAGAATATCACAGAGCTGATGGAAAGGCTGGGAAATCCACAGGATGAACTGAAGTTTATACATATTGCAGGTACCAACGGCAAGGGCTCTTCCCTGGCCTATGTGTCTTCTATACTGAAAGAAGCGGGTTACCGGGTGGGACGGTACATTTCTCCTGTGATTTTTGACTATCGGGAGCGGATTCAGGTAGACGAGGCGTATATCACAGAGGAAGCGGCAGCCCGGCTGACGGAGCGGATCTATACGGCGTGCCGGGAAATGGTGAAAGAGGGACGGAACCATCCCACCACATTTGAAGTGGAGACAGCCCTGGCATTTCTGTATTTTAGGGAGATGAACTGTGAACTGGTGGTGCTTGAGACGGGTATGGGCGGTCTGACGGATGCCACCAATGTGGTGAAGACGACGCTGGTATCTCTATTTGCGTCCATCAGTATGGATCATATGGGCTTTCTGGGAAATACGCTGGAGGAGATTGCCAGGGTGAAGGCTGGGATTATTAAACCGGATACGAAGGTGGTCAGCACGGTGCAGAAGCCGGAAGTACGCAGAGTGTTGGAGGAAGTATGCCATAGCCAGAGAGCTTCTTATTATCAGGTGCAGAGAGAAGATATTTCAGAGGTGCATCTAAGCCTGTCGGAACAGAGCTTTGCCTACAAAGGGCAGCGGGATCTGAAGCCTGGGATTCTGGGAAGCTGTCAGATGGAAAATGCGGCTGCAGCCATAGAGGCGGTACAGGCTTTGACGGAGCTTGGGTATCCGGTTCCGGAGGAGGCCGTGCGCAGGGGACTTAAGAATACCCGCTGGGCGGGACGTTTTACCATAGTGGATGAGAATCCGCTGTTTGTGGTGGACGGAGCCCATAACCGGGATGCGGCAGACCGGCTCCTGGAGACCCTGCAATGCTATGTGCCGAAGAAGCGGAAGATATTTATCGTGGGCGTGCTGGCAGACAAAGAATACGATTATATCATGAGCAGGCTTGCGCCGGAGGCAGACCGGATTCTTGCTATAGAAACACCGGACAATCCAAGAGCCCTGCCGGCAGAGGAGCTGGCAGAGGCCGTGAGACAGTACAATCCCCAAGTGGAAGCGGCAGACAGCATCCGCGAAGCAGTTGAGAAGGCCAGGGCGTATGCGGGGAAGGATGATATGATTCTGGCCTTTGGCTCCCTGTCATATCTGGGAGGCCTTATCCGGGAAGTTAAGAACCAGAGGGAGTGGCTGCGTTCCGGAAAATGAGAGCAGAGGCAGCAGCAAGACTGCAAAACAGGAATAAGTACGAGAATTAAAGGAGCAGAAGGATGAGAGATCTGGCAGAGCTTAGAAAGGAAATTGACGAGATTGACGAGCAGATGGTAAAGCTCTTTGAACAGCGGATGGCAGTTTCCGAGGAGGTTGCGGAATATAAGGTATCTGTGGGAAAGAAGATTCTGGACAAGGAGCGGGAGAAACAGAAGATCCAGGCGGTACAGGCCATGACCCACAATGCATTCAACCGTCATGGGGTGGAAGAGCTGTACAACCAGATGATGGCCATGAGCCGGAAGCTTCAGTACCAGCGGATGGAGCAGCAGGCTGTCGGACGTCTGCCCTTTGTGATGGTGGAGGAGCTGGAGAAGAAGAATGTCCGGGTGGTTTACCAGGGCGTGGAAGGCGCTTATGCCCAGCAGGCTATGTTTGAGTACTTTGGGGAGGATGTCAATCACTTCCATGTGGAGCGCTGGCGGGATGCCATGGAGGCCATTGCAGAGGGGATGGCAGATTATGCAGTGCTTCCCATTGAGAATTCCTCCGCGGGGATTGTAAACGACAATTACGATCTGCTTCAGGAATTTGACAATTATATTGTAGGGGAACAGGTGCTGACCATCCGCCATGCACTGCTGGGGACAAGGGATGCAGAACTTTCGGACATCTGCAGAGTGTACTCCCATCCCCAGGGACTGATGCAGTGCGCCAAGTATCTGGATGAGAACCGGCAGTGGCAGCAGATCAGTCTGTTAAATACGGCAGTGGCAGCACAGAAAGTGGCAGAGGACGGGGACAAGACCCAGGCAGCCATTGCAAGCACGCTGGCAGGAAAACAGCATGGCCTTAAGGTTTTAAAAGAAGGCATCAACTTCAGCGGCCAGAATTCCACCCGTTTTCTCATTGTAACCAATCAGCGGATTTTCTGCCAAAATGCAGGGAAAGTGAGTATCTGCTTTGAAGTAAGCCATGAAAGCGGCTGTCTTTACAACGTGCTGTCTCATTTTATTTTCAATAACCTGAATATGTGCCGGATCGAGTCGCGGCCTATTGCGGATCGGAACTGGGAGTACCATTTCTTTGTGGATTTTGAGGGGAACCTGAATGACAGCGCTGTGAAAAACGCCCTGCGTGGAATCCGGGAAGAGGCACTGAATATGAAGATATTGGGGAACTACTAAATACAGCAGAGAACTGCAGAACTGAAATTAAGGAGAAGATTATGAATGACTATGTAATTATGACAGATAATATGGCAGATCTTCCGGAGGATTACATCCGGTCTCACGGGCTTGAGGTGATATCTTTGAGCTATATTCTGGACGGTGAGACCTATGACCGGGAGCATCCGCTGGAAGTGGGAGAATTCTATAACCGGATGCGTTCCGGCTCTATGCCGACCACTTCTCAGGTAAACCCGGAACAGGCCAAAACCGCATTCACAGCCTGTCTGGAGCAGGGAAAGGATGTACTCTATATAGCATTTTCTTCCGGCTTAAGCGGAACCTGTAACAGCGGCAGGATTGCAGCAGAGGAGATTCGTGAGGAGGGGCATTTTCCGGAGCAGAAGATTGTAGTGCTGGATTCGCTGTGCGCTTCTCTGGGAGAGGGACTTCTGGTACACAAAGCTGTTCAGATGAAGGAGGCCGGGAAGTCTCTGGATGAGACGGCTGCCTGGGTGGAGGAGCATAAACTGTATCTGTGCCATAATTTTACCGTGGATGATCTGTTCCATCTTCACCGGGGCGGCCGGGTATCCAAAGCAACGGCTGTTGTGGGAACCATGATCAATATCAAGCCCATTCTCCATGTGGATAATGAGGGGCATCTCATTGCTGTCGGCAAAGTCCGGGGCAGAAAGAAGTCTCTGACAGCTCTGGTGGATCGGATGGGAGAGCAGATGCAGGGCTTTGACAATCCGGAAGTATTTATCAGCCATGGAGACTGCCTGGAGGATGCAGGGTATGTCAAGAAGCTGGTGCAGGAGCGGTTCGGCGTGGAGAAATTTGTGATTAACCATGTAGGACCTACCATCGGGGCTCATTCCGGCCCAGGAACCATTGCGCTCTTTTTTATGGGGAATCCGAGGTAGAACAGAAAATATATGTCAATAAATCCGGCTTTTCACATGGACCAAAGAGGAAATGAATTGCGGCAAGGGAAGGACACAGAGCATGAGCAGAGTAAAGGATATGACAAAGGGAGAGCCCACAAAGCTGATTTTTTCATTTGCCCTGCCTTTGATATTGGGAAATCTGGGCCAGCAGCTGTATATGATTACGGATACGGTGATTGTGGGGCAGGGAGTGGGGCTGGACGCCCTGGCGTCTCTGGGAGCCACTGACTGGATCTACTGGCTTGTGCTGTGGCCGGTTCAGTTTCTGACCCAGGGTTTTGCGGTGCTGATCACCCAGAACATCGGGGAGGGAAATGAAAAAAACACAAGAAAATCCATTGCCATGTCAGCCCTGCTCTGCCTTGTGACAGGTACGCTGATTTCAGTGGTGTTTCCTCTGCTGGCAGAACCCATTCTGCAGATTCTGAAGACGCCGGCGGATATTTATGAGGGTGCGCGGGTCTATGTGGCCATTATGTATGGGGGAACCTTGATTGTCATGATGTACAATATGGCAGCGGCAGTACTCCGTTCCTTTGGAGATGGAAAAACACCTTTGATTGGAATGATTATCGCGGCTGTGCTGAATATTGGCCTGGATCTGCTTCTTGTTATGGGACTCCGCTGGGGAATTGCCGGAGCGGCAATTGCCACGATTTTTTCACAGCTGATTGCTTTTTTGTACTGTCTTTGGACGATCAGGAGACTGCCTGCGGTACCCGGCAGAAAGGACTGGAGCTTTGACGCTTCTGTATGCCGGCGGCTGTTGATGCTGGGAACGCCCCTGGCGCTGTCTCATGTGGCGATTGTTATAGGAGGAATTATTCTTCAGTTTGTAATCAATGGCTTTGGCTCCCTGTTTGTGGCGGCGTTTACGGCAACGAATAAACTGTACGGCCTGCTGGAAAGCTCGGCTATTTCCTTTGGGTTTGCCACAGCTACCTATATGGGACAGAACTGGGGGGCCCGCAATCTAAAGCGGATCCGAAAGGGAATGCAAAGTGCCATGAAGCTGTCGGCAGTGTTTGCCGTCAGTATTTCTGTGAGCATGCTGCTGTTTGGCCGATATCTGTTAATGCTGTTTATTTCCAACGCAGACGGCAATGCCTCTCAGGTATTGGAACTGGCTTTCCGGTACCTGGTTGTCCTTAGCGTTCCGCTGATCATTCTCTATGCTCTGCATGTGTACCGCTCGGCCGTTCAGGGCATGGGTAATACGCTGGTGCCTATGGCAGCAGGTCTGCTGGAATGCGTGGGGCGCGTGTCAGTGGCGCTGCTGTTTCCCAGGCTGATGGGAGAGACAGGCCTGTTCTTCGCAGAGCCTGCCGCCTGGCTGGGAAGCGTGATCTGCGTGACACCGGCCTATTACATAATTGTGAACAAAGCGCAGAAGCGGTCAGCCGGAAGGTAACGGCAGGACAGAAAGAACGGTTTGAATAGAAGAAAGGCAGCTCTTGACAAATATCTTCGGCAAATGTAGAATAAGTGTAACAATATTCTACATTTGCCGAAAATAGATCAGAGGGTTAGGGGCAAAATGAATGCTGCGGAACTGGAAAAGCCCTGAACAGCAGCGTTCAAGGAGTACATAGAAGAATTTCCAGGCACAAGAAATTGTGACTGGAAATCCTTCTGTCAAGCATGTACGAAATGAATGCTGCGGAACTGGAATAGGAGGTACTATGCGCAGACTGCCAGATTCAGAACTGGAATTAATGATGATTATCTGGGAAGCAGAAAAAGCGGTGACCCGCACGGAGATCGAGGCGTATCTTCCGGCGGATCGGAAGCTCTCTTCCACGACGGTGCTGTCTTTTTTGACGAGACTGCAGAAAAAGGGTTTTGTGGGAGTGCGGAAGCAGGGGAGGAACAATGTATATGAAGCTCTGATATCCAGAGACGCTTATCTGCAGGCTGAGAGCCGGAGCATCTGGAAGCGTCTTTTTCAGGGCTCTGTGAAGAATTTTATGACAGCCTTAAGCGACGGCGAGGGGCTTACGGACCGGGATCTATATGAGCTTCAGGAATTTCTGAACCAGAAGAAGGGGGAACAATAGATGCTTCAGGCAAAATACAGAAAAGTTGTGTGGTTTTTGCTGGCAGTGCAGTTACTGCTGGCTCATTGCTGGGGGATTGGCAGGTTATATGTGAACCTGAAGCTGGTCCTGTACCGTGTGTTCCCAAGACTGGCAGTTCTGCCGTTCCCCGATATCCGGCCGTTTCTGCTGGCCGGAGCGCTGCTTACGGCTTTGTGGCAGATTCATTCCTATCAGAATTTCCGCAAAAAGGCTCTCCGGGGTATCTGTCCGGTGGAGGAGACCTGGATACAGGGAATTCATCTTCAGGCAGCAAAAGAGGCGGGATGCAAAAACGCGCTTCCCCTGTACCGGAGCAGTGCGGTAGAGACACCTATGGTGATTGGCTTTTCCAGCCAGATTCTGCTGATTCCGGAGGAAGAATATAGTTCCGACGCCCTGCGGATGATATTCCTTCATGAGTATATCCATGTCAGAAGCCGTGATATGTGGTATAAGTTGCTCTTTACAGCAGGAACCTGCCTGCTCTGGTATCAGCCGTTGATGTATTTCCTGAAAGGAGCGGCATTCCGGGATGTGGAGACGGCCTGTGATCAGAAGGCAGTTGAGGGAAAAAGCGGTATGGCACGAAGTGCCTACGGCCAGCTGCTGATCGACAGTCTGAAGAAAAGCCGCAGCCGGGAACTGCCATACTCTGCCTATTTCTATAACAGCCGGGCAGTGATGGAAGCCAGGCTTGCAGTGGTGATGGATGAGAGAGAACGGCCTGGATACCTGGGAGCCTTGTTCTGTCTGCTGCTGGGGGTGGAGACTGTCGTGCTGGTGCTGAGCTTCGGTATGTTTACCTTCCAGGAGATTCGTTATGAACAGAAACCGGCTCCGGAAGTGAATATTTATAATGGATTTGAGCTGCCGGAGAGCTTCACGGCAAAGGCGGCAGAGTCCATGGCAGCGGTGGAAGCTGCAGATGACTGGGGAGAGGAACATCTGACAGCGCTGTCTGAGGAGGAGGGTCCTGTTCCGCCAGAAGAGAGGCAGGCTGTGGGGCCCTGGCAGATAGATAACCCATATGAATACTGGCGGGCAGTGCCGGATTTTCTGTTCCGCTATGTGATGTACTATGAAAACCAGGAGCGGGGAAGCCAAAAGGAACCAGAATTATCCCGGTTTGTGACGGGCAGTACGGGAGTCGAGATCCGGGAGAGCTGTCTTCTGCTGGGAAATGAGGAGGAATTCGTCTACGCTGTCCGGTTCCGGCAGTTTATGACAGATGAGGCAGAGACCAGGGCCATGAAGGAAGCGCTGGGAGGCGGGACGGGGTATGAGGATGGCTGTGAGTACCTTTACCATGACTGGGCCCTTCATATTCGAAGGGTGAAGGAGAATCTCTATGAATTAGTGGGTGTGGCAGAGCTTTCCGAGGCAGAGAAGGCCTGTGGGGAAGACAGGTTTTCCGTCCAATACCACGAGTTTGGCGAGATAGATTTCTGGCAGAGACCCAAAGGCCGGGTACAAACGCTGAACGGCGTCACTGAGATCACCTGGGATAATGGAAAGAACTGGCGTGAAGTTCCCATTGCGCTGGAAAAGCTGACAGCCAGAGGGGATCAGATGGATGGAATTTTGTACAGTCCCCAGGATAAGAGCTATGTCATATCTGAAACTATGACTGCTTTTGCCTACGGCGGTTCTGGGGAAATCCCGGTTACGGTGTCCTGTTCCACGGACCAGGGGCTCACCTGGGATACCAGTGTTGTCACCCATGCATATGTCAGCGTACGACGGCTCTTCCTGTCTTTTCCGGATCCTCAGCATGGATTTCTGGTTGTGACCAGCGATCGGACTATGTATCAGGAGGCAAGCACCCTCTTTCGGACGGAAGACGGCGGAAAGACCTGGAAAGAGATAGGTCCGGCAGGTCCGGGACCAAATGAAGGCCATTCTCTGACCACAGGGGCGGAGTTCCTTACCCCGGAGGTTGGATTTCTGACCATTCGTAGCTCCCAGGATCCGGATCTGTACCGGACAGCTGACGGAGGTGATACCTGGGAACGGCAGGAACTGCCGGATATTCCGGTAGAATTGGCAGAGGACTATGCGCTGGAACGGATGGCCGGGCAGGAAGAATGGATCGAGTATCGAAGCCTGCTGGGAGCTATGGGCTACTGCATGGCCTATCCGCCGGAGTGGGACGGCGGGCCGGAACTAAAACTCTACATCACCATGGAAGAATATTCTGAGCTGGGAGGCACCAAGGCACGATACCACTCGGAGGATATGGGAGAGAGCTGGATATTTGACGGCTATGTGACACGCAGATGAACATGAGATGTGCAGAAAAAGGATACTGTGGTACTGGAATATGAAAAAATGGAAACGAAATCTGAACCGGCTGTTATTTTTACGGCGCCTGTGCAGTCCCTGGTTCCTGGGCGTCTATTGTCTGGCCTGGTTCTGTCTGTGCAGACTCTGCCGTTATGGCGGGGTGCGCAGGAATCTGCCGGTTCTTATGGCATGCGGATTGTTTTTCCTGGGCTGCCTGTTTGTTTACCTGATAGAGCGGTCTCTCTATAAAAGAAACAGCACCCAGGAAATCTTTGGGGAGCTGTGGCTGAAAGACAATCAGGTGAAGCTGCCGGACGGAACGGAATTTGACTATGAGGAGATCCGCTGGTACCGGAAGAAAAGAGATGACATTCAGATTTTTCTGAAGGGTCATCGGTTTATCTGGCTGCATACGGAGATGTTTTTGCAGAAAAACAAGGAATATCTGGAGGTAAAGCTGACCCAGAGAGGGATTTCTGCCACACAGTTCTGGAAGGTTCCTGTGGCATGTCTGCTGGCAGGGACCACTCTGGCAGGGGCCTTTTATGCGGGCTGGAGCGCAGTGCCTTATAATGGTAAATTGTCCTGGGTTGTGCAGGAGCTGAAAAACAGGCGGAAGGCAGTGCTGGTTCATAACAATATTTATCGGGACGGGCTGGATGGAATTCTTAAGGATATTGAGACCAGGGTGGAGCTTCCGGAGAAACTCTGCCTGGTAAACAGCTTGAATCTTCATTTTGCAGCAGACGGAACGGTGGAGAGCCTGGATACCTTTATACAGGGATTTGATTCCCAGGGAAATTTTGTGGACACGTATCTGATTTCCTACAATGCCAGCCGATCGGACAAGATTGATATTTATCTCCATGGTTACGGGGGAGAGCCTGTGTTTGATGAGGAAAAGGATCTGGAACCGCTGCTCAAGGCCATGCAGGTGATTCCCCTTGAGGATACAGTGGCAGACTGGCGGCAGGATACGTATGGGATTCTCTACTATGGCGTGAGAAACTGGGGGTACAACACAGAAGGGATCCGATACATCAATCCAAGCGGAACCATAACAGTCCCAGGAGAATTTCCGGACAATGAGATTACGGGTCCCGGTATTTCTGTATTCTGCCCGGAGGATGAGAGCATTACGCCGATCCGCTATCTCTATCAGGGGGTCTTGTAACAGCGGGATGAAAATGCTAAAATAAAACAGAGGATGGGTAAGGAGCATTAAATGGGACAGGGAATAAAACTGGGGATAAAGGCAGTGATTCTTATGCTGGCGCTGAGTGTTCTTACAGGATGCGGGAAGAAGGAGCCTCAGCCGGAAGAACTGCTTATGGAATATATTGCGTTATTGAATGAAGAAAACTATGAGGAAATGTATACCTATCTGACAAAAGAAGCGAAGGCTTCCATAGATCCGGAGACTTACGTAGAGCGTTACCGGAATATTTATGGCGGAATTGAAGCCATGAATATTCAGGTGGATATAGACGAGCGGGAGGACGGGCACAAGGATAAAAAGGCGGCCACCCAGAGAGTCAAGTATTCCCTGACCATGGATACCCTGGCCGGAGAGCTCAGTTTCAATACAGTGGCGATTTTTACAAAGGATGAAGAAGGCGCTTACAAAATGAGCTGGGACAGTCAGGATATTTTTCCGGGCCTTTACAATTCGGACAAGGTTCGGGTGAAGACCATCGCGGCCAAGCGGGGAAATATCTATGATCGGAATCAGACGGCCCTGGCCAGAGAGGGGACGGCTTCTTCCGTAGGCCTGGTTCCCGGTAAGCTTTCCGAGAACCGGGAGGAAGCGCTTTCGCAGCTTTCCGAGATTCTGGAGATCAGCGTGGAGCGGATCGAGAAGGAGCTCAATGCCGGCTGGGTCCGGGATGACACCTTCGTACCCCTGCGCACGGTTTCCAAGGATGCCTATGAGCTCAAGGAGAAGCTTCTTACGATTCCGGGAGTTCTGATTACGGATACCACGGTACGGTATTATCCCTTTGGAGAGAAGGCGGCCCAGCTGACCGGTTATGTACAGAACATAACGGCAGAAGAGCTGGAAGAACGCAGAGGGCAGGGATATAACCGGAACAGTGTCGTAGGGAAAGCGGGAGCAGAACGGCTTTATGAAGATATTTTACGTCCCAGAGACGGGTATGTGATTCAGATTATCAACGAGCTGGGAGATGTGAAGGATACCGTGCTGGAGAAACCGGCTGAGGACGGCCGGGATGTGGTTCTGACCATCGATATTATCCTCCAGCAGCACCTCTATCAGGAGCTTGAAGGGGACGAGGGCTGTGCCGTGGCGCTGGATCCTGAGAGCGGCGGCGTGCTTGCCCTGGCCAGCAGTCCGGCATATGATCCCAATGATTTTGTGATGGGCTATACTTCCAGTGCCTGGGAAGCGCTTAACAATGATGAGGCTCAGCCTCTGTACAACCGTTTTCTGGCTGCGTGGGTGCCTGGTTCGGTCTTTAAGCCTGTCACAGCGGCAGCAGCGCTGACGTCCGGAAGTCTGGATCCGGATGCAGATGTGAAGAATGAGGGATTAAGCTGGCAGAAGGATTCCAGCTGGGGAGATTACTATGTGACCACATTGAAGGACTGCCCGGTGAAGAATCTGGAAAATGCCATGATTTATTCCGATAATATATATTTTGCCAAGGCCGCGGTTTCTATGGGAATAGAGTCTTTCTCTGAGAGTCTTGACTGCCTGGGCTTTGGAGAAGAGCTGGACTTTGATTTTGCCGCCAGGGCTTCTTCTTACGGGACGGAA
>CATJHO010000104.1 GCA_949740535.1 uncultured Lachnospiraceae bacterium
GATGTGGGCAAATGAAATCTTTGATCCAGAAAATCCTGATACATATTGTGAGCCGGTGTGAATCAGTTCGTATAGATCGTACACAAAGCCAGTGCTGGAGTGAAATGTTGCGCCGCCTGGGATGCTGTTTTCCTAATTTTTAGGTTTTCCGTAACCATTAGAAAGGTGATTTATACGATAAATATTATAGAATCGCTGAATTCTACCTATCGAAAGTTGAACCGCCAGAGGAATGTATTTCCAAGTGATATTGCTTTTCCGGCAGGATTAACGTAAGCGTCATGTTTACATATAAATGATGGAGGCAGAAATGGATGGGCATCTTGGCTATGAAAAATCAGAACGCTCTGACAGCGATGACTGCCGAAACGGTTACAAGCGCAAACGTGTAAACAGCCGTTATGGCTCCATGGAGATCGAGATACCCCAGGACAGAGAAAGTCGACCTTTCAACCACAGGTAGTCAAAAAACGGCAGAAAGATATTTCTGATATTGACCAGAAGATCATTTCTATGTATGCAAAGGGCATGACTACCCGGCAGATCTCGGAGACGATTGAAGGCATCTATGGATTTGAGACATCTGAGGGCTTTATTTCCGACGTTACGGACAAGATACTGCCGCAGATCGAAGACTGGCAGAACCGGCCATTAGATGAGGTATACCCCATCCTGTACATAGATGCGATCCATTATTCCGTCAGGGACAACGGCGTGATCCGAAAACTTGCTGCTTATGTCATCCTGGGCATCAATGCGGAAGAACGCAAAGAGGTATTGACAATCAGTGCCGGTGACAGTGAAAGTTCGAAATACTGGCTTTCCGTGTTAAATGAACTGAAAAACCGGGGTGTAAAGGACATCCTGATCCTCTGTGCGGACGGGCTCAGCGGAATAAAGGAGGCGACAGCCACAGCATTTCCAAAGACCGAATATCAGCGATGCATCGTCCATCAGGTCAGAAATACCCTGAAATACGTTCCGGACAAAGACAGGAAAGCCTTTGCGGCGGATTTGAAAACAATCTATCAGGCGGCAGATGAGAAAAAAGCACTGGAAGCCCTGGAGCGTGTGACAGAGAAATGGACGCCGAAATATCCGAATTCGATGAAACGCTGGAAGGACAACCGGGATGCCGTTTCGCCAATCTTCAAGTTTTCCGGGGCTGTCAGGAAGGTCATATACACAACCAATGCGATCGAATCACTGAATTCCACTTACCGGAAACTCAACCGCCAGCGGAGCGTATTTCCAAGCGATACGGCTCTGCTGAAGGCCGTGTATCTGGCAGCCTTTGAAGCTGCGAAAAAATGGACCATGCCAATCCGGAACTGGGGGCAGGTATATGGAGAATTGGGGATCATGTATGAAGGGCGTCTGCCAGAATGAATAAAGATCTGTCAAAAGACGGCTGGCTGACGCCAGCTGCTCTTGACATACCCGTCTGCAACTGCTATATATAAAGCAAGGGCGAAAAGCTTATTTTAAAGCCTTTCGCCCCATTATTATCATAGAAGATCAGTATTTA
>CATJHO010000105.1 GCA_949740535.1 uncultured Lachnospiraceae bacterium
AAGGAAAACCAGCATTTATGGTAAAATACAAGTTACTTGCAGAAGAATTGAGACAGAAGATCACAGAAGGCATTTATCTGCCTGGAACGAAGCTTCCTCCGGAGATCCGTCTGCAGGAGGAGTTTCAGGTAAGCCGTCAGACTGTGCGCAATGCGCTGGAGCTTTTGGAACAGCGGGGTTTTGTCAGAGGCCGTCAGGGAAGCGGCACTTACGTAATAGACCGGGAGGCGGAGGAACAGAAAAAAAGCAGGCGTATTGCGGTAGTGACTACCTATGTGGACAATTATATATTTCCCAGAATCATACAGGGAATTGAACAGGTGCTGTCTATGGAAGGATTTCAGATGCAGATTGCTTTTACCAGCAATCAGATCTGGAAGGAGGAAGCAGTTTTGAGAGGCCTTCTTGAGCAGGATCTGAGAGGGATTCTCATTGAGACTGCCAAGAGCGCTCTGCCCAATCCCAACTTACCCCTTTACCGGGAGCTTCAAAAGAAAGGGATACCGATTCTTTTCCTTAACAGCCGCTATCCGGAGCTTGACTGTCCCATGATTTCTCTAGAGGATGAGGCGGCCGGCCGGATGGGAATCGAGTATCTGCTGGATCATGGACACAGGCAGGTGGGAGGATTCTTTAAGCTGGATGACGGACAGGGAGTCCGCCGTTATCAGGGATTTGTGAATGCCCTGCGGGATCGGGGAATCCGGCCGCCGGAGGGGAGTGTTTTGTGGTTTGACACAGAGGACGCTTTGGACTTTGGACCTATGGAGGAGCAGATACTAAAGCGCCTGGGAGCCTGTACGGGAATTCTCTGTTATAATGACAGCGCGGCGGCCAGACTGATGGAGATCTGGAAGCGTCACGGCATCTTTGTGCCGGAGGATATCTCGCTGGTGAGCATTGATGACACGGACCTGGCGGTTCTGGGAGATGTGGGCCTTACCTCTGTCCACCATCCAAAGGAAAAGCTGGGAGAAAAGGCCGCAAAACATCTGCTGGCCATGATCCGGGGGGAGATGCCGGGAAAATCCTATGAATTTCTGCCGTATCTTGCAGAGCGGAATTCAGTGAAGGATTTGCGGTAAAGGAATCCTTTGGGTTCCTGGCGGCTGAGGGTAACATCCGTGGCTGATTCAAGGTCCACGGGTGCGAAATAGAATACTTAACCATTTCACCATCAAAATAAGGAGGAAACAAGAAATGAAACAGTACAAATTCTGGTTTGCCACAGGTTCACAGGATTTATATGGGGACGCATGCCTGGCTCATGTGGCAGAACACTCCAGGAAAATCGTGGAACACCTGAATCAGTCCGGCCTGCTGCCGTATGAGGTTGTGTGGAAGCCCACCCTTATCACCAATGAGCTGATCCGCAAGACCTTCAATGAGGCCAATGCCGACGAAACGTGCGCAGGCGTGATTACCTGGATGCATACCTTCTCCCCGGCCAAGTCCTGGATTCTGGGACTGCAGGAGTACCGGAAGCCGCTGATGCATTTACATACCCAGTTTAACGAAGAAATCCCCTATGATACCATTGATATGGACTTTATGAATGAAAATCAGTCCGCCCACGGAGACCGGGAATATGGGCATATTGTGAGCCGTATGGGCATTGAGCGCAAAGTGATCGTGGGACACTGGGCAGATGAGGCTGTGATTGGACGGATCGCATCCTGGATGCGTACTGCCATCGGAATTATGGAGAGCAGCCATGTGCGGGTCGTGCGTGTGGCGGACAATATGCGCAATGTGGCCGTCACGGAAGGTGACAAAGTGGAGGCCCAGATTAAGTTTGGCTGGGAGATTGACGCTTATCCGGTAAATGAAATTGCAGAATATGTGAAGGATACTGCAAAAGGCGATGTTGACACATTGGTAGAAGAATATTATGATAAATATGAGATCTTATTGGAAGGCAGAGATCCGGAAGAGTTCAAAAGACACGTGGCGGTGCAGGCGCAGATAGAGCTGGGCTTTGAGCGCTTTCTGACGGAAAAGAATTACCAGGCCCTTGTAACGCACTTCGGGGACTTAGGGGCCTTGCAGCAGCTTCCGGGACTGGCTGTCCAGCGTCTGATGGAAAAAGGCTACGGCTTCGGCGCAGAGGGTGACTGGAAGACCGCAGCGCTGGTACGCCTGATGAAGGTTATGACCAAGGGAATGAAAGATGCCAGGGGAACTTCCTTTATGGAGGATTACACCTACAATCTGGTGCCGGGCAGAGAGGGAATCCTGCAGGCCCATATGCTGGAGGTATGTCCCTCCATCGCAGAGGGTCCTGTGGGCATCAAAGTAAATCCGCTGTCCATGGGTGACAGAGAGGATCCGGCCCGTCTGGTATTCACCTCCAAGACCGGTGAGGGCGTGGCAGCGTCCCTGATTGATCTGGGAAACCGGTTCCGTCTGATTATCAATACCGTTGACTGTAAGAAGGTAGAGAAGCCCATGCCCAAGCTTCCGGTAGCAACGGCATTCTGGACCCCGCAGCCCAGTCTGGCTGTGGGAGCGGAGAGCTGGATCCTGGCAGGCGGAGCCCACCATACAGCCTTTACCTACGACCTGACAGCAGAGCAGCTGGGCGGCTGGGCAGCGGCCATGGGAATCGAGGCAGTCTATATCGATAAGGACACCACCATCCGCAGCCTGAAGAATGAAATGTTTTGGAACTCTGCGGCCTTCCGCTAGATTATGAAAATTTAAAAGTTTGGGAACGAAAATGGAGGGTCTTACGCATGAGCAGTTTGAAAGAAGCAATTGAGAATGGAAAAACATCACTGGGGATTGAGCTTGGTTCCACCCGCATTAAGGCGGTTCTGATCGATGAATCCCACAAGCCGGTGGCATCCGGAAGCTATGACTGGGAGAATCAGCTGGAGAATGGTATCTGGACCTATGCTCTCTCGGAAGTATGGAAGGGACTGCAGGGAAGTTACCAGGCTCTGAAGGAAGATGTAAAGAAGCAGTACGGCGCAGAGCTTACGGTTGTGGGTTCCATGGGAATCAGCGCTATGATGCATGGCTATCTGGTCTTTGACAAAGAGGGAAATCAGCTGGTTCCCTTCCGCACCTGGAGAAACACCACCACAGGCCAGGCGGCAGAAGAGCTGACCGAGCTGTTCCAGTACAATATGCCTCTTCGGTGGAGCCTCTCTCATCTGTATCAGGCGATCCTGAACGGGGAAGAGCATCTGCCCAGAATTGATTTCATGACCACCCTTGCAGGATACATACACTGGAAGCTGACCGGCCGCAGGGTCATCGGAGTGGGCGATGCCTCCGGCATTATGCCCATTGATGCAGAGACAAAGAACTATTACGGCCGGATGCTGGCACAGTTTAATGATCTGATTGGAGATAAGGGCTATCCATGGAAGGTGGAAGACATTCTGCCGGAAGTTCTGTGCGCGGGTGATGCGGCCGGAGAGCTGACAGAAGAGGGTGCAAAGCTTCTGGATCCAGCCGGATCCTTAAAGGCAGGCGTTCCCTGCTGTCCGCCGGAGGGCGATGCGGGCACCGGCATGGTGGCTACAAACAGCGTGGAGAAGCGTACGGGAAACATTTCAGCAGGAACCTCAGGGTTTGCCATGATCGTTCTGGAGCATGAGCTTAAGAAGGTACATCCGGAGATTGACCTGATCACCACTCCCGACGGAAGTCTGGTGGGAATGGCCCACTGTAACACCTGTACCTCGGATCTCAATGCCTGGGTGGGCCTGTTCCGGGAATTTGCGGAAAGCATGGGTATCAAAGCGGATATGAATGAGATCTTTGGAACCCTGTACAACAAGGCTCTGGAAGGAGATACCGACTGCGGCGGGCTTCTGGCCTACAATTACTTCTCCGGAGAGCCTATGACCAAGGTGGAAGAAGGACGGCCTCTGTTTGTGCGCAAGCCTGACAGCCGTTTCAATCTGGCCAACTTTATGCGGGCGCATCTTCTGTCCTCTCTGGGCGCTCTGACCACCGGTATGGAGATCCTCTTCAAGGAAGAGGGCGTGCAGGCGGATGAGATCGTGGGACACGGCGGCCTCTTTAAGACCAAGGGCGTAGGCCAGCGGATGGTAGCAGCAGTAATGAACGTTCCTGTTGTGGTGATGGAGACAGCCGGCGAAGGCGGCGCGTGGGGCATTGCCCTTCTGGCAGCCTATATGAAGGATCGGGCGGAAGGCGAAAGCCTGGGCGCTTACCTGTCAAACCGGGTATTTGCCGGTGAGAAAGGGGAGCGTGTAGAGCCGGATGCAAAGGATGTAGAGGGCTTCCAGGTATTCAACAAGCGTTATGCCGAAGGCCTTGCGATTGAGCGCGCGGCAGGAGCACACCTCCTGTAAAGAGCGGATCCCTCAGGCAGTTCTTTAAGCAAAGCTGGAATAAATTGGAAGCATTGATATGGAAACCTTGAAAAGAGGATGACGCATATGGTGGTAGTCTGGCCTGCGCCATCCTCTTTTGTGCAAAAAGGGCGGATGCAGACACACTGCCCGGCGGGTAAGAGATAATGGGGGAGAAATTATGATAAAAGTGTTTTTGGTGGAGGATGAATCCATCATCCGTCAGGGGATCCGCAATCACATAGATTGGGAGGTCTATGGATTTGAGCTGGTGGGAGAAGCGGAAGACGGAGAGTATGCCTATCCCATGATACTGAAAAGCAAACCGGACATTTTACTGACCGATGTGAAGATGCCCTTTATGGACGGACTGGAGTTAAGCCGTCTGGTAAAAAAGGCCCTTCCAAAGACAAAGATCATTATACTCAGCGGATATGATGAGTTTGACTATGCGAAGGAAGCCATTAAAATCGGGATCAGCGAATATCTTTTAAAGCCGGTTACTTCGACTGCACTGGTGGACGCGCTGAAGAAGGCGGCAGAAACCATCCGGGAAGAGCAGGAGCACACAAGGCTTTTGGAACGATACTTTGTAAATTATGAGAAATATATGGAATTTCCGGACAAAACCGATTACAGCGGGGTAGACCGGAAGCTGATTCAAAGCTTTCTGAAAACAGGAGAGATTGGAGAATGCGGGATTTTTATTGATGAGTATTTTGAGGCAGTGGGAAAGGATAATTATATGTCCCTGCTCCTTCGGCAGTATATCAGCATGGATATCTTTTACTGTGTGCGGGAATTTGTAAAATCCATTCATACAAAGACAGCAGAAACGGCCCCGGAGCTGACAGATTTAAAACGGCTGACTAGAGCCATTGAGCGTCCGGACAGCGCCATTGACTACTTAAAGGAGCTGTTTACATTTGCCTTACATGTGCGGGATACCAATTCCAATGACCGGTATGGCCAGATTATCCGGGAAGCCAAGGATTACATAGGAGAAAATTTCAGCGACAGCGAATTTTCCCTGAACCGCATTGCGGAATATATCGGTGTGAGTCCCAGCTATTTCAGTTCGATTTTCAAGCAGGGAACGGGGCAGTCGTTTAGTGAATACCTGACCAGAGTGCGGATGGATAAAGCCTGCGAGCTTTTGAAGTGTACAAATCTTCGAACATCAGAAATTGGAGAACAGGCAGGGTACAGCGATCCCCATTATTTCAGCGCAGCTTTTAAGAAAGTGATGGGACAGCCGCCAAAGGACTTTCGCTCCGGGAAGGGACAGGAGAATCTGGAGAAGTGAGGATGGAGCAGGATAGAAAGGGAAGAGGATATCATCTGACGCTTAAGATGCGCCTGTCGCTTCTTTTGTTTGTCATTGCGATCCCGCTTACGGTTATGATGGTAGGGATTTTGAATATGATTCAGGAATATTCCGATTCTTATAATGGGATTATGGCGAATCTGAAGGTTGCCAATGAATATAATATAAAATTTAAGCAGGATATGGAATATTCCATGTATCGGGTAATGATTGGCCTGATTGACGCCTCCAAATTCGAGGACGGAGATATTCTGGAGGGGACCACGGAGTATGCAACGGTGGTGAAAAACCCCGGAAATATGATTGATTCCGCCAGACATGCCTTTGGGACCACCATTGAGCGGGTTCCGGGAACGGACAGTGATATTAAGATCAAGGGAATCCTCTCCTGTCTGGATGCGCTGGAGACGGCTGTAAACCGGATGATTTCCAATTCCGATGTGCCAGGGACCTACGGGGAAAACGCGGCAATCTGGGAAAACGATATCAAGGGCCTGTGTTCCATGATTCAGGAATATATTACTCAGTATACCTACTATGAGCTGATGAAAATGGAAGAACTGCAGAAACAGCTGGAGGAGCAGGTAAACCAGAGTATCCGGCAGTTCCTGTTTCTGCTGGCGGGCGTTCTGGTACTGGGCTTCGGATTGTCCACCATGATTACCAAATCCGTCACCACACCGATCAATTCCCTGCGGCAGACTGCGGAGCGGTTTGGTACGGGAGATCTGGAGGTACGCGCCAAAATGTATGCTCTGGAGGAGATCAATGTGCTGGCCAGAACCTTTAACACCATGAGCGATAAGATTGCAGAGCTGATGGAACGGACGAAGCAGGAGCAGAAAAATCTGCGGGAAGCGGAGCTTAGGCTTCACCAGGAACAGATCAATCCTCATTTTCTCTACAATACGCTGGATTCTATTGTGTGGCTGGCAGAGGGCGGCAATAACCGCCAGGTTGTGGAGATGACGGCGGATCTCAGTGACTTTTTCCGCACCGTGCTTTCCGGCGGCAATGACTTTATTACAGTGGCAGAGGAGGAGGGACATATCCGAAGCTATCTGAAGATTCAGAAATTCCGCTATGAAACCATTCTGGATTACAGCATCTGTATTGAGCCGGAGATCAAAAACCAGGTGATTCTTAAGATGACGCTTCAGCCGATTGTGGAAAATGCCCTCTATCATGGAATTAAGAATAAGAGAGGCGGCGGGAGAATCACCATCCGCGGATACCGGGAAGGGGACGGCATTGTGTTTGAGGTGGAGGATAACGGAATCGGCATGGACGAATCCACGCTGGCAGAACTTAAGAAAAAACTTCAGGGGAAAAAGAGCCGTCTGGATTCTCAGAAGGGCGGTTTTGGGCTGAACAATGTGGCACAGAGGATCCACATGTATTATGGAGGACAGTCGGAGATTACAATCGCTTCAAAGAAGAGTGAAGGGACCCGTGTCCGGATCCGGCTGGGAAAGACGGCAGAAGCCAATCCAAAAAAATTATAAATATTTAAGAAAAAAAGCATTTTTTTTGCCGGTGAAGGGAAAAACAGTCCCTGACCGGCTTTTTTAGTTTAAAAATTTCAACTTTTTTCTAAAGATATCTCATGGTCATCTGCAGTTTCATTCCCTATAATAAAGATACAAAACAAGTTGTACCAATTCATAAAGGAGGAAAAGTATGAAAAGAAAAGTTTTATCCGCAATTTTAATTGCAGCAATGACCTTGTCACTGGCAGCATGCGGTTCCAAGGAGGCGCCTGCAGATACAGCGGCACCGGCAGAGGATGCAGCACCTGCTGCAGGAGATGAGGAAGAGCCCGCTCCGGCCGGCGACGCAGGTTCCGGAGATCTGATTACGGTTGGTTATGCACAGGTAGGCGCTGAGTCTGACTGGAGAACCGCCAATACGGAGTCCTTTAAATCTACATTTACCGAGGAAAACGGTTATAAGCTGATTTTTGATGATGCCCAGCAGAAGCAGGAGAATCAGATAAAGGCAATCCGCTCCTTCATTCAGCAGGAGGTTGATTACATCGTTGTTGCTCCCGTTGTAGAGACCGGCTGGGAGACCGTTCTTGAGGAAGCAAAGGAAGCAGGCATCCCGGTGATTCTTTCCGACCGTATGATGGATGTGTCGGATGACAGCCTCTTTGAAGCATGGGTCGGCGGAAACTTCGTAAAAGAAGGCGAAACCTGCGGCGACTGGCTGGCAGAGTATCTGGAAGCAGCAGGACGCGGTGAGGAAGAGATTAACATGGTAACCATCCAGGGTACCATCGGCGCATCCGCACAGGTTGGACGTACCGAGGGTATGGCCAATAAGCTTGCAGAGCACTCCAACTGGAAGATGCTTGAGATGCAGTCCGGCGAGTTTACACAGGCGAAGGGCCAGGAGGTTATGGAGTCCTTCTTAAAGAGCTATGACGACATTGATGTAGTTATCTGTGAGAATGACAATGAAGCCTTTGGCGCAATCGATGCAATCAAGGCGGCCGGAAAGACCTGTGGACCGGACGGAGACATCATCGTAGTAAGCTTTGACTCGGTAAAGGCGGCCTTTGAATCCATGATCGCAGGAGACCTGAATGCAACCTTTGAGTGTAATCCGCTTCACGGACCCCGTGTGGCAGAGATTATCCAGAAGCTGGAAGCAGGCGAGACCGTAGACAAGATTCAGTATGTAGATGAGGCATATTTTGATACCAGCATGGATCTGGAAGCTATCCTGGCGGAGAGAGCATACTAAGACAGGTAAAAAATGCTCAAAGCTTGATCGCAATGAGTAACAGGAGGCGCAGAGCCGGAGGCTTAGATTCTCCTCTCTGCGCTCTCTTTCTGCCCTTCCATGGGAGGGCGTTACGGGACTGGAATCAGTAATAGGATGCAGGTACACAAATCGATTTACAGACGCATGGACTTGCGGCTGGAAATTGATTTAGTGACAGGTGTATCTGCATCCTGTTACGGAACTAGGAATAAGAAAGGAGGCACAGCTTTTATGGAGAAGGATTCTGTTCTCGAAATGAGACATATCTATAAAACATTTCCCGGTGTAAAAGCTTTGCAGGATGTGGATTTTACCTTGCAGAAAGGCGAAATTCACGCGTTGATGGGAGAAAACGGAGCAGGGAAGTCCACGCTTATCAAGGTCCTGACCGGCGTGGAAGAGTTTGAGGCCGGTGAGATCCGGATGGAGGGAAATGAGCAGCCGATTATAAACCGCAGCCCCCAGGAGGCTCAGAAGCATGGAATCAGTACGGTATATCAGGAAATCAATCTCTGTCCCAACCTGACGGTTGCGGAGAATCTCTTTATTGGCAGAGAACCGAGAAAAGGCGGGATGATTGACTGGAAAACCATGAATAAGAGGGCGGCGGATCTGCTGGCGGATCTGGATATTTTTGCAGATGTGACCAAGACCATAGATAACTATTCCATAGCCATTCAGCAGATGATTGCCATTGCCCGTGCCGTGGATATGTCGGCAAAGGTTTTGATTCTGGATGAGCCGACCTCTTCCCTGGATGACAATGAGGTGGAGAAGCTGTTCCGGCTTATGAGGAGGCTGAAGTCTGAGGGAACAGGCATTATTTTTGTCACACATTTCCTGGAGCAGGTCTATGAGGTCTGCGATAAGATTACTGTGCTCAGGAACGGCCGGCTGATTGGCCGGTTTACCACAGCAGAGCTTCCCAGAGTACAGCTGGTGGCCAAGATGATGGGAAAAGATTTCGATGATCTGGCGGCCATAAAGCAGACAGGGGAGAAGGAAGCTTCCTATAAGGAAGAAGATATCGTGATTAAGGCCGTGGGTCTTGGCAGAAAAGGATATATTAAACCCTTTGATCTGGTGATACATAAAGGAGAGGTAGTGGGCTTCACCGGCCTTCTGGGATCCGGCCGTTCCGAGACGGTCCGGGTGCTTTATGGAGCAGAGAAGACAGATGAGGGCGAGCTTTTCGTAAAGGGAAAGAAGCTTGCTGCAAAGCACCCTATACATTCCATGTATGAGGGCATGGCCTACCTTCCTGAGGATCGGAAGAATGAGGGAATTATTGCAGATCTGTCGGTACGGGAGAATCTGATCATTGCCCTGCAGGCCAAGCGGGGAATGTTTCATCTGCTCAGCAGAAAGCAGCAGGAAGAATTTACAGACAAATACATTGATATGCTGCAGATTAAGACAGCCAGCCGTGAGACGCCCATCAAATCGCTTTCCGGCGGAAATCAGCAGAAGGTGATTATTGGAAGATGGCTTCTGACCAACCCGGATTTTCTGATTCTTGACGAACCTACCAGAGGAATTGACGTGGGAACCAAGACGGAGATTCAGAAGCTGGTGGTAAAACTGGCCCAGGAGGGCATGGCAGTTGTATTCATTTCTTCGGAGATTGAAGAAATGCTCCGTACCTGCGGCCGCATGGTGGTTATGCGGGACGGAAGCAAAGTAGGAGAGCTTTGCGGAGAAGAAATGAGCCAGTCAACAATTATGTCAACCATAGCAGGAGGGCAGTAATATGAATAAGACCTTGAAAAGTATAACATCAAAACGGCTGTTTCTGCCGGTTTTCTGTCTCGCTCTGGTGCTCTTGATTAACCTTTTTACAAGACCGGATTTCTTTTCCATTGAGATTCGGGACGGCATTCTGTATGGATTTCTGATTGATATTATCAACCGGGCCTCAGAGCTGGTGATTTTGGCTGTGGGAATGACTTTGGTGGTATCGGCTTCCGCAGGAACGGATATCTCCGTAGGTGCCATCATGGCCGTCAGTGCTGCAGTCTGCTGTAACGTGCTCACTGGCGGAGAGCGGGCGGCTACGGCCTATTCCAACCCCCTGATTCTGGGCTTCCTTGCGGCCGTTCTGGTGGGAACGGTCATCGGCTGCTTTAACGGTGTTCTTGTGGCAAAGCTGAATATCCAGCCCATGGTTGCCACACTGATCATGTTCACGGCAGGCCGTGGAATCGCCCAGCTTATCACAGACGGGCAGATTACCTATGTGCGTGTGGAAAGCTATAAGACGCTGGGATCTTCCTTTCCGGGCTTTCCGGTACCGGCGCCTTTTATCGTGTCGCTTGTGGTGGTGCTTCTGACAGCGGTACTGCTGAAGAAAACAGCTCTGGGTATGTATATCCAGTCGGTAGGTATCAATAAAAAGGCCTCCAGCCTTACGGGAATCAAGGCAGTTTTGATTATTTTTCTGACCTATGCGTACTGCGGGTTCTGTTCCGGACTGTCCGGCCTTATTGCTTCCAGCCGTATTTATTCGGCAGATGCCAATAACATCGGTCTCAATATGGAGCTGGATGCCATTCTGGCAGTTGCTATCGGCGGAAATTCCCTGGGCGGCGGAAGATTCTCCATTGCAGGCTCTGTCATCGGCGCCTATACCATTCAGGCTCTGACGACGACCCTTTATGCCATGCATGTTTCTTCGGATCAGATACCGGTATACAAGGCAGTTGTGGTTGTGGTTATTGTAACGCTCCAGTCTCCCGGATTTGCCAGATGGAGAAAAGCGCTTGCCCAGAAGAAAGCGGGCAGAGTTACAGGAAAGGAGGCGGCATAGATGAAACATAAGCGGACTTTGAATCAGACAAGTTTTCTTCTTTTGATTACTATTGTATTGTTTTTTGTGATGTATGGAGTCGGCTGTATCCTTTTTAAAGACCAGGGCTTCGCGAAGACGCAGAACTTTCTGAATTTGTTTGTATCCAATGCAGGACTCATTGTAATCAGTATCGGCATGACGGTAGTGATGATTACCGGCGGGATTGACATCAGTGTGGGTTCCTTCGTGGCCATGGGCTGCATGATGCTGGCCTGGATGATGGAAAAGGCCGGTATCGGCGCGGTTCCGGCCGTTCTGGCAGTGCTTGCCACAGGCGTTGTATTTGGATTTGTACAGGGATTCCTGGTATCCTATATGGATATTCAGCCCTTTATTGTCACTCTGGCAGGCATGTTTTTTGCCAGGGGCATGACGGCCATTATTTCCAAAGACATGATCAGTATCAGCAATGAGATGTTTATGGCGTGGGCTAAAATGAAGATTTATCTGCCCGTGGGCGGACATCTCAACAAAAAGGGCGTGATGATCTACCCTTACGTGTATCCGACGGTAGTGATTGCATTAATTCTCCTGGTGCTGGCGTTTATCATGTTGAAATATACCAAGTTTGGCCGCAGTATTTACGCGGTAGGTGGAAATGAGCAGTCGGCCCTGATGATGGGATTAAATGTGCGGCAGGTGAAGCTGAAGGCTTATATGCTGAACGGCTTCCTGTGCGGTGTGGGAAGTGTTCTCTTTTGTCTCAATACTCTGGGAGGATTTGTGGAGCAGGCCAAGGGCTTTGAGATGGATGCCATTGCCTCTGCGGTCATTGGCGGAACTCTGCTGACCGGCGGTGTGGGAAATGTGGTCGGAACACTTTTTGGCGTTCTGATTAAGGCTGTCATTGAGGCGTTTATTACTTTCCAGGGGACCCTTTCTTCCTGGTGGACACGGATTACCATTGCGGCGCTATTGTGTTTCTTTATTGTGCTGCAGTCGGTACTGTCTATGTTGAAAAAGAAAAAATAGCGGGTGGAACCTAAAAAAATCATGTGCGTAAAACAGCTGCCTGGTGCAAACGGCCGGGCAGCTGTTTTTTGTGTACAAGGATACGTTCTTCTCTGCAGGAAGGCTGTCTGCCTGTACTGCTTGGAAAAAATAATGATACAATGGGTTGACATAGATGGAATTTGTGCTATAATATGTTTAACATATGAACAATTATTCATATGTTAAATTATAAAAGGTTCGGAGGACAAAGACCATGAAAAAAACGTATCGGATTGAGGTAGACTGTGCAAATTGTGCGAATAAGATGGAGGAAGCCGCAAGAAAGACAGGCGGAGTGAAGGAAGCTGTGGTTAATTTTATGACTTTGAAGATGATTGTGGAGTTTGAAGAAGGGGCAGATGTGAAGGCTGTTATGCAGGAAGTACGCAGAAACTGCAAGAAGGTTGAGGATGACTGTGAGGTCTTTTTATAAAAGAACAGACAGCCCCCCTGGACTGCAAAGCGCAGTACGGGCTTCTAAGACTCACAGAATACTCCCGGAATGAGAGGAAGACAGAATGAATAAGAAACAGAAAAAAATGCTGGTTCGGATTATTGCCACGTTTCTGCTCCTGATTGGTTTGAGCCTGATTGGCATTACCGGATATGCGCGGCTGGTTTTGTATATGATTCCGTATCTGGTGATTGGCTATGATATTTTAAAGAAGGCCTTGAAGGGAATTCTGAACCGCCAGGTGTTTGACGAGAATTTTTTGATGGCTGTGGCCACGGTGGGCGCCATTGCACTGGGGGATTACCAGGAGGGGACGGCAGTTATGCTGTTCTACCAGATCGGTGAGCTGTTCCAGAGCTATGCAGTGGGAAAGAGCCGGAAAAATATCAGCGATCTCATGGATATCCGTCCGGATTACGCCAATGTAGAGCGGGACGGAGGGCTGGAGCAGGTGGATCCGGATGAGGTAGAGGTGGGAACACTGATTGTGGTACAGCCGGGAGAGAAGATTCCCATCGACGGCATTGTGGTGGAGGGAAGCTCAGCTTTGAATACCAGCGCGCTGACGGGAGAGAGCCTGCCCAGGGAGACGGCAGAAGGGGAGGAAGTCATCAGCGGCTGCATTAATATGACGGGGCTTTTGAAGATCCGTACCACAAGGGAGTTTGGAGAGTCTACCGTATCGAAGATTCTGGATCTGGTGGAGAATTCCAGTTCCAAGAAGTCCCGATCCGAGAATTTTATTTCCAGGTTTGCCCGGTATTACACACCGGCTGTGTGTTACGGGGCTCTGGCTCTGGCGGTTCTGCCGCCGCTGATAAGTTCTCTGTGGATGGGCCTTGCACCGGAGTGGGGCGTGTGGGTTTACCGTGCTTTGACCTTTCTGGTCATCAGCTGTCCCTGTGCGCTGGTCATCAGTATTCCTTTAAGCTTCTTTGCAGGCATCGGCGGAGCAGGCAAGGCCGGGATACTGGTAAAGGGCTCCAATTATCTGGAAGCATTGGCCCAGACCGGCTGGGTGGTCTTTGACAAGACAGGCACAATGACCCAGGGTGTTTTTGAGGTAAAAGGCATCCATCACAATACCATTGATGGGGAGAAGCTTCTGGAATATGCAGCTCTGGCAGAGTGTGCTTCTTCCCACCCGATCAGTAAAAGTCTTCAGAAGGCTTACGGAAAGCCCATCGATCGAAACCGGGTGGCAGAGATTGAAGAGATTGGCGGAAACGGTGTTACTGCCAGCGTGGATGGTGTGGCCGTGGCTGCAGGAAGCGGACGGCTGATGGAGCGGCTGGGGATCGAGCCTGCCGTCTGCCATCATCCGGGAACTGTGGTACATGTAGCCCTGGATGGGGCGTATGCCGGACATATTCTGATAGCGGATCTTTTAAAGCCGGGTTCCAAAGAAGCCATCCGCCAGCTGAACCAGGCAGGCGTAAAGAATACCGTCATGCTGACAGGAGATCGGAAGGAAGCGGCAGAGCAGACGGCAGAGGAGCTTGGGATCCGGGAGGTTCACAGCCAGCTGCTTCCGGCAGATAAGGTATCTAAGGTGGAGGAGCTTCTGGAACGGAAGGGACCGCGGGAAAAGCTGGTCTTCGTGGGCGACGGCATCAATGACGCGCCGGTATTGTCCAGGGCAGATATTGGGATTGCCATGGGTGCTCTGGGCTCAGATGCAGCCATTGAGGCGGCGGATATTGTATTGATGGACGATGATCCCAGGAAGATTGCAGCTGCTGTGCGCATTGCACGAAAATGTATGCGGATTGTCTATGAGAATATTTATTTTGCCATAGGAATCAAGGGGCTCTGCCTGGTGCTGGGAGCGGTGGGCATCGCCAATATGTGGACGGCTATCTTTGCCGACGTGGGCGTGATGGTGCTGGCAGTGCTCAATGCCATCCGGGCGCTGTTTGTAAAAAAGCTTTGAGAAAGGAAGGGCGGATAGATGGCAGAGAAGTTAGAGGGATGCTGTGATACCTTTGAGGTCCATGAGAATCTTTTGAGGATCGTACAGGAGAAGATGCCGGAAGAGACAGAACTTTATGATCTGGCAGAGCTTTTTAAGGTTTTTGGAGACTCCACCCGGATTCGGATTCTGTTTGTGCTCTTTGAGGCAGAGGTCTGCGTCTGCGATCTGGCAGAGGCACTGCATATGACCCAGTCCGCTATTTCCCATCAGCTGCGGATTCTGAAACAGAGCAGACTGGTGAAGAGCAGAAGAGAGGGAAAGTCGATATTCTACTCTCTGGCAGACAGCCATGTGCGCACCATCATTGATCAGGGCCGGGAGCACATTGAGGAGTAGTCCGGTTTATCCGGCCGTTGCATTTTTTGACTGCCTGTGCTATGATTAGTCGAATGGTACCCCCGGTGGCCGGCGTAAGAGGCTTTGGATTCACTGTGGGGAAGGGAGGCGGAAGATATGATTGAATTTCTGGAAATGGCGCTCCACTATCTGGTAGAGGCGGCGATTCCTATTTTTGAACTGATTGGCGTGGGGATTATTATCGTCTCCGGCGTTCAGGGCTTTTACAGCTATGTGTGCCGGAAGCCGGATACCAAGCTGAGTCTGGCCAAGGGGCTGGCTATGGGACTGGAGTTTAAGCTGGGCAGTGAGATCTTACGTACCGTGGTGGTGCGGGAGTGGACGGAGATTGCCACGGTGGCGGGCATTATCGCACTGCGGGCATCCCTTACCTTCCTGATTCACTGGGAGATTAAAGAAGAAGAAAAAGGGATTGATATGGATTAGCCAAAAGAGAGGGATGTCCGGGAGAAGCCTGGCACCCCCCTCTTTTATGTGTGCGGCTTTCCGGGAGGTTCTGTGTTCTACAGCAGGGGAGCTGACACGTTTTGCGCAGAAAAAGAAAGGAACAAGGAGAGGAAAAATGGAAACGAATAACTGCATAAAATTGATTGCCTTTGATCTGGACGGCACCCTGTTAAAGGACAATAAGGAGCTTACGCCCCGGACGCTCAAGGCCCTTCTTAGGGCATCCGAGGCTGGAATCCAGCTGGTACCTGCCACGGGCCGTCTGTACGATCTGCTCCCGGAGAAGCTTCGCTGTCTGCCTTTTATCCACTATGTGATTGGGGTAAACGGAGCGGAGCTTTACGATGCCTGGGAGAAGCGCGTCCTCCATCAGGCGGAGCTGACCCAGGAGGAGACAGAGCGGGTTTTTCGGTATGTAAAGAAGGTTCCGGCGATTGTGGGCGGTTATCAGGAGCGGAAAGGATTTATGGGGAGGGAGGATGTGGAACAGATGGAGGCCTTTGCCCATGGACCGGAGCTTTTGCGTCTGATGCGGAGTATCTATACCCCGGTGGAGGATCTGGAGACGCATTTTCTTCAGTCTCAAAAGACGGTACAGAAGCTGATTCTCTTTTTCTCGGATCTGGAGGAGCGCAGACGGGTGTATGGGGATATGCAGGAGCGGTTTGCCGATCTGGCAGTTTCCAGCGCCGTGGCAAACAACATTGAAGTCAATGCCAGTACAGCCAACAAAGGTGCGGCTCTTAAGTCCCTGCGGGAACTTCTGGGACTTAAACGGGAAGAGGTTATGGCCTTTGGAGATGGAAGTAACGATATCACCATGCTTTTGGAAGCAGGCAGAGGCATCGCTATGGGAAATGCCTGCAGGGAGGCAAAAGAGGCGGCGGACGAAGTAACTCTGTCCAATGAGGAAGAGGGTGTGGCCGTTGAGATAGAGAAGCTGTTGGAACTGCAGGCCTGAAAAATCACGGGCTTTTGGCCAAGATGCAGGAAGCATTAAAAAAATGAAAAAAATATCCCCCAGGGTGGCTTGTGAACCTTTTAACACATGTGTATAATCAAAGTTGTTCAGCCGGCAGCCTCTGCAGACAGGCACGCTGCTCATCTTTCGCAGCATGTGCTCACGCAGACAGGTATGAGCTTTATGTTACACAGAAGGGATGAAGGCCGGAAATCAAAATTGACAGCGGGGTTATACAGATGAAACGAAGAAGTGTAAGATATCTTTCCTTATTGACAGCCTTATGCTGCAGCATAATGTTCCTGTCCGCATGCGGCGGAGGAGCAAAAGCGCCCCAGGGGGATACACCGGAACAGACAGAGCAGGCAGAGGAAGCTTCCGTGATCGTGGCTATGGGACCAAACTCCGAGCCGGAGGCAGGCTTTGACCCGGCCTGCGGCTGGGGGGCAGGGGAGCATGTACACGAGCCCCTGATTCAGAGCACGCTGACCGTTACCAATCCGGATCTCTCCATCGGATATGATCTGGCTGTGGATATGAAGGCCAGTGAGGATGGCATGACCTGGACGGTAACCATCCGGGACGATGTGAAGTTCACAGACGGCGAGCCTCTAAAAGCTTCTGATGTGGCATTTACCTATAATACCGTAAAGGAGTCAAGCTCGGTAAACGACTTTACCATGCTGGAGGAAGCAGTGGCAGTGGATGACACAACTGTGGAATTTCATATGGCCCAGGCGTATTCCATCTGGCCTTATACCATGGCCATTGTAGGAATTGTGCCGGAACATGCCTATGGTCCTGATTATGGCAGGAACCCCATTGGTTCCGGACGGTATCTGTTAAAGCAGTGGGACAAGGGACAGCAGATTATCTTTGAGGCCAATCCGGATTATTACGGAGAGGAAATCAAGATGAAGAAGGTCACCATTGTATTTATGGAAGAGGATGCTGCTTTTGCGGCGGCAAAGGCAGGACAGGTGGATCTGGCATACACGGCTTCGGCCTACTCGGATCAGACCATAGACGGCTATGAGCTTCTGGCTTTTGAGACCGTGGATAACAGAGGCTTTAATCTTCCGGCAGTTCCGGCCGGGAGAGGTAAGGACGGAGCAGCCATTGGAAATGATTTTACCAGCGATCGGGAAGTGCGCCGGGCTGTCAATATCGGCCTCGATCGGCAGGAAATGCTGGAAAATGTGGTAAACGGCTATGGAACACCGGCTTACAGTGTCTGTGATAAAATGCCCTGGTACAATCCCTCAGCAGAGGTAACGTATGATCCGGAGGCGGCCAAAGCGATTTTAAAAGAGGCAGGATGGGTGGAAGGCTCTGACGGCATTCGGGAGAAGAATGGCGTGCGCGCGGCATTTCATCTGCTGTACCCGGCCAGTGATTCCCTGCGGCAGGCCCTGGCAGCTGATACCCAGAATCAGTTAAGGGAGCTGGGCATTGAGGTCACCATAGAAGGGGTGGGCTGGGATACGGCCTACGATCGGGCCCAGGCAGAGCCTCTTATGTGGGGCTGGGGCGCACATTCCCCCATGGAGCTCTATAATATTTACCACACTCTGGATCAGGGACTGGCAGGGTACTCCCCCTACACCAATGAGACCGTAGATCAATATATGGATGAGGCTCTGGCTGCCAGTGATCTGGATACTTCCTATGAGCTTTGGCAGAAGGCCCAGTGGGATGGAATCACCGGTATCACGCAGGAAGGAGATATCCCTTGGATCTGGCTGGTGAATATTGACCATCTCTACTGGTCCCGGAGCAGTTTGAAGGTGGCGGAGCAGAAACTGCATCCCCATGGCCACGGATGGTCCATTGTCAACAATGTGGATCAGTGGACCTGGCAGGAGCTGTGAAATAATGAACAGACCCATTATAACCAACCTATAAAAAGCAAAGCAGGAGCTGCTTTAAGCGGCTCCCCTTTGTGCGTTTAAGAGGTAAGCTTGTGAAAAGTCATTTTATGTTTGTGGGAAAACAATTGATCCGCATGATTCTGCTGCTGATTTGTGTCAGTATTGCAGCATTTTTTCTGGTGTCTGTCTCTCCGGTGGACCCGCTGCAGGCAAATGTAGGACAGGCGGCTTTGGGAAGCATGAGTCAGGAGCAGATTGCGAAGCTGAATGCTTACTGGGGTGTGGGAGAGCCTGCCATGTCCCGCTTTCTTGCCTGGGCATCTGATTTTTTCCGGGGAGATATGGGAATTTCTCTTCTGTACCGGAGACCCGTGGCAGAGGTGATCGCTGTGAAATTCGTGAATTCTATCTGGCTGCTGGCTGCTGCCTGGATGATTTCCGGGATAATGGGATTTCTGCTGGGCGTGCTGGCGGGAATGAAGCGGGGAACATGGATAGACAGGGCTGTCAAAGGATATTCTCTAATGATTGCCAGCACCCCGGCCTTTTGGCTGGCTCTGGTGCTTCTGATGGTGTTTGCCGTGTGGCTGCAGATTCTGCCGGTGGGCTTAAGCGTCCCTATCGGTATGGAGGCAGAGGGAGTGACGCTGGCGGATCGAATCCGTCACGCCATTCTTCCGGCTCTGACATTGAGCATCACAGGGGTTTCCAATATCGCGCTTCATACAAGGGAAAAAATGATTGACATAATGGAAAGCGATTACGTGCTCTTTGCCAGGGCAAGAGGAGAAAGCTCCTGGAGCATTTTTAAGAATCACGGCTTTCGGAATGTGGTTCTTCCGGCCATAACCCTGCAGTTTGCTTCCATCAGCGAGATATTCGGCGGTTCCGTGCTGGTTGAGCAGATCTTTTCTTATCCGGGTCTGGGGCAGGCAGCGGTGACGGCGGGAATCGGAAGTGACGTTCCCCTGCTCCTGGGTGTGACAGTGATCAGTGCAGCCATAGTATTTGGCGGAAATCTCACAGCCAATCTTCTGTATGGTGTGGTAGATCCCCGTATCCGAAGAGGAGGTGCCAAAAAGTGAGACGAATAAATGGAAGAGAGCGCACGGTTTTGTGGTTTGGGGGCGCGCTGCTGTTTCTGGCGCTGATTACCATAGGCGGCCGGTTTCTGGCAGAGAAAGCCATGGTGACGGATTTCTCCAGAAAGAATCTGGCTCCCTGTCCGGCGTATCTCTTTGGTACCGACTGGATGGGAAGAGATATGTTTGTCCGGACCCTTACCGGACTGTCGATGAGCATCCGTATTGGATTTTTGGCGGCAGGGGTCAGCGCGCTTCTGGCTCTGATTCTGGGAACTGCCTCAGCGGTCATGGGCAGGGCTGTGGATTCGGTTATTACCTGGATCATTGATCTGGTTATGGGCATTCCTCATATTCTGCTGCTGATCCTTATTTCCTATGCCTGCGGGAAGGGATTTAAGGGTGTGGTCATCGGCGTGTCGCTGACCCACTGGACATCTCTGGCCCGGCTCATCCGGGGAGAGGTTCTGCAGCTGAAAGAAGCAGCGTATATCAAAGCTGCGGGGAAGCTGGGCATGAGCCGCTTTAAGACTGCCTGGAAGCATATGGTGCCCCATCTGCTTCCACAGTTCCTGGTGGGATTGATTCTTCTTTTTCCCCATGCGATACTCCATGAGGCCAGCATTACCTTTCTGGGGTTCGGCCTTTCTCCGGAGCAGCCGGCCATTGGCGTGATTCTCTCAGAGAGTATGCAGTATCTGGCTATGGGAAAATGGTGGCTGGCCCTGTTCCCAGGACTGCTTCTGGCAGGAACGGCCGCGCTTTTTGATGTGGCGGGAGAGAGTCTGCGGAAACTCCTGGATCCGGGAAGCGCGCACAGATAGGGAAACAGTACCTCTGGAACCGTGCCAGGCGGTTTTTATGACAGCAGAGAGGCAGGGAATGGATAAAGATACTATGAAAAAGAACATTATATTGGAGATTCAGAATCTGTCCGTCTCCTTTCAGCAGTATGGCAGGGGCTTTGCCATGACAGATTTAGACGTGATTCGAGATTTGAACGTGACGGTTCATGAAGGGGAAATCGTAGCGGCTGTAGGCTCCAGCGGTTCCGGGAAAAGCCTTCTGGCTCATGGAATCCTGGGAATTCTGCCCTACAATGCCAGTCTTGGCGGAAGGATTCTCTATGAGGGAGAGGAGCTGACCCAGAAGCGCAAAGAGGAGCTTCGGGGAAATGAGATTGTGCTGGTGCCTCAGAGCGTGGCTTTTTTGGATCCTCTGATGAAGATAGGTCCCCAGATTCGAAAAGGGAAAAAGGATCCTGGCTCCAGAAAAAAGCTGGATGAGATTTTTGAGGGTTACCATCTGAAGCAGGAGGTGCAGGACCTTTACCCCTTTGAACTGTCAGGCGGTATGAACCGGCGGGTGCTGGTCTCCACTGCCATGATGGGAAATCCCCGGCTGGTGATTGCCGACGAGCCCACACCGGGCCTTCATATGAACATGGTCCGCCGGGTTATGAGCCATTTCCGGGAGCTTGCGGATCAGGGAGCGGGGGTTCTGCTCATTACCCATGATCTGGAACAGGCCTTAGAGACTGCGGACCGGGTCGTGGTATTCTATGCGGGAACAACGGTGGAGGACGCAGATGTAAAGGATTTTGGAGCCGAGGAGACCCTGCGGCATCCATATTCCCAGGCACTGTGGCGGGCCCTTCCCCAGAACGGCTTCCAGTTTATCACGGGAACTCAGCCTTATGTGAAGGATATGCCAAAGGGATGTCCCTTTGCGCCCAGGTGTGAACGGTGCCGGGAGGACTGTAAGGGAGAGATTCCTTACCGGGAGATCCGAGGCGGGAAAGTCCGCTGCCTGCACACAGAATAAAACGGCAATGCATATATCTGCAGAACTGGAATAAAAAACAGCAGTGGATGTAACTGCAGAACTGAAATAGGAGACTGTAATGGAACTGGAAGCAAAACACATTTCTTTTCAATATGGATCAGACAGCAGGCAGATATTAAATGATTTCAGCCTCAAGCTGACCCAGAAGGAGCGGGTCGGACTGATTGCGCCCAGCGGCTTTGGAAAGACTACTTTCTGTAAAATTCTTGCAGGCTATGAGAAGCCGGATCAGGGAGAGATTCTGCTTGATGGACGGCCTCTGGCTGAATACAAGGGCTATTGTCCGGTTCAAATGATCTGGCAGCACCCGGAACACCTGGTGAATCCGCGGCTTCGCATGCGGGAGGTTCTGGCAGAGGGGGATCACCTGGAAGGGCGGATCGTGGAAGGCCTCGGCATTGAGCCGGACTGGCTGAACCGTTATCCGGCAGAGCTGTCCGGCGGAGAGCTGCAGCGGTTCTGTATCGCAAGGGCATTAGGAGAGCGGACGCGGTTTATTCTGGCAGATGAGATCAGTACGATGCTGGATCTGATAACCCAGAGTCAGATTTGGAGCTTTCTGGTTCAGGAGACTAGGCAGCGGGGAATCGGCCTTCTGGCGGTAAGCCATAACCTGCCTCTGCTTCAACAGGTGTGTACGCGGGTGGAGGACCTGGAGCAGAGAGATTAGATGAGATCCTGTTTTATATTTAATTTGGAAAAAATAGACTTTTTTAATAGAGATATTTGCGGTATACTAGTAAGAAAGGCTTACATGGAACACATAAATTTCCACATAATTCCATAAAACAATAGAGAGGAGAGATTTTATGGCAGTGATAGAAATTACAGAACAGAATTTTGAACAGGAGGTATTGAAGTCCGACATCCCTGTGCTGGTGGACTTCTGGGCGGTGTGGTGCGGACCCTGCCGGATGCAGGGGCCGATTGTCGATGAGCTGGCAGAAGAGGTAAACAGTGTGAAGGTTGGCAAGCTGGATGTGGATGCCAATGGCAGGCTGGCGCAGCAGTATGGAGTGATGAACATCCCCACACTGCTTGTATTCAAGAATGGAAAAGTTGCAGGAAGTGCTGTGGGTCTGCAGTCCAAGGAGGGGCTGAAGGAGCTTCTGGGATTGTAAAAACGGTAACTGTTTTAAGACAGACGGAAGGATAATTAAGTAAAATGATGTATGATGCGGTTATGGTCGGCAGCGGGCCGGCGGGGTTGTCGGCGGCTCTCTATACCAGCCGGGCCAATCTGAAGACACTTGTGATTGGAAAAGACCGGGGAGCTTTAGAAAAGGCTGACCGGATTGAGAACTATTTCGGAATGGCAGAGCCGGTTTCCGGCTGCGAGCTGGTAGAGAATACCATGACACAGGCCCAGAATCTGGGCGTGGAGCTGGCGGAAGATGAGATCTTTCATATTTCCTGGGACGGTCATTTTGTCCTGGAAGGGAAGAACGGAGCGTATGAGGCCCTGTCCGTACTTTTGGCCACAGGAGCCGGCCGGAAAACACTGAAGATAAAAGGAATGAGGGAGCTGGAAGGAAGAGGGATCAGCTACTGTGCCGTCTGCGATGCTTTTTTTTACCGGGGAAAGGATGTGGCGGTTCTTGGAAATGAAGCCTATGCCATTCATGAGCTTGGCCAGCTTCTTCCGGTGGTGCAGTCTGTCACTCTGCTGACCAACGGGCAGGAGCTTAAAGAGGAAGTGCCGGAGGGAGTGCGTGTGGTTAAGGAGCCCCTAATCTCCGTGGACGGCACGGACCGGGTAGAAGGCGTAACCTTTGCGGATGGAAGTACCCTTCTGGCAGAAGGCCTTTTTGTGGCGCTGGGAAGCGCGGGCGCCATGGAGCTTGCCAGAAAAGCGGGAGCTTTCACAGAGGGGCAGAATATTAAGGTTAATGAGCGCATGGAGACCAATGTTCCGGGGCTGTATGCAGCCGGGGACTGCATTGGCGGGCTTCTTCAGATCTCGACAGCTGTAGGCGAGGGAGCACAGGCTGCGATGTCTATGATTCCTTTTGTGCGGAAGCAGAAGAAATCGAAATAAAGCATGTAAAGGGGCTGCTGCAGAATCTCTTGTATTTTGCAGCAGCCCCTTTCACAAAGGGAGGAACAGGAAAGTGGATACAGAAAAAAAGGCTTTGCTTGTGGTAAGCTTTGGTACAAGCTTTGGGAGAACCAGGGCCAAGACAATCGATCGGATTGAGGCGGAGCTTGCGGCGGCTTTTCCTGACTATAAGATGTACCGGGCATGGACCAGCAGGATTATTATAGCAAAGATATTCAGGCGGGATGGAATAAAGATTCCCACAGTGAAGGAAGCCGTGGAGCAGATGCTTGCAGACGGAATCCGTGAGGTTCTGATTCAGCCCACGCATCTGATAAACGGCATTGAGAATGAGCGTATGAAGGAAGATGTTCTGGCTTGCGGATCCGGCTTTGAATCCGTTTCCTTCGCAGAACCGCTTCTGGCAGACACAAAGGACCAGGAGCAGGCGGCAGCAGCTGTCATGGAAGCGTTTACAGAGCTAAAAAAAGATGAGGTGTTGGTTTTTATGGGCCATGGGACGGCCCATCACGCCAATTCTGTTTATGTATCTCTGGATTCCAAGTTTAAGGAGCTGGGATATGCCAATGTGTTTCTGAGGACCGTAGAAGCCGGTTCCTCTCTGGATACATTCATGAAGCGGGTGGGAGAACTTCATCCCAGGAGGGTTCTGCTGGCGCCCTTTATGGTAGTGGCAGGAGATCACGCAGTTCACGATATGTCCGGGGAGGACAAGGACTCCTGGCGCAGCCGTTTTGAGGCAAAAGGGTTTCAGGTGGAATGTGTGATGAAGGGCCTGGGAGAATATCCCGGTATCCGGAAGCTTTACATAGCGCATGCAAAAGAAGCGCTTGCCAAAAGAGCATAAGAGATACCGCCTCTGCATCTTAATTTTTTATGAAAATTGTTCACAACTTGTGACGGATATGATAAAATTTCTATAAATGTAAAAACAGGCAGTTTCCTATTTTTTGAAAATCCTGCAGATCCGTTGTCCAAACGCCTGCAAAAATCAGAGAAGAGAGGACAAAAGCATGAGAGGTGTCTATACAAACGTTGTAGAAATTCGTCAGAAAATCTTCACAGAAGTTGCCCGTATGGCCTATGAGGGCGGTGATTATTCCCGGATTATTGATCTGCCCTATAAGATTATTCCCGGTGAAGTAGCTACCTACAGAGAAAGTATCTTCCTGGAGCGTGCCATCGTGGAAGAGCGTCTGCGTCTGGCCATCGGCCTTCCCCTTCGGAAGATGACAGAACATGCTCCCGTCTCCCAGGGAATCGAGGAGAGCGCTATTGCGGAAAAATATTACGATCCGCCCCTGGTAAATATCATTAAATTCGCCTGCCACGCCTGTCCGGACAATGAGGTGCGGGTGACAGATGCCTGCCAGGGCTGCCTGGCCCATCCCTGCAAGGAGGTGTGTCCCAAGGACGCCATTACGATTGTGGACGGACGTTCTGTGATTGATCAGGAAAAGTGTATTAAATGTGGAAGATGTATCAAGAACTGCCCTTACAGCGCCATTATTCAGATGGAACGTCCCTGCGCGAAGGCCTGCGGCGTGGAGGCCATCACCACCGATGAATTCGGCCGGGCGGATATTAATTATGATAAATGTGTTTCCTGCGGCATGTGCCTGGTGAACTGTCCCTTTGGCGCCATTGCGGATAAGAGCCAGATTTTTCAGACTATACACGCCATCAAGAGCGATGTGCCGGTCTATGTGGCCCTTGCACCGGCTTTCGTGGGCCAGTGGGGGAAGGAGCTTCCGCCGGAGAAGGTAAAAGAAGCCTTCCGGCAGCTGGGATTTGCAGATGTGATGGAAGTCGCGGCAGGAGCAGATCTGTGTACCATTGAGGAGGCGCGGGACTTTCTTGAGGAGGTACCGAAGAAGCAGCCGTTTATGGGAACCTCCTGCTGTCCGGCCTGGTCTGTGATGGCGAAGAAGCTCTACCCGGAATTTGCTTCCTACATATCTATGGCATTGACGCCTATGGTACTTACCGGGCGCCTGCTCAAAAAGGAGCATCCGGGCTGCAAGGTAGTTTTTGTTGGTCCCTGTGCGGCCAAGAAGCTGGAAGCAAGCCGCAGAACCATACGAAGCGATGTGGACTTTGTGCTGACCTTTGAGGAGGTTATGGGCATGTTTGAGGCCAGGGGCATAGATTTTGGCGCCATTACCCGGTCTGAGAATCTGGCGGATGCCAGCGGTGACGGACGGGGCTTTGCGGTGACCGGCGGCGTGGCTTCTGCAGTGGTGAACTGTATCCATGAAATGGAGCCGGACCGGGAGGTAAAGGTTCAGAGCGCGGAAGGCTTAAGGGCCTGCCGGGAAATGCTGGATTTGGCGAAGAAGGGAACCTATGACGGTTATCTGCTGGAGGGTATGGCCTGTCCCGGAGGATGTGTAGGCGGTGCCGGAACACTCAAGAGTCCCACAGCGTCCAAGGGGCAGGTAAAGCTGAGCATGAAGAAGGCCGGAAGCCAAAGTGTATTTTCCAGCGATTATAAGGAATACCTGGAGATTTTGGAGGAAAAGAAATAATGAAGCTGATGATTGCGTCCGATATTCACGGGGCTGCCGGTTTTTGTGAAGAGATGCTGAAAGCCTATGACAGGGAGAAGGCAGATAAGCTGCTGCTTCTGGGCGACATTCTCTACCATGGTCCGAGAAATGATCTGCCTGAGAATTATGCTCCCAAAGAAGTGATTTCCATGCTGAATGCAAGAAAGAAGGAACTGCTCTGTGTACGGGGCAACTGCGATACGGAAGTGGATCAGATGGTGTTGGAGTTTCCGATTATGGCGGAGTACTGCATCCTTTATGAGAATGGCAGGATGGTTTTTGCCACCCATGGACACAGTTTTAATGAGCAGAACCTTCCCATGCTGAAAAGGGGAGATGTTCTTCTTCATGGGCACACCCATGTGCCGGCATGTAAGGAGACGGAGGATTATATTTATCTGAACCCCGGTTCCGTGTCCATCCCCAAAGAGGGAAGCTGGCATGGGTATATGACATTAAAGAGTGGTTTTTTTACCTGGAAGGATCTGGATGGGACCGTTAAACAGGAATTTCGTATATAAAGATCAGGGCTGCTTTGCAATGGGGATGGCGCGGGCTGTGCAGCTGATGAAATAGATGGATAGTTGGTGAGAGAACTTGGAACAGACAGAACGAAAAAAGCGGTTTGCTTTTCGGAAGCCGCAGTTTTCCAAAGTACAGATTATAGCATTAAGCTTTCTTGGAATTATTCTGGCAGGCACCCTTCTTCTGATGCTTCCCATTGCCACCAGGGAAGGGGAAAGCACCAGTCTTCTGGATGCGGCTTTTACGGCGGTGAGTGCTTCCTGCGTGACGGGGCTGATTGTACATGACACGTATCTGCACTGGACTGTCTTTGGCCAGCTGGTAATTCTTCTGATGATACAGCTGGGCGGCCTGGGACTTATGGTTTTCAGTGTGGTTTTTTCTCTGCTGCTGCGCCGCAGAATCGGACTTAAGGAGCGGGGAATTCTGCAGGAGAGCGTGAATACCCTGCAGATCGGCGGAATAGTGGGGCTGGTACGCAAGATTCTGCTGGGTACGCTGATTTTTGAAGGGGCGGGAGCTATTCTGCTTTCTCTGCGTTTTGTAAAAGATTTTGGATGGGGAAAGGGATTTTATTATGGGATTTTTCATTCCATTTCTGCCTTCTGCAACGGCGGCTTTGACTTGATGGGCGTGCGGGAGAAAGGAAGCTCCATGACCTTTTACGCAGGGGATCCCTTAGTGAACCTTACCTTGATTTTACTGATTCTGGCTGGTGGAATCGGCTTCCTGGTGTGGGACGATCTTCTGAGAAATAAATGGCATTTCCGTCAGTACCGTCTGCATACAAAGCTGGTGCTGTCCACGACGGTGATTCTGCTTTTTGGAGGCGCGCTGCTGTTCTTCTGTCTGGAGCAAAATGGAATCCTTGCAGGGGAACCGGCCGGAAAACAGATTTTATTAAGTCTGTTTCAGTCAGCCACTACCCGTACGGCAGGATTCAATACGGCAGACACGGCAGCTCTCAATGAGAGCAGCAAGCTTTTGATGGTCATGCTGATGTTCGTGGGAGGCAGTCCCGGTTCCACAGCAGGGGGAATCAAGACAACCACTCTGGCGGTTCTGCTGATTTATCTTCGTTCCACCCTGAGGCGTACCAAGGGGGCAGAGGCCTTTGGACGCAGGCTGGAGGAGGATGTGGTGAAGCGTTCGGCTGCGATTCTGACTCTGAGTCTTCTGCTGGATTTGTTTGGAACCATGGCCCTTACTGCCATAGAGCAGCTTCCCCTGGCGGATGTACTTTTCGAGGTATGCTCTGCCCTTGGGACGGTGGGAATTTCTGTGGGGGTTACGGGCAGTCTTACTACAGCCAGCAAGCTGATTTTGATGCTTTTGATGTATTGCGGAAGAATGGGAAGCCTTACGTTTGCATTGATTTTTACAGAAAACCGGCAGACGCCTCCGGCCCAGAAGCCTGCAGAACGTATCCCGGTGGGATAAAGAGGTTTACTCTCTCTTGATAAGGGCGGCCGCGTATGTCCCTGTTAAGAGAGGGCAGGGAAGCGGTACGGAAACTGAATAACAGCAGAAGTGGATGTGGCTGCAAAGCGGGAAAAGAGCAGCAGATGCAGCTGCCAAACTGGAATAGCAGGAGTTTAGAGATATGAAATCTGTTTTGATGATTGGAATGGGGAAGTTCGGCCATTTATTGTGCATGGACATGGTAAAGCTGAATAATGAGATTATGATTGTGGATGAAGATGAGGACTGTCTGGCGGATCTGGTACCGCTGGTTACCAGCGCCCAGATTGGAGACTGCACCAATGTAGAGGTGTTAAAAAGCCTTGGCATCCGGAATTTTGACGTGTGCTTTGTATGCATCAGTGGTAATTTTCAGAACAGCCTGGAGATTACCAGCCAGCTGAAGGAGCTGGGGGCTGCGTATGTGGTGAGCAAGGCGGAGAGGGATATCCAGGCGAAGTTTCTGCTGCGCAATGGGGCGGACGAGGTAATTTATCCGGATCGGGATATAGCGGAGCGTGTGGCAAAAAAATTCAGTTCCGATCATATATTTGATTATCTGGAGCTGACGGATGATTACGGGATTTATGAAATTCCTCTGTTGCGGGAATGGATTGGAAAAAGCATCCGGCAGCTGGATTTCCGGGTACGCTATCAGGTCAGTATCCTGGGAATTAAACGGGGAGAGGAATTGGATCTGCTTCCAGGGGCAGATCATGTATTTGAAAAGGATCAGCATTTGATGGTGATCGGAAAGAAGAGAGACATTGACAAGATTTTACACAGAATGTAGTGGAACAGAAGGAGATTCTTCCAAACGCACAGAGAGAAGGATGCGCTCCGGAAGAACGGGCAGAAGCGTATGGGAGAGGAAAGAACGGCAGCGCAGGAAAAAAATTCTTCTGATTCGTCTGCTGGCGCTTCTGGTGGTACTGCTTTTTGGAACCGGGATGTGGTTTGGCGTCCATGAAATCCGCCAAAAAGCCAGGAGAGAACCGGTAGATCCGCCGGAGATTCAGGAGGATTATCTCACGGAGAATCCCTATTCCAGGCCGGGAGAGAAGCTGGAAAAAGTGAAAAATATCTTTATCCACTATACGGCGAATCCGGGAACATCTGCAAAGCAGAACCGGAACTACTTTGAAAATCTGAAGGATACCCAGGAGACATCGGCCAGCGCGCATTTTATCATTGGGTATGACGGTGAAATCATCCAGTGTATTCCCTTAGAGGAGATTGCCTATGCAGTGAAGAAGCGGAATTACGATTCCATCTCCATTGAGTGCTGTCATCTTTCTGAGGATGGAAAATTTACGGATGCAGCCTATGAGTCTCTTCTTCATCTGACAGACTGGCTGCTGTATGAGTATGATTTGCAGCCAAAGGATGTTCTGCGCCACTATGATGCAGGCGGAAAGCCCTGTCCTCTGTATTTTGTAGAGCATGAGGACGCATGGGAGGAATTTCTTAAGGCGCTCAAATAAACAGGTTCACATAATTCATATAAAGGTGTTGAATTCTCTAACTATAACAGATATAATAGGAATAACCTTAAAATTTATTGCAGCGGTAAAGTGAGGATACGATGAACATAAGAAAGAAATTACATACCAGAGCCATAGCGCTGATGCTGGTCCTGTGTCTCTGTGTTTCTATACAGGCTTCTGCTACAGAGGCGGATCTGAAAAAACAGCAGAAGGAGACTCAGCGTCAGCTGGACGAGATCAATCAACAGATGAAATCCATTGAGAGCCAGCAGAAAGCAGTTTTGGCAGAGATTGATTCATTGGGGTCAGAATTGATGGATCTGGTTATGAATCTTGAAATTCTTCAGGGGGATCTGGAGCTGAAGCAGGAAGAGCTTGAGCAGGCAGAAGCGGATCTTGAGGCGGCAGTACAGCATGAGGAGGCGCAGTATGGAGCCATGAAGCTTCGGATTCAGTATATTTATGAGGAAGGAGAAACGGATTACCTTTCCATGTTTCTGCAGGCCGGAAGTTTTGCAGATTTCCTGAACCGGCAGGAATATTCCCAGGAGATTCATAAGCAGGACCGGGAGCTTCTGACAGCCTATCAGGAAACCAGGGCTCAGGTTGCAGAACTTCGGGATCAGCTGGAGCAGGAGAAAGAGGAACTGGAGACCCTTGAGGCTGAGTATGAGGAAGAAAAGGCGGCGGTAGAGAGCACTCTGGCCGAGAAGCAGTCGCAGGAGGCTGATTATGAGAACCAGCTGGCCAGCGCGCAGTCAAAAGCCAGGGAGTACAAGAACAAGATTAAGGAACAGACAGCCCAGCTTAAGAAGCTGGAGGCGGAGCGCAAGCGCAGAGAAGCGGCAGCGGCCGCAGCGGCTGCCGCTGCCAAAGGAAATTCCAGCGGAACAATTACAGGAGGCGGTGGAGGTTCTGTCTCTTCCGGCGGTTCTTCCGGCAGTTCTTCCAGCGGCGGGAATACGGTGAGCGGCGGAAGCGGCACGGGCCGGTCCATTGCCAGCTTTGCCCTGCAGTTTGTGGGACGTCCCTATGTGGCAGGCGGGACAAGCCTGACGAACGGTGCGGACTGTTCCGGCTTTACCTATGCGGTTTATCGGAATTTCGGCATTTCGATTCCCAGACAGTCGGATGCACAGGGCCGGGCCGGACGGGAGGTCAGCTATTCGGAGGCTCAGCCGGGGGATATTATTTATTATGGCGGCCATGTAGCGATTTATCTGGGCGGCGGACGGATTGTTCATGCCAGCACGGAGCGGACGGGGATTAAGACGGAGAGTGCTATGTACCGGACGATTTTGTCGGTGCGGCGGTATTATTAGGTTGACGGGCGGGCTTCCTGGCCGGTACGGATTGGGTTTGTGGGAGTGTACGCAGGGCGTAAGCTCGAAAAACCGGAGGTTTTCCTCGCTTTGCGGAAGTGGATGCAGGTATGAAAAAGAAAAGGATGGACTGGTGAGCGGGCTTCCTGGCCGGTACGGATTGGTTTTGTGGGAGTGTACGCGGGGCGTAAGCTCGAAAAACCAGAGGTTTTCCTCGCTTTGCGGCAGTCGCCGCATGTACAAAAAAAGAAAAGAACGGAATGGTGAGCAAGCTCCCCAGACCGCTCTTTTCTTTTTTTGTACGCCCTGCTCGCTGCTGAAAAAAATGTATTGACAATAAAGTATATATATGATATATACAATATAACAGATATGTACAGATACGTACAAAGATGTACTGAGATGGATATCTGGGAATAGATTACGATATCTAGGAACAAATCCATAGGAATGTAGATGCATACCTGTATTTCTGCGCAGAATCAATGAGGTGATTGGATGAACATAATTATCAGTAATTCCAGCGGTAAGCCGATTTATGAACAGATTACGGCTCAGATTAAGGCTATGGTTATGAACGGGACCCTAAGTCCCGGAGACCCTCTGCCTTCCATGCGGCTTCTGGCCAAGGAGCTTCGCATCAGTGTGATTACGACCAAACGGGCTTATGAGGATCTGGAGCGGGACGGTTTTATCACAACGATTGTGGGAAAGGGCAGTTTCGTCCGGGAGGCGGATCGGGAGTTTGTCAAGGAAGAACAGCTGAAAGCAGTGGAGCATCATCTGCAGGCTGCGATTGACACGGCCAGACAGTATGGAATGACGGAAGAGGAATTAACAGATGTTTTAAAGATGTTGTATGAGGAGGCATAATTTATGGAATACGCAGTGGAAGCAGCAGGACTGACAAAACATTATAAAGATTTTACACTGGATAACGTAAGCTTTCAGATACCCACCGGTTCGATTGTGGGTTTTATCGGAGAGAATGGAGCGGGAAAAAGCACCACCATTAAGGCAGTGCTGGACCTGATTCAGAAGGATGCGGGGACGGTCCGGCTTCTGGGTAGGGAAAACGGGGCCCGCAGTAAGGAGGTAAAAGAACAGATCGGTGTTATTTTTGATGAGTGTTATTTTCCGGATGGACTTCAGGCAGTGGATATCAACCGGATGATGAAGCACATTTACAAGAGCTGGGAGCCGGATGTGTTTCTTGGTTATTGCAAAAAGTTTGGGCTGCCAGAAAGGAAAGCGGTGAAGGAGTTTTCCAGCGGCATGAAGGTGAAGCTGTCTATCGCTGCGGCCCTTTCCCATCATGCGAAGCTGATTATATTGGATGATGCCTGCGGGTCTTTGGACCCGGTGGTTCGAAGTGAGATTCTTGATATTTTTATGGAGTTTATACAGGAGGAAGATCATACGGTTTTTCTTTCCTCCCATATTATCAGCGATATTGAGAAAATATGTGATTATATTCTGCTGATCCATAAGGGAAAAGTTCTTTTCTTTGAAAATAAGGATTCCCTCCGCTATGAATATGGAATTGTCCGCTGCAGCGAGGAGCAGTACCGGGAATTGGATCCTGAGATGGTGGTGGGGGTGCAGAGGAATCACTTTGAGGTAGAGGCTCTTGTGAAGAACCGCCGTGCACTGGAGGAAAAAGCGCATGATTATGTGATCGATCCGGCATCTGTTGAAGATATTCTGCTGTATATTGTTAAGTGCAGCCAGGAACGATAGATGCAAAGCTGAGAAACCAGAGATTTAAGACAGCGGTGCCCGGACGAAATGGAATAAAAACAGGGGAACAGGAATAGGAGTGAAAAGCATGAAAGGATTATTGTTAAAAGACATTTTTAATTTGAGGAAGGTTATCAAGCAGTATTTATTGATTCTGGCGTTTTTTGTATGTTACTGCTTTTTCCTGAAAACACCTTCATTTTTCCCGATGATGACAATCATGAGTTTTTCTATGATAATTTTAACCAGTATGGGATATGACGAGGCGGCAGGTTTTGATAAGTTTGCATTGACGCTTCCGGTGAACCGGGAGGATTTGGTCCGTGTTAAATATGTGATGCTTTTGATTCTGCTGCTGATTGGTCTTGTGGTGGGAATTTCCGGGAATCTAATCATCAGCTGTTTCATCGGGGGAGAGCAGGAACCTTTTGCAGAGCAGTTTTCTTCAATCCTGGCAGTAGCGGTTATGTTTCTTCTCGTTTATGCCACCATGCTTCCGGTTGTCTTCAAGATAGGAGTGGAGCGGGCAAGGATGCTGCTGATGATCTGCTATATTGGTATTTTTGCGGTTATCTTTTTCGGTCTTCAATTCCTTGCAGAATTGAATCTGCTGGATAGAATAGAGGCTGCAAGAATTCCTATGGCAGTGGGAATCGTTGGATTTGCGGCTTTCTATGTGCTGGCCAGCTATTTCATTTCACTGAAGATTATCCGTAAGCGGGAGTGGTGACTGCCTGCTGAGGATATCCTCTCTTGACCGTGCAGCCCTTGTCAGGAGAGGGGAAAATCTGCCTACAAATAAGCCTGGCACATCTTTTGGGGTCTGTTTTCTCTTCATCTGGGCTTACAAGAAATTCTTAAGAATTTTTTTGGAAAACGCACTTGCCTGTAAGGCTTATTTCCTATATACTGTAGTAAGAAGTGTATTTTTGTATAGATATTGGGAAAAGAGAGCAGGGCAGATGACAAGAAGGCAGAAGAGAAAGCTGATAAGAATCCTGACCGGCGTGCTTTGCACGCTTTGTCTGGGAATGGTGATAGGAACGGTATATGCAGGAAATCTGAATTGGAATGCTTCCAAAAGCCAGGAGGCAGAGGAGGATGTATCAAAGGAAGAAGAAGTCCCGGCGGTTAAGGAAGTTGAGGAAGAACCAGAAGAAGAGGAGTTAAAGGAGGAACTTCCGGATGACTGGAATCTGATTCTGGTGAACCGGACACATCCTCTGCCGGATGATTTTGAGGTGGAGTTAAAGAGTATTGGGGGCGGACACAAGATTGATGCCCGTGCCTATGAGGATTATGCAGCTATGATGGAAGCGGCAAGGAAGGAAGGCGTGTATATTTATGTAACCTCTTCCTACCGTACCATGGACAAGCAGATCGCCCTTCATGAGGCCAAGATTGAAGAGGGCGTGATGATGGACTACTCTTATGCGGAGGCCAAGGAGCGCGCGGCGGAGGTAGTAGCGGTTCCGGGAACCAGTGAGCATCAGGCCGGGCTTGCTCTGGACCTGGTATCTTCGGAGTACCGGAAGCTGAATGAGAAGCAGGAGAAGACCAAGGGCTTTCAGTGGCTGAAGGAAAACTGCTATGATTACGGTTTTATTCTGCGCTATCCCAATGGGAAAACGGACGTCACAGGGATTATCTATGAGCCCTGGCATTTTCGTTATGTGGGAAAGAAAGCGGCAAGAGAAATGAGAGCTTCAGGCCAGACGCTGGAAGAGTACTTAGGAGCGATTCCCATTTCAGAGGGAATTCCGGTGGAGTATGACAGCTCTATGGCAGAAACAAAGAAGAAATCAGGAAAGCCGTCTGCGCCGGTACAGGAGGCAGTGCCTGAGAATGCAGGGACGCCGGAGGTTTCGGGAGAGAGCGGAACCGTTTCGGATCCACAGGTGCCGTCCGCACCGGAGACACCGGTTGAGCCTGCAGTACCAGTTGTGCCGGAGATGCCGCCAGCGGATACAACGCCTGTGGAGCCAAGCCCGCCGCCGGCAGAACCAGTTGTTCCCGTAGAACCGAATCCTGCACCCACGGAGCCGGCTGTGCCGGAAGGACCGCCGCAGGAGCAGGTACCGGAAGTCCCGGCGGATCCGCCGCCGCAGGAAAATGTTCCGGAACAGACATAGTTGATTTCCCATCCAGTGTGGATACGAAACATTGGATGGGTTTTTTATGTATGCAGATGTACGGTTCAGATGGGATCTTCCGGTACAGCCGGCAGCCGTGATTCTTAAAATTTTGTGAACTAAATCAGCAGCCTTGGAAATAGGTGAAAAATGTGGTAGTATGAAAAGAAGAAGGAGAAATAAACATGTTACGTAAGATACTGAAGCTGTTGACAAGCAGACTGGTGTTTTTTGGAATTCTTTTACTGATACAGCTTGTATGGCTTCTGATGTTTTTGACCAGACTGACCAACTATTCCACGGTTATCTCCGTTCTGTTTACACTGATTAGTCTGCTGGCTGTTCTGTGGATTATCAGGCGGGGGGAGAATCCGGCTTATCAGATGGCGTGGGTGATCTTTATTATGACATTCCCGCTTCTTGGCGGCCTTTTCTATCTGCTTGTGGGGAATAAACAGCCTTCCAGGAACATGCGCTTAAAACTGGAGGCAGAACAGAAGCGGATGGAAGGAGAATTGGCACAGGATGTTTCCGTTTTAAATCATATAAAACAGCTGGATGCCCGCATGGCAGGGCAGTTTTCTTATATGTCCCGTACCTGCGGCTATCCGGTTTATGAGCATACACAGGCCCGCTATTACCAGGCAGGAGAGGAGCTTTTTACAGAACTTCTTGAGGAGCTTAAAAAGGCAGAGCATTTTATATTTATGGAATACTTTATAGTGGAAGAGGGCCGGATGTGGAACAGCATTCTGGAGGTTCTGGAGGAGAAGGCCAGGGCCGGTCTGGATGTCCGCTTTGTCTATGATGATCTGGGATGTGTTTCCCTGCTTCCTGCCGGGTATGACCGGCAGCTGGAGGCGAAAGGAATCCGCTGCATTGCCTTTAATCCATTTATCCCTCTATGGTCGCTGGTGATGAATAACCGGGATCACAGAAAGATTACGGTCATTGACGGGCATACGGCTTTCAGCGGCGGTGTGAATCTGGCAGATGAATATATCAATGAGAAGCAGCGCTTTGGACACTGGAAGGATACAGGCTTTATGCTGAAGGGCGAGGCGGTCTGGAATTATACGGTGATGTTTCTTCAGATGTGGAATGCGTTCTGCCGGACGGATGAATCTTATGAGATGTTCCGGGCTGGGAGATATTACCCTGAGCCCTTTGCAACAGATGGATTTGTACAACCCTTTGGGGATTCTCCTCTGGACGAAGAGATTGCGGCGGAAAATGTGTACTTGAATATTTTGAACCAGGCCAGGGACTATGTATACATTTTTACCCCTTATCTGATCATTGATCATGAAATGGATACAGCTCTGCGCCTAGCCGCCAAGCGGGGTGTGGATGTGCGGATAGTGACACCGGGAATTCCGGACAAAAAGGTGATTTTCCAGCTGACCCGGTCCTATTACCCCTCTCTTTTGAGAGAAGGAGTCCGTATTTATGAATATACGCCGGGATTCCTTCATGCCAAATCCTACGTCTGTGATGACGAGACGGCAGTGGTAGGAACCATCAATATGGATTACCGGAGCCTGTTTCTGCATTTTGAGTGCGGTACGCTGTTTTACCAGAATTCCATTGTGGCAGATGTAAAGCAGGACTGCCTGCGGACCATTGAAAAATCCAGAGAGATTCATTTGAAGGATACAAGAGAGGGCTTTTTCGGAAGCTTGTTCAGTGCGGTTCTGCGGGTACTGTCTCCTCTGCTTTAACCAGGGACTGGGTATCAGATGTGGTTTTTCCGGGAGTGTAACACAGCTGTAGAATCGTTATACGAAAATAAGAATTTAATTTGAGTGAAAGAAAGGAATCAAATATGAATATATTGTTTTTTCTGAAACCCAAAGGAGAGCTTGCCTATCTCTATGACGACTGTACGCTGCGGCAGGGACTTGAGAAGCTGGAGCGGAGCGGATTTACGGCGATTCCCCTTATTAACCGGAACGGGGAATACATAGGAACGATCACAGAGGGAGATATGCTCTGGAGCCTGAAGAATAAGTTTTCGCTGGATCTGCGGGCGGCAGAGGACGTGTCCATCCAGACGGTCCGCCGCCGGGCAAAATTTGAGCCTATTTCCATTGACGCGAACATTGAGGATCTCTTTTCCAAGGCTATGAACCAGAATTTTGTTCCGGTGATCGATGACAAACGGATTTTTATTGGAATTGTAACCCGGAAGGATATTATGGGATTCTGTTATCAGGAGTTTATCCGCAGGGGGAAAAAAGAAGAGACTGAGATTTAGAGACAATACCTTCTCTTGACAAGGGAATGAACTTGATAAAGAATTTTTTTGACAAGATGGTATGTACCTTTGCCAGAGAAGAAGATGGACATTTGTGGGAGCCGGAGCAGTGAAGAACTGTTCCGGCTCTTTTGGATGCTGAATTGTTATCCAATCTCAGCTTATTATTTACGCAATCTTCCATGTTCCGCTTTGTGTTGCGATTTTTGATAATATTTTATTGAATATCAATAAATTTTTATTGACAATTGAATAACAGGGGACTATGATAGGAGACAGAGAGAAATGCATAAGAGCGAAAGAGGTGTATGTAAAGATGATTGCGTACCTGTTGTTTATTGTATTTTTAGGGCTGCTTCTCATTCCGGGCCCTTTGTTTACTCTTTGGAATATCTGGAATCTGGTTCTGAGAAGGGAGCATACAGGAAAATTTGAGGCCCTGGCATTTGCGGTGGGGATTCTCTACAGCTTTCTGCTGTACGGCATCTGGAGTCCGCGCTTCTGGGAGGAAAGTATCTATCCAAGCCAGGATATGGCGTCTCTCCATGAGCCCTTTTCCAGAGAGCATATTTTGACTTTGCTGACGCTTATGGCAGTGGGTCTTGTTTCCTACGCTTATCTGAAATCAAAGAAAGAGAAAGCAGCGCCTCTGGCAGCTGTTTTGTCCATGGCCGGCGTTTATATTGGAATTTTTGTAAATCTGGCAGTGATGGTTCAGCTTTTTGGAAGTATCAGCGCCCAACTGCCTTTTGGTAACAGTATGCCCTGCGATGTGCTTTTGATGATGCTGGTTCCCTTTAATTACCTGCTGCTGGCAGTGGACCTTCTGGTACGTGTGATCCGGGCCCAGAGCAGGAAGCTTCAGGAGAGAGCACAAATGACAGAAGGTGGAAGCGGAGCGGAATCTGAACCTTACAAGAGCCGGATCTTAAATAACTGCAGCCGGATTCTGGCAGAGAGCGGCAGCTGGGCTGTGTATGCTCTGCTTCTGACCCTGCCGCTTCTATGCATTGTGATTGTGATGCTTCTCCTGTTCGGCCAGCAGCCGGACAGCGCCATCCGGGCATTTACGGAGACCAGCGACTGGTCCCTGTCAACAAAGATTTCTCCGCCGCCGGTTATTTTGGACAGCCATTACCTGTGTACTGCAGCCATGAAGGGACACAAAGAACTGGTAAAACCGCTGCGTCTGGGAATCCGCCATGGAAACAAGATCGTAGTAAACCGCCAGCTGTGCATTGCCAATGCCTTTGAACAGCTCTTAGAAGAGCGCACGCCAAGGTTCCACCGCGCCCTGCGGAGCTTCTACGACACTTACGGTTACCCCATATCCAGACATATCCACAGCCCCTGGAGCGCAGACATGGTTTACCTGATTATGAAGCCTTTCGAGTGGATCTTCCTGGCACTATTATACCTCTTCGATCCAACCCCCGAAAACCGAATCGCCAGACAATATACAGGACAGCAATGAGCAGTGCCAAAATGCAAAATGGCAAATCGACTGCCTGCAGTCGGATTTGACAGACTGCATTTTGACAGGGCAAGGTGAGCCCGACAGGGCGGGAAGGTCCCCTGGGGGACGAAGCCCGTGAATGAGGGAAACCAGCGGTTTCCTGAATGCGCACTGCGAAGAAGAACACAGCCAATATATACCCCAAAAAACAAGGAGACCAGTCCCCCATCCATGAA
>CATJHO010000106.1 GCA_949740535.1 uncultured Lachnospiraceae bacterium
ACAGACAGATTTATCATTTCGGATGCACTGCGGACGCTGATAATTAAATGGGGAAAGGGAGATAGGAACATGAAAAAATTATTGAAAAAATGGAGCGCGGCAGGATTGCTTTTACTGCTTCTTGCAGCCATGGCAGCAGGATGTTCCGGCAAAAAAGAGGAAGCGGAGCCGGAAGACGTAATTGAAGAGATTGCATACCCGGTTTCCATTGACGGTACAGAAATTATCGTTGGAGAAACTACGGTACAGTCGCTGCTGGACAAGGGACTGAAGATTACTGTATCTGAAATGACGCCGGACAATCAGATCAACGAGTATGAAATTGACCCGGAGGTAATGCTGGATGCAAACAGCTACTATTCCGGCGGTTCCATCTGGATTTCAGAGCATACCTTTGCGCATATTGCTATGGTTACGGATGAAGAGAACATAAGAATGGGTGACGCAGTGATTGCCTATATGGAATTTGCACTGGGCAGCGACAAGGCGGATCTGGGAAATCTTCTCTTTAACGGCGTGCCGGTGACAGAGCTTACCAGAGACAAGGCAGGCGAAATGTTCCCGGACTTTAAGGGAGATGACAACATGTGGTTTTCTCCGGCGGAAATGCTGGAATATAATTATTTTATGAGTTTTGATACAGAAGGCCAGCTGATGAAATTCTCTGTTAAGAAGGAATATGATGTAGACTGGAGCAGTGGAAGCTGAAAATATAACAGGCCCGCGCAGTGAATGATTCTGCACTGCAGGGCCAGACGCGCCTGAATTATTACCTGAACATAAAAAAGAAACAGCAGAGACCCGGAAAATGGGGGGATTCCTTATCACACGGTTATGGAAAATCCTGTGGCTCTGCTGTTTCTTTTTTTTCAAAACAGGTGTTGACAAATAAATATCTAAGTGATATGATTTTGATATCAAAAGAACGGAGGATAGTTTGATGGAAGAAAAAGTACTGAGTTATAAAAAGAATGGAATGCCGATGCTGGCTCTTATCATCCTGCTGTATGCTGCAGGAATCGCATGTGTAACAACCGGCTCCGGGATGAAGGGCGGCGTACTGCCGGTACTGCTGCTGGTTGTGGGGATTACCTGGATTGCGGTAGGCTGGATACCACTGATGGGCCTGAAGATTTTGAAGCCTCAGGAGGCGCTGGTGCTTACTCTGTTTGGAAATTATGTGGGAACTCTGAAGAAGGAAGGATTTTACTATGTGAATCCTTTCTGTTCCAGTGTAAATCCGGCGGCCAAAACAAGGCTGAATCAGAGCGGCGACGTGGATGGAGGTTCCGGCAAGGGATTGATGATTTCCTACGGCCAGGCGGCAGTCAGCGGGGAAGGAATCAGTAAGAAGGTTTCTCTGAAAATTATGACCCTGAACAACAGCAGACAGAAGATCAATGACTGCCTGGGCAATCCGGTGGAGATTGGAATTGCTGTTATGTGGCGGGTTACAGATACAGCAAAGGCTGTATTTAATGTGGATAATTATAAGGAATACCTTTCCCTTCAATGTGACAGCGCCCTTCGGGATATTGTGAGAATTTACCCTTATGATGTGGCACCCAATGTGGATACCACCGGCGATGGCGTCGCCGACGAGGGAAGCCTGCGGGGTTCCAGTGAAGTGGTTGCCTCCCGGATCCGCAATGAGATCCAGCAGAAGGTGGCTGATGCCGGACTGGAGATTCTGGAAGCGCGTATCACTTATCTTGCTTATGCGCCGGAAATTGCGGCAGTGATGCTGCAGAGACAGCAGGCTTCGGCAGTGATCGACGCCAGAAGAATGATTGTGGATGGAGCCGTGGGCATGGTGGAAATGGCTCTGGAGCGTTTGAGCGAAAAAAATACCGTGGATTTGGATGAGGAACGAAAGGCGGCAATGGTATCCAATCTTCTGGTTGTTCTCTGCGGAAACCGGGAGGCCCAGCCCATCGTAAACTCCGGATCCCTGTATTAATATGGCGGATACACAGAAAAAACAGATTCCCCTTCGCCTTTCTGCAAAGCTGTACAGCGAAATTGCCGCTTGGGCAGAGGACGATTTCCGGTCAGTAAACGGACAGATCGAATATCTTCTCTCCGAATGCGTACGCCAGAGGAAGAAGAACGGGAAATATGTCTCAGAGGAATTGGATAAGCCTTTGGATATTGAGATTGAATAATGGGAGAATTCTCCTGGAATTAACAGCAGATTTTTCTGCAGCCTGTGACGGAAAATGCACAGGAACAGCAGAAGAACCTGCTGTTTGTCTTGCGAAAGCCTGCCAGATCGGCTATAGTAAAAAAGAAGCAGCAAATTCCGAAAGGAGAAGGGAAATGAAGTTTAAAGAACGGTATCTGTCAGGGGAGATTCCCTTTGAGGAGATTGATATTTATATAGAGAAGTGGGGAAACAGCGATGAGACCTGTACACTGCGGGCGTATCTGGGGCTGAGTGAAGAGGAAGAGGATGTCTGGATCTCCGACAGTGATGAGGCGCTGATGGAACTTCTTGACCGGCAGAGACAGGGATAAGCGGATGGTACGTGTATATATAGGGCAATTTCCGGATACAGCGGATGAAACCCGGCAGCAGTCAAAGTGGGTCCGCAGACTTCTGGAACTGGCGCTGGAGCGGGAATATCCGAAGCTTCGGGGACCCTTTTTGCTGGACAGGGATAACAAGGGCAAGCCGTTTCTTTCCGAATATCCAGACATCCAGATCAATCTCTCTCACAGCGGATGCTATGCGGCCTGCGCCATAGGGGAGAAGCCGGTGGGGATTGATGTGGAGTGTTGGAAGAGCCGGAAAGCGCAGGAGCGGATAGTAAAGAAATTCCATCTGCTGGAGCAGAAGGCCTATGAGGCAGCAGAAGAGGGAGAGCGGAACCGCCGCTTTCACGAGCTCTGGGTGGCCAAGGAGAGTTTTTTGAAAGCAGAAGGGACGGGACTTGGCATTCCCCTGGATTCTTTTTATATAGAAGGAATTGATGAAGGGGCAGGGCGCGTTGTGCAGAGCCGGAATAATCGAAGCTATTACTACCGTCTCTGCCGGATGGCAGGGAGGAAGGCCAGTCTTGCTGTCTGCTCCGAGGAAGCGTCCTTTGCAGAAGAGCCTGTATGGGTGGAACTGGCCGGTCCCGGTTCAAATTCATGCCAATCAGTCCGCTGACTGGTCAGGAATCAAAGGCGTCTTATGCAAAATCCCAGCAATTAAGACTTTCCTTTTATTTGGTAGTTTGGTAGAATAAACGAGAGGTGATAGAAGATGAAAAGAAAGAGAAGAAGACGTGTACCAGTGGTGCTGATTGTGGCGCTGCTGCTCTGCCTGGGAGTGACAATCTACTGTGGAAGCCAGCTGGCGGGGATATTCCTGGAATATAAGGAAGGTACGGACGAATACGATGAGCTTCAGCAATACGTGCAGGGCGAACTGCCGGAGGCATCTTTTGGGGACAATTCTTCTGAAGAAGGAGAGGGAGACGCAGAAGAGGTACGGGAGCAGAGGATTGCCTTTGAAGAGCTGAAGGCTCTGAACGAGGATGTGGTAGGATGGATCGAGATTCCGGATACCGTGATCAGCTATCCGCTGCTGCAGGGAGAAGACGATGCCCAGTACCTGCGGCATACCTTCAGCGGGAAAAAGAATACGGCGGGCAGTATCTTTATAGAGGCTGAGAATAAAGCAGATCTGACGGATCCGCACACAATTATTTACGGACATAATATGAAAAACAATTCCATGTTTGGCAGTCTGAAGGAGTATCATTCGGCTTCCTATCTGGTAGAACATCCCATGTTTTACATTGATCTGGAAGATGGAACGCATGCGTACCAGATTTTTTCCTGCTATGAGACGAATTCAGACAGTGATACATATACCATAGGTTTCGGCTCTGTGAATGACGATCGCTATGGACAGTATCTTCAAATAATCAAAGGCCGTTCCGAGTATGATACAGGGATTGAAGTGGCCAAGGGAGACCGGGTAGTAACTCTGTCCACCTGCGCAAAGAGCAGCGCGAAGCGTTTTGTAGTTCATGGAAAACGAGTTTATTAAAGCCAGAGCAGATGGAATGGGAACGGTGAAGTAAGAAAGAAGGGGTAGCGTGACGAAAGAGGAACGGATTGAGCGCCTGAAGGAGTATGTGCAGGATTGCAGCCGGATTGTGTTTTTTGGAGGAGCAGGGGTATCTACAGAGAGCGGAATTCCGGATTTTCGCAGCACGGACGGCCTGTATCATCAGGAGTGGAAGTATCCGCCGGAGACGATTTTAAGCCACAGCTTTTTTGTGCAGAATACAGAAGAGTTTTACCGCTTTTATAAGAAAAAAATGCTCTGCTTGGATGCAAAGCCCAACATGGCCCACAAGAAGCTGGCTTTATTGGAAGAACAGGGAAAGCTGACAGCGGTTGTGACTCAGAATATTGATGGGCTGCACCAGCTGGCAGGAAGCAGAAAGGTCTATGAGCTTCACGGATCGGTCCATCGGAATTACTGCCAAAAGTGCGGGAAGTTTTATGATGCCCGCTATATGCTGGAGGCAGAAGGCGTGCCCCGCTGTGAATGCGGCGGCCTCATTAAACCGGACGTGGTTCTCTATGAGGAAGGACTGGACAGCCGTACCATTCAGGGAGCGGCAGAGGCTGTTTCTCAGGCGGATCTTTTGATCATTGGAGGGACTTCTCTGGCGGTGTATCCGGCGGCAGGTTTGATTGATTACTTTGCCGGAACGTATCTGGCTGTCATTAACCGGGCGGCCACGCCGAGAGACAAACATGCAGACCTGCTGATACAGGCCAATATAGGAGAGGTGCTTGGTGGAATATAAGGTTGGAGATATTGTAAAGCTGAAGAAGCAGCATCCCTGCGGAAGCTCTGAGTGGGAGATTCTTCGGGTGGGGGCGGACTTCCGCCTGAAGTGCCTGGGCTGCGGGCATCAGATTATGATTGCACGGAAGCTGGTGGAGAAAAACACCAGGGGGCTTCGGACGCCGGAGCAGGCTACTTTGGGGCCCCTTATCCGTTGAGGACATCCGCGCTTGCTGATGGCCCACACGGTCAAGAGAGTGGAATATTAAAACATAAGAACACGTTTAAGCTTACAGATTTTGTGAGTTTAAGCGTGTTTTTTGTTTTGGCTCAAAAACTGTGAGGTGAAAACTGTCTCCGGGGCCGGGAGAAACGAGTGAAGGCGGAGGCGGATTAATAATACTGCAAACCAGAAAACGGAAGAAGCTGATTTAAATCAAAGATTCAATTTGATAGCACAAAATGAATAAATAAATCAAAAATGGAAAATAAATTCGTATTTTTTGAAGAAAAACGTCAAAAATGGAGAAAAAGTTCTTGACAAATGGAGAAAAAGTTCATATAGTAAAGAAAAAGAGAAGTTATAAATATTAGGTCATTAGAAGAGCGGGAATTATATTTGTAACAATCGGGAGGAAGGAGGATAGAAAGCTGGTTTTTGTAAAAGTAAATATGGGGTTAAAGTAAGAACGAATGATGATTAGGAGGTTACATATGAAGAAGAAAACAGTGAAAAAATTGTTGGCGTTGACACTTACCATGGCAATGGTATTCGGGATTGCGGCATGTGGTTCCAAGGAGACAGAAGCTCCGGCGGCTGAGGCTCCTGCAGCAGGGGAAGAGGAGACAGAAGCTCCGGCAGAAACCGGGGGAGCAGAAGAGAAAATTGTGATTGCAGGAACTCTGCAGGATATGTCTAATGAGTTCATGGTAATGCTGAAGGATGCCATGGATGAAAAAGTGAAGGATTATCCCAATGTGGATCTCCAGATTCTGGACGGTGAGGGGTCTCCGGAGAAGCAGGTATCTCAGATTGAGAACTTCATCACGCAGAAGGTTGACGCGATTATTCTCTGTCCGCAGGATGGAACACAGCTGATTCCGGTTGTAAAAGAGGCTGTTGAGGCAGGAATACCGGTAATTATGTGCAGTGCTGATATTGATGAGCAGGTTGGACAGGTTCTGGTAGGCTCCAATCATAAGGATGCCGGTATTATGCAGGCAGAATACGTAGTAGATCAGCTGGGCGGCAAAGGAAATATCGCCTACTTAAGAGGGCCCATTGGACATTTTGCAGAGGTACAGAGATTCGAGGGAACCGAAGAGATTTTCGCACAGAATCCGGATATCAAGATTGTATTTGACCAGACCGGCGAGTGGGACCGGGATCAGGGCATGAGCTTGATGGAGACCTGGCTGCAGGCAGGAACACAGATAGACTGTGTCATGTCTCAGAATGACGAGATGGTTCTTGGCGCTCTGACAGCACTTGAGGGAGCCAATGTATCTGCGGATATTCTTACCTGTGGTATGGATGCCATTCCCGACGCGCTTCAGGCTATTGAAGACGGACGTCTGGATGCCACGATTTTCCAGGATGCTAAGGGTCAGGGAAGCGGTGCGCTGGAGACAGCTTATAAAGCAGCAAGCGGTGAGGATGTGGAGCCTCTGGTTATTCCCTGGGCGCTTGTCACAGCGGAGAATGTTGCAGAATATAAGTAAGACCAGGTAATAGAAATTCAAATACGGAAAGAAATGTGCGGCCGGAGAAAGCAGCAAAACTCTGGCCGCAGTCAAAACAGAGAACTGGAGGAGAAGAATGAAGCCAGTTTTATCGTTAAAACATATATCGAAAAGCTTTTCCGGGGTGCAGGCGTTAAAGGATATATCGGTGGATTTTTATCCGGGTGAAGTTCACGCTATTATGGGCGAAAATGGAGCGGGAAAATCCACGCTGATGAAGGTTCTGTTTGGAATCTATAAAAGAGACAGCGGAGAGATTATTTATAAAGATGAACCGGTACAGTTCAAACACGCGGCAGATGCCCTGGAACAGGGGATTGCCATGGTACAGCAGGAATTGTCCACGATTCCGGATCGTTCCGTTGCAGAGAATATCTTTTTGGGAAGAGAGCCCATGATCAAGGGGCTGCATTTTGTAGATAAGAAAAAGATGCATGCAGATGTGCGTGAGGTTTTCAAAAATATGGGTGTTGAGAACATTGAACCTCACAGAAAAATGCGTGAGCTGGACATTGCACAGATGCAGCTTGTAGATATTGCAAAAGCCAGTGCATATCATTCCGATGTCCTGATTCTGGATGAGGCGACTTCTTCGCTTACGGGACCGGAGGTAGAAAGGCTGTTCCGCCTGATTCGGGAATTTAAAGAAAGCGGGACGGCGATTCTGTATATAACCCATAAGATGGACGAAGTTTTTGAAATATCGGATCGGGTAACGGTTCTCAGAGACGGTGAGCTGATTAAGACGGCCGATACAAAGGAAATGACCGAGAACTCGCTGATTACCATGATGGTAGGCAGAGAGATCAAAGATGTTTATCCAAAATCCGAATATCATCCGGGCGAGGTGGTTTTGGAAATCCGGAATTTTACCAGACCGGGAAAGAACGACAATAACAGTTTTTCGGTCCGGGCGGGCGAAGTGCTGGGCATGGCCGGGCTGGTAGGAGCAGGACGGACGGAAATGGTAGAGAGTCTGTTCGGTCTGCGCAATGATTATAAAGGTGAAGTTTATATTAAAGGAAGAAAAGCTGTAATTAAAAGACCTTCTGACGGAATTGCCAATGGGATTGCACTGATTACAGAGGATCGAAAACAGACAGGGCTGAATCTGCTGGGAAATGTAAAGGACAATATCTCCATGATTGCGCTTAAGAATCTGTGCCGGGCAGGTTTTATCCTAAAAAGGCAGGAGCGGAAAGTGGTGGAGGAGCAGATTGAGGCTCTGCGGATCAAGACGCCGTCTGCGGGACAGATTGTATCCTTCCTGTCCGGAGGAAATCAGCAGAAGGTGGTAATTGCAAAGTGGCTTCTGTTAAACTCCGATATTATCATTATGGATGAACCCACCAGAGGCGTGGATGTGGGGGCAAAGCGGGAGATTTATCTCTTGGTGAATGAGCTGAAGGCCCAGGGCAAAGCGATTATTATGATTTCCTCAGAGCTCCCGGAACTTATGGGAATGTGCGACAGGCAGCTGGTTATGTACAAGGGGAAGATAACGGGGATTTTGGAAAAGGATGATATCACCCAGGAAAATATCATGGCAAAAGCAGTAGGAGCCGAGGAGGTATAGCGTGGAGAGAGAAGGATTGAACGCATCAAAGACATTCAAATTTTTGTCGAAATATGCAATTTATATCGTTTTATTGATTTTATTTCTTGCAATGAGTATTATGTCCAGCGGGTTTTTGACAGCGGGCAATATTATCAACATCCTGCGGCAGAATTCTTTTGTGGGAATGGCAGCCATAGGTATGACATTTGTAGTAATAACCGGAGGAATTGATCTGTCCGTGGGCGCAGTTATGGCCTTTGCCGGTATGGCAGCGGCGAAATACTGTGTGGCAGACGGGAGTTTACAGCTTCCCCTGGCGCTGGCGGTGCTGCTGGGACTGGCTGTGGCTGCTTTGGCGGGCCTTGCCAACGGGCTTCTGGTTACGAAGGGAAAGGTTGCGCCTTTTATTGCCACTCTGGGTATGCAGACCATCTTAAGAGGAGCAGCGCTTCTTCTGAATTCCGGCAGACCCTTTATCGGCCTGTCCAGCCAGTTTGCGAATCTGGGACAGGGATATATTTTGGGAATTCCCATCCCGGTTGTGGCGTTTATTGTGGTCATTGCTGCAGGTGTGCTTCTTCTGCACTTCCTGCGCTTTGGAAGAAGAGTGTACGCCATCGGCGGAAATGAAGCGGCAGCAAGAGCGTCTGGTATTATGACAGATTGGATTAAAATCTGGGTCTATGTGCTGGCATCCTTTTTCTCCGGCATTTCGGGTATTATCCTGTCTGCCCGTGTGCAGTCGGCCTCACCCATCAGCGCCAACGGCTACGAGCTTGACGCGGTGGCGGCAGTGGTAATCGGCGGAACCAGCCTGGCGGGCGGCATTGGAAATGTGGCAGGAACCATTGTGGGTGTCCTGATTCTGGGTATTATTACCAATGGGCTTGACCTGCTGAACGTATCTGCTTATCTGCAGCAGATTATAAAGGGAGCCATCATACTGATTGCGGCATTGCTGGACAGAAAAGCGGCAAAGTAGTTACAGAAACTGAAAACAATCATACAAAGAGAGGGAGGGTCACATGAAACCCCAAATTAGAACACCTTATTTTGAAATAGGAATTAAGAACTATGTGTACGGCCAGAAGACGCTGGAGCTGGCAAAGGTAGCCGACGCGGCAGCAGAGAAATACGATTTGGACGTGCTGTTTATCGTACCGGCAGTGGATCTGCGGATGGTGGCAGAGAATACCAAGAATCTGATTTTGATTGCAGCCTACATGGACACCCTGCGGCCGGGAAGAGGAATGGCAGATGTGCTGCCGGAGGGACTGAAGGCGGCGGGCGCTCAGGGAGTGTGTATCAATCACAGCGAGAAACCCATGTCTCTTCCGCAGATTCGGAAAACCATTGAGCGGGCACGGGAACTGGATATGCTGGTATTCGCATGCTCCGACAGTGTGGCAGAAGCAAAAGCCATCGCGCAGATGGGACCGGACATTATCAATCCGGAGCCTTCTGAGCTGATTGGTTCCGGCCAGACAAGTGATATGTCATTTGTCAAGGACACCATACGCGCAATCAAAGAAGTCAATCCGGACATTATGGTAGAGCAGGCGGCAGGAATCACCACACCGGAGCAGGTGTATGATTTTATCATGGCCGGTTCGGAAGCGGCTGGGGCAGCTTCCGGTATCTTCAATGCCGAGAAGCCTTACGAGATGGCTGACGCTATGATCGGAGCTGTCCGGCGGGCAGCCGACGATCTGGCAAAGATGGAGGGAAAGCATGATGGTAAAGCATGAAGGAATCCGACTGGAATCACCGGCCGGGCAGCCGACCTTTCACAGAATTACGGAACAGATAAAAGAGGCGGTCAAAAATTCGGGTGTAAAGGACGGGATCTGTGTGATCTTTTCCCGGCATACCACCTGCAGCGTGACGACGGATGAGTGCGCGCTTGATCTGTCCGTTACCGGGCTTGAGACCCTGCAGCAGGATCTGGTTGATGTGATGGAACGGATGATTCCCACCTGCAGACATGAAGGCATCTATCTCCATCCGGGTCCCAGGGCTCTTGCCTTCGCGGCAGAGCACGACGAGGATGCAAGGGGGTGCCATAATACAGAAGCACATCTGCGTTCCTCCATTGTGGGAAGGAATGTAACAATACCGATTATTGACGGAGAGCTGGAGCTGGGAGATTTCAGCCATGTATATTTTATTGATTTCGATCAGACACGGCCCAGAACACGGACTGCTTCCATACAGATTATAGGCGAATAGAGAGAAGGAGAAAAGAACATGATTTATAATGAAAAATTTGAGATTCAGTCAGACCGCCGTCCTACTTTTGATGACGTAACGGCGGAAGTGAGAGAGATTGTAAAGCGTTCCAATATTCAGAACGGCACCGTGCTGGTATACACAGGACATACTACCTGCAGCGTACAGATACAGGAGTTTTCCGACGGCCAGACTTATTGGGGCACGGAGCTGATTATGCAGGATCTGGTAAATGTTCTGGCCAAAATCGTTCCTACCTGCACCAATGAAGGGCAGTATCTGCATCCCTGCCAGGCCCATGTGGACACGGCGGCCAAGGAGCGTCAGGAGCTTGCCTCCTGGAGTCTCAATACAGACGCCCATCTGCGCTCTGTGATTATGGGCAGATCCGTAACCATTCCGATCATTGACGGTCATCTGGAGCTGGGGGAATTTGGATGCATTTACTTTGGAGACTGGGATCAGGTACGGGCCAGAAAACGTACCGTTATTGTACAGGTAACTGGCGAGTAGAAAACAGGCAGTTCATTGTTTGAGGTATAAGGATGGAATATATTCTAACCATAGATGTTGGGACTACTTCCGTAAAATGTGGAATATTCGACAGCAGCTTAAGGCAGCTGAAGGCTGTGTCGGCAGAGTATACATTGATAACGCCTGATGGGTCGGTTGTGGAAGTGGATCCGGAAATTTATTTACAGAAGATCCGCGAATGTATCCTTTCCATGCGGGAATCCGGCCTTGAGACAGAGAATATCCGCTATCTCACGGCCACGACACAGGGAGAAACCATGATACCTGTGGACAAAACCGGAGAGCCCCTGTCCAATGCAGTTGTGTGGCTGGACAGCCGGGCAGAGGCAGAGGCCGCCTGGCTGTCGGGGCAGTTTCCCATAGACTTAGTTTACCGGACTACCGGGCTTCCGGGGCTGGACGGTTATACACCCATTGCAAAGATGCGGCATCTTTTGAAGCACTTTGCCGGGAAGGGAGAAGAGGTCTTTAAGTTTCTGCTTTTGGAGGATTATCTTATCTGGAAGCTGACAGGACGGATGGTTACAGAAAAAACCCTGCTTTCCTCTACGGGATTTTTTGATATTGGAAAGGATGAGCTCTGGAACGAAATGCTGGAAGCGGCAGAGGTACCGTCCAGGCTGATTCCGGAGAGCCTGGAAAGCGGAGAACGGGCAGGAAAACTGCTTGCGGACATGGCAGATTATCTCTTTGTCAGCCGGGAAGCGGTTATGATCACCGGGGCAATGGATCAGGTGTGCGGCGCCATTGGGTGCGGAAATATAATTGAGGGGCGCCTTCATGAGACAACGGGAACAGCTATGGTGCTGGGAGCATCAACCAGGACGCCGGATTTTGGAAATCCTTATCAGGTAACGATATACCGTCATGGGATTGCGGGGCTGTATCTGATGATTCCCATCTGCCGGACGGCGGCGGTTATTCAAAAATGGTTCCGGGAACAATTTTGTAAGGAGGAGACAGAAGAGGCCGAAAAGCGGGGAATTTCTGTGTACGATTATCTGGCAGAACTGGCCGCACAGGCGGGCGCAAAAGAAGATGGACCTATTCTGTTTCCTTATTTCAACGGGTGTATGGCACCGGCGGCCATTGACAATGCCAGGGGAAGCTTTTTTGGAATCGGTCTTAATACAACGAAAAAGGACTTGATTCGGACAATTCCTGAAGGGATCAGTTTTATGCTGAGGGAGAATCTGGAAATGCTTGAAAAAATGGGAATTGGCGGGCACTCTTTTTATTCCCTGGGAGGTCCCTCAAAGAATGAATTCTGGTGCCAGTTAAAAGCGGATATCACAGGGCGGGAAGTTATTGCAGCCCCAGAGCTTGAGAGCACATCCTTTGGAGCGGCCTGTCTTGGGGCTGTGGCTGCGGGATTCTTTGGTACCATAGAGGACGCGGCAGCGTCCTTCCGGAATTATAAAACCTTCCGGCCGCGCCCGGAAGCACAGAATCTGTATCAAAAGAAATATGTAAGCTATCAGAAACTGGTGGAATGCACGGCGCTTTTTTATAACAAAGAAAACTGTGCCCTGTGATATTAAACGCTCTGTGTGGATTTGAATGAGCAGTAAAAAGCAGTAAAAAGCAGAAAAGGAGGTAAGAAATGATTGAATTTAAGAAACCCAAAATTGGACTCCTTGGGATGATCATTGAAGGATACGAGCCCATTTTTCCGGGGATCATTGCCCGGCAGGAGGCTTACGCCAGAGAGCTGGCAGAGTCCCTGTCCGGGATTGCGGATGTAAGCTTTCCGGGAGCTGCCGTCAATCGGGCGGGCGTGGAAAAGACAGTGGCGGATTTCAACCGGAGAGGAATGGATGGAATTCTGATTGTGCTGCTGGCCTACTCCCACTCCACGTGGCTGATGCATGCCATGCAGGACAACCGCCTGCCTCTGGCCCTTGCGGTACTGCAGCCGGATGAGGTGATGCAGCCGGATTATACGGAGATTGATTTTACGGTTAATCAGGGTATTCATGGGGCTCAGGACAATGCCAATGCGCTGGTGCGTCTTAATATGCCCTGTCAGTTCTTTGCTGGAAGCCGGAAAAGTGAGCGGTTTTTCACATTTTTTAAGAATTTTTCCATGGCGGCTGCAGTCTGCACCCGTTTCCGGTCTATGAAAGTGGCGGTAATCGGAAAGATGATCGGCATGGGCGATCTCTTTGCGGACGAGATTGCGCTGTATACAAAGATTGGGCCGGAATACTGCCACGAGAGTATCGGAACCGTCAGCAATATAATGCCGGATATCACGGAGGAAGCCATACGGGAAAGAATTGCGTATGAACGGGAAATCTTTGACGTGGATGAATCCCTGACCTATGAAAATCATGCCCATGCGGTGCGCGAATACCTGGCGCTGAAGGAATTCCTTGAGTCCCGCGGATACGATGCCTTTACCCTGCACTTTGAGGTGCTGGGCGAGGATGGACGCTACCGGCAGCTGCCCTTCCTGGCAGCCTCTGGCCTGATGACGGATGGATACGGTTACGCGGCAGAGGGGGACGCTATGTGCGCCACGATGCTGAGCGCGGCGCATCAGATGACAGGAAAGATGGCGACTTTTACAGAGATGTACGCCATGGACTTTAAAGAGCAGGCTCTTCTCATGTGCCATGCGGGGGAGAGCAACTGGAATATTGCCAGAAAGTCAAGGAAGCCCCGCCTGATTGACAAGATATTTAACGAGGGCGGGCTGGACAATCCCCCTACGCCGCTGTTTACACCGGAGCCGGGACCGGCATCCATTGTTTCCTTTGCTCCTATGATGGGGAAGGATTTCAAGCTGATTGTCTGCGACGGAGAGATCCTGGACAAGGACGATCTGAACGGATGTGAGATGCCTTATCTGTTCTTCCGTCCGGACTGCGGCATGGAGCACTGTGTAGAATCCTGGCTGAGGGCAGGCGGCACCCATCACGAAATAGTGACCATGGGCAGAACATCTGAGTGCTGGAAGATGATTGCGGATATTCTGGGAATAGAACTGTGCGTAATATAAATTAAATAGGAACTGCGGAATTAAAAAAATAAATCAGCAGTTCCCGGAAACGGGCCTGGAAGGATTTACGGACGGAATTGAACGGCCGGAAATACTTCTGTTACAAGGGCGGGAGCAGGGAACTGCGGAACTTAAATGGAGGAAAAAAATGAGTAAAATTACACATGAGATTATTGAGAATTATCAGGAATTTTTACAGGCAGAGAATTACCCCAACATCGGCCGGGCCATGAGGCTGTCCAACGGCGTATTTGACATTATCGTAACGCTGGACGTAGGCCCCCGTATTATGCACTTCTCTCTTGCAGGCAAAAAGAATATGTTTAACGACGACTGCTCTCTTATTGAGCATATGCCGGACGGGAAGACCTGGTATTCCTATGGGGGACACAGAGTGTGGCATGCGCCGGAAGCATTTACCAGAAGCTATGCCATTGATGATGAACCTCTGGAGAAATATGAACTGACAGAGAATGGAATCTGCATGTATCGGAAGGAAGAAGCGTGGACCCACATTCAGAAGATCATTGAGGTTGAGTTTAAGGAGGACAGACTGGTTGTATATAACCGCCTGGTAAACAAAGGTGCATGGCCCATCGAGATGGCAGTTTGGGGCCAGACCTCCTTTGCCAAAGACAGTCTTCTGATATGTCCTGTAACCCAGCGCGGAACCGGACTCCTGCCCAATGCTTCCTATGTAATGTGGCCTTATGCCAGAATGAACGATCCCCGCGCAAACTTCGGACAGAGATTCATTACGGTTAATACAGACAGTGTAAATCCGGAGGCGTTCAAGTTCGGATACCCGGATGAGATGGGCTGGGCAGCTCTGATTAATTATGATATGTGCCTGATCAAAGCCTTTGAGCATGACAGAAAGGGAACTTACCCGGATATGGGATGCAGCTTTGAGTCTTATACCCAGAACTGGGGCGGAGAGATTGAGGATCTGACACCGCTTAAGACAGTAAAACCGGGAAAGATGTATGAGCATAAGAATGAATGGTTTATTTTTGACAATGTGAAGCGTCCCGATCCGAGGAATGAGGACGAGGTTTCGGAAGTAATGGCGCCGCTGCTTGAGAAGGCCGGACTGGAGCTGCCGGTTGTCTCCGGACAGGAATGGGATCCTTACTTTGAGAATGAAGATGATGACTAAGCGGGAGCTCTTGCAAAAAACAGGGAATATTTCACAGCTCTGCGGAGTCCGGGAGGTACGGTGTACAGCCGGAAAGGCCGCCGGAACCCGGATGCTGCAGGTACATAATGCGGCCGGGCTGGAATTCACGGTACTGCCGGATAAGTGCATGGATATCTATGATCTGCGGTTCCGGGGCGTGAACTGTGCGTTTCAGACAAAGAACGGACTGATTGGAAATCAGTGGTACAATCCGCTTAATACGGAGTTTATGAATTACTGGAGTGCGGGTATGCTCTGCACCTGCGGCCTGGAAAATGCCGGGCCGCCCTGCAGCTCCCTGGACGGGACCGTCTATCCGCTTCACGGACGGATTGGTATGACACCGGCAGAGAATCTCTGCGTGCGGCAGTTCTGGCATGGGGATGATTTTAGGATTGAGCTGGAAGGCCAGATGCGGGAGAGCCGTCTGGAGGAACATAATCTGCTTTTGACCAGAAGGATTGCCGCTGCTCTTGATTCGGACACTATTGAGATAGAGGATACCCTTGAGAACCAGGGACATACGCCCTTTGAATTTATGCTGCTTTATCATATGAACTTTGGCTATCCGTTTATAGATGAAACAGCCAGAGTTATGATAGAATCCAACGGAAAGATACAGGGAAGAACGGCATATGCCGCCGGACGTACCAGGTATTATCAGCGGATAGAACCCATAAAGGACGGAGCGGAGGAGGAAGTATTCTTCCATGAAGTACAGCCGGGCGCAGACGGGCTTTCCTGTGCGCGGATTGAGAATCCGGCCCTTAAGATGGGAGCAGAGATTGCATACAGCCATGATACGCTTCCGATTCTGGCCCAATGGAAGTTCTGTGCTCCGGGAGAGTATGTGCTGGGCATAGAGCCTGGGAATTCTCACATTGAAGGACGCAGCGCAGGGCAGGAACATGGAATGCTTAAGGAGATTCAGCCGGGAGAAACACTTCATTTTCTGGTGAAACTTCGATTGTTTGATTTACCGCAGTAGCATATAAATAGTTATTGTGTTATTATAAAATATAAGATACAATATTTGCGTCAGAATGCGTGAAATTCAGGATATAGACGTCATTCAGATATATGGTTTGTAATACGAAGGAAAGGAGTTGAGCAGATTGCCGGAAGATAGAGAAGAACTGCTGCTCAGCAAACTGTTTACAGAAAGTAAAATGTCGGTACAGGATGCTATGGATTTGCTGAATGTATCAAAATCTACAGTGCGCAGAATTTTTATCAATCTGGAAAACCGTGGGATTGCAGTGCGGGCCTATGGTGGGATTCAACTTGCATCATCAACAGCCGTATATTCATTTGACACATTAAAAAGGAAATTCAGTAATGAAAAGGTTCGAATCGGAAAAGCGGCCTGCGAGATTATAAATGAGGATGATATTCTCTTTATTGACGCGGGAACCACGTCTATGAATTTTGCGTTTCAGCTTTCTCAGGCGATTGTGAAGGGGTCAGTGAAGGTAAAAGCGGTTTTTACAAACTCAATTTCCACACTGGAAGTGCTGGCCCCGGCTGTGACTGTAAATCTTGTGGGTGGAGAGTACCGCCCTCAGCGGAAGGACTGTTATGGCTATCTGTCGGAAATGGTGATTGAACGTCTGCATTTTACAAAATGCTTTCTTGGAACCGACGGCGTCATCGGGAGTACCAGCTTTGCAGCCATGGATTTTACTACAGCGGCTATTAATGCGGCATTGATGAAGAGCTCTTCCCAGAATATTGTGCTGTGTGATCATTCCAAGTTTTTTTCTACTTCGTATGTTGCATGGGCGCCTTTCAGCGAAGTGGATACGGTCATTACAGATGCGGGTCTCAGTGAAAAGATGGCAGCTGTTATCCGCAATGAGGGCTGTGGACTGATTCTGGCGTAGTTTCCGGGACAGGGAAGCGCTGTCTGACCTTAAAGAGGGGATAAAATGGATAGAAAAGAACGATTAAGACAAATTATGAAGGAAGAGGCAGAGACTATAAGTAAAGCGGCAGACCGGATCGATTATGATGTGATGTCTCAAATTATGGATTTATTCTGCACAGTAAAGAAAAAAGGAAAAAAGGTGATTCTTGCAGGCTGCGGCACAGCCGGCCAGGCGGCGAAGAGAATTGCCCATACGCTGTCTGTGGTAGAGGTTCCGGCTTTCTTTCTCTCGCCGGCGGACTCTATTCATGGGGGAATGGGAGCCATGCAGGAGGGAGATATCCTGGTCCTGCTCAGCAAAAGCGGCAATACCCAGGAGGTGCTGAATTATCTTCCGGCAGCCGGGAAAAAGGGACTTACGGTTATCGGCGTTACTGAGAATGAAGAATCCAGGCTGGGCCTTGCGGCTGATATTGTGCTGAAGATCAAGATTGATAAGGAACCGGACTGCTGGGGAATTGTTTCCTCTGCCAGTACTCTTGCCTCTATCTCGGCTTTTGACGCTATTGCTTTTGCGGTGATGGAGGAGACGGGATATACAAAAGAAGAGTTCTATCTGATCCATACCGGAGGCGGTGTGGGGGATATTTTGAGAAAAGAGCTGTAGCGCCGCACTGCCAGAGAGCGGCAGAGAAGGGCGCTCCGGCGTTAAAAAAGCTGTTATCAGATAAGCTGTCAGTTTTTCCTGCATCTGGTGTCTGAAGGGTCCGGGTACACAGATAAGGGGAAGTCTGGCGGCTTATTTTGTGCCGGTTTCTTTTGGCTTGCTTTTTCCCGTGCAGGCTTGACTGTTTTTTTGGAAAAGCACTTGAATTCCAATGGAAAATATGCTATAGTTTGAGTTCGTGATAGATTATTAATTTCCTTGTTTCCCCCATCGAGAGGAAGCCAGAGACCAAAAGGAGGTAAAGCATGAACAAGTATGAATTAGCACTGGTTGTGAATGCAAAGGTAGAAGATGACGTAAGAACAGCCACTGTGGAGAAGGCCAAAGAGTACATTACCCGCTACGGTGGAACTGTTACCGAGGTTGAGGATTGGGGCAGGAAGAGACTTGCTTACGAGATTCAGCACATGAGAGAAGCATACTACTACTTTATTCAGTTCGAAGCAGATGCAGCCTGCCCGGCTGAAGTGGAGAGACATGTTCGTATCATGGAAAATGTTGTCCGCTATCTGTGTGTTCGCAAAGACGCATAGACTAAGGGTTTAACCGGAAAGTAGAGGATTGTTGGGTATGAATAAAGTAATTTTAATGGGACGTTTGACACGTGATCCGGATGTGCGCTACTCACAGGGTGAGAACGCCACAGCGGTAGCAAGATATACACTGGCCGTAGATCGCAGATTCCGCAGAGACGGAGATCAGACAGCTGATTTTATCGGCTGCGTGGCTTTTGGACGGCAGGCTGAGTTCGCAGAAAAGTATCTGCGCCAGGGAATTAAGATTGCCATCACCGGCCGGATTCAGACGGGAAGCTACACCAACCGGGACGGACAGAAAGTGTACACAACGGATGTTGTGGTGGAGGAGCAGGAGTTTGCAGAGAGCAAGGGAGCCGGCGATCAGGCCGGAGGCTATCAGCAGAGTTCTTTCCGCAGGAATACGCCGGAGCCCACAGAAGCAGTGGGGGACGGTTTTATGAACATCCCGGACGGCATTGACGAGGAGCTGCCATTTACCTGACAATCGTGGAACGAGAAGAGAGAGTATAGAAGGAGGTAACAGCCATGGCTTACACAAAATCCGATAAAGGCGATGCGCCTATGAGAAGAAGAGGCATGGGACGCAGAAGAAAGAAAGTCTGCGTGTTCTGCGGAAAAGAGAATAACGAAATTAACTATAAGGATGTCAATAAATTAAAGAGATACGTATCTGAGCGGGGAAAGATTCTTCCCAGAAGAATTACAGGCAACTGTGCAAAGCATCAGAGAGCTCTTACAGTGGCGGTTAAGAGAGCACGTCATATCTCTCTTATGCCCTATGTAATGGATTAAGAATCGAACAGTTAATACAAAAGAGAAGCGCTTCGAAGAGACCGGGACGGGATCTTTGGGGCGCTTCGGTATTTTACACAAAAGAGAGGGCTGTTTTGTAAGAATCTGCGCCTGTTTTTTGTGAATGTCTCTGAATTTGCCGGACAAAGGACAGGGATTCTTGACAAGGTGTATGGTTCAAGGTATAGTAAGGAAAATGAAACCGGTTACAAAATGGAAAAAGTTTACATAACGGGAGGAAAAGGGTATGAAAATTATTATGGGGGCAGATCCTGCAGGTTTTGATTTAAAAAATGCCATTAAGGAGAATCTGCTGAAAAAGGGCTATGAGATTACGGATATTGATCCGGATACGCCGGTTCTGTTCCAGGACGCGGCTGTTGCTGTGGCCAGAGGAGTCCAGAGCGGTGCGTATGAGCGGGGGATTGCCATCTGCGGCACGGGTATGGGTGTCAGCATTATCTGCAATAAGCACAGAGGCGTTTATGCGGCCCTCTGTGAGAGCGTATATCAGGCAAGGCGCGCGAAAGCGGTGAACAATACCAATGTGCTGTGCATGGGCGGTTTTATCATCGGACATGAGATGGGGATTGAGATGGCCAATGCCTGGCTGGAGGCAGAACATATGTCAGGGCTGACTCCGGAGATGGCGGC
>CATJHO010000107.1 GCA_949740535.1 uncultured Lachnospiraceae bacterium
ATCACAGAGCTTATACAGCAGTATGTCCTCCTACTCCTCTATAATCCGGCGTCCTCCCAGATAAGCCGCCGCAAAATATCCCCCGTAAACAGCTGTAATAAACACCGCTGTAAACAGAATGGCCCCCAGCTGTGACCCGCCGTTCACAAGCACCAGCATCCGGTTCACAAACTGCACCCCAAAGAGCGAGTGAACAAAGGCCAGCCCCAGAGGCAGGAGAAAGAAAATCCCCATCTGCTTCAGAAGCGCTCTGCGGATCAGTTCCTGCTCTGCTCCCAGCTCCCGCAGGACTCGGTAGCGCTCCCGGTTATCCATGCTGTCAGACAGTTCTTTAAGCGCCAGAACCGCCGCACTGGAAATCAGGAAAATAATTCCCAGATACAGAGCAATAAAGGTCACAATGGCCGCAATGCCCACACTGCTCTCCCGAAGGCCGATCTTTGAGACTACATAAACGGCTGACCGGTCTGTGATATCAGAAAGCTCCTCCTCACTCCGGGCCTTTTGCGCTTCCTTCGATTCCTGATAATCCCCTGTCAGATAATTACAATACGGCACAAGCGTGCTTTCCTCAAAAGCACAGTCAGGCAGTACATAGATTCCCAGCACCGTCCGGGAACTGCCCATGCTCAAATACCCTTCCTGACACGTTTCATATCTGGGACGGTATGCTTTCCCGTCCAGGTTCAGGGGCGCTCCCGCCCGAAGGGCCAGCTCCCGGATCCCCTTCATGGAATCAAAGTTACACAAGAGCACATATTCATCATCTTCCAGTTCATAGACCGGAATTCCATAATATTCTGCCATCCGGTTATACTGGGAAAGGGGAACCAGTTCCTCTCTCATGGTCCAGTCCAGCATGGGAAACTGCGCCATCACCTGTTCCCTGCTTTCTCCAAGGGTCTGCTCCCAGGTAAGCCCCGGCGCTGTGTAGGACGTAATCTCCACATAGCCTTCTGCCAGCTCCTGATCCGCCTTCCAGCCCCTGTTCTCCAGATACTCCCCAATGCTCAGTCCCGCTTCCGCTTCTGTCATCCCTCTCTCTTCCTCCATCGGCTTCGTCATACACACATCCCTGGGAGTCCGCTCCTCAAGCTCTGCTGTCATGGACTGATTCATACTGACGCCGCAGGATAAAACACCAATGGTCATAAACAGCATCAGACAGATCACGGTCATGGAACAGACGGTAGTATTGATCTGACTGTTCAGCTGGCGGAACACAAAGGTATTGAGTCCCTTCAGGTAAAAGTTTTTTTGGGCCCGGACCACCCGCAGCAGTATTCCCGCCAGAGACCAGAAGAACAGGAAGGTCCCCACACTGCCAAGGCCAATCAGCATCAGCACCCGGTTCCGATCCACGTTTCCCAGAAATCCCAGCACACTCAGATAACAATAGCATAGAAGACCCGCAGCGCATACAAACACTGCCGCCGACAGAACGGGATTCTTCATCCGCACCCGCTCATTCTTCCGGCCCGCTGTCAAAAGATCCAGAAGCTTATACCGGGAAATCGCTGCCGCGTTAAAGAAAATCACCAGAAGATACATAATACCAAAGTAAACCACTGTTTTTCCCACAGCCCCTCTGGAAAAAGCAAAGGTATAGGCCGTCATATCCGCTTCAAACATTCTGGCCACTACAATAGACATAAGCTGTGAGGCAAAAATTCCTATAATAAGTCCCGCGCCCAGAGAAATCAGGCCGATGGCTGCTGTTTCCCCCAGAAGGATCCGGGAAATACTGCCCCGGCTCATGCCCAGAGTCATATAAAGGCCAAATTCCTTCTTCCGCCTGCGGATCAGAAAGTGATTGGCATAGATAATCAAAAAGCCCAGAATCACAGAAACAAACACAGAAACTCCTGCAAGCATTGTAAGCATAAGGTGAATAATTTCTTTGGTTGAAGCAGAAACAGTAAGCATAACCTCCTGAGAATCCAGTGCATTAAAAACATAAAAAACCGCAACCCCCAATACCAGTGTCAGAAAATAAATTGTATAGTCCTGTATACTTCGTTTCAAATTACGGATGGATAATTTAAATAACATCATTCAAATCACCTCCCAGCAGCGTAACCACATCGATAATCTGGTTGAAAAAGGTCTTTCGGCTCTCCGCTCCCCGCTGAAGCTCGCTGAAAATCTTTCCATCCTTGATAAACAGAATCCGGGACGCATAGCTTGCCGTAAAGGCGTCGTGGGTTACCATCAGAATCGTGGCCCCAAGCTCCTCATTCATATTGGAAAAGCACTGAAGAAGCATTCGTGCTGCCCTGGAATCCAGCGCGCCGGTAGGTTCATCCGCCAGCAGAAGCTTGGGAAGACCCACAATGGCCCGTGCCGTAGCTGTTCTCTGTTTCTCGCCGCCGGAGATCTGATAAGGAAACTTATTCAGAATCTCCCGGATCCCAAGCCGCTGTGCCGCCTGCAGGACACTCTTCTCTATTTTCTCCGGTGCCACATGGCGGATGGACAGAGCCAGCGCAATATTTTCGTACACAGTCAGGGTATCCAGAAGATGGAAATCCTGAAACACAAAGCCAAGCTCCTCCCTGCGGAACTTGTTAAGGCTCCCTCCTTTCAGTTTTGTGATATCCTTTCCGCCAATCTCGATCTGGCCGCTGGTCACCTGATCAATGGTGGAAATGCAATTCAGAAGGGTGGTCTTTCCGCTTCCGCTGGCGCCCATAATTCCCACAAATTCCCCTGCCTGTACCTGAAAGCTGATGTCATCAATGGCTTTTGTCATGTTCCCTCTGCTTCCGTAATATTTTTCAATGTTGTTTACCTTTAAAATAACCGCCATCGCGTGTTCCTCCTGCATATAAAATTATGGTTTCAGGTATTTTCCTGTTCTGTACCCTGATTGTAATTGAGATTATTGTTTCCTGCCATAGATGTTGCTTACAAAAACCTTTCAATTTTGTAAGCCTGTCCTCTGGTTTTTCTGTAAAATTCATACCCTCAAATGTAACAAGTTACAAAAGCTGTAACATATAACGAAATACATTGGAAATGTTGAATGCATTTTAGATATATTATACAATATCCACAAGTCAAATGTCGACATGGCTCTTTGAAAACAGGAAAAGGAGATTTGTAATGAAAAAGTATTCCGTTGTAATCTGCGGGGGCGGCAGCACCTATACGCCCGATATGCTGGAGCTGCTTTGTATCATCCGAAAATCATTTCCTCTGAAAAAAGTGGTCTTGTATGACAATTCTGAGGAACGGCAGCGAATTGTAGGAGAATTTGGAAAGGTTTTATTTGCCGAATACTGCGAAGATGTGGAATTTGGTTACACCACTTCCAAGGAGGAAGCATTTCAGGATATTGATTTCGCTTTTGTTCAAATCCGGGCAGGCGGCATGCAGTTACGAAATGAAGACGAGAAAATTCCCTACCGGTACGGATGTATCGGACAGGAGACCTGCGGGGCCGGCGGCCTGTCATACGGTCTTCGGAGCGTTCCCCAGATGATTGAACTGATTGAAGATATCCGCGCCTTCTCTAAGGATTGCTGGATTATCAATTATTCCAATCCTGCAGCCATTGTGGCAGAGGCTGTGAAACGGGAATTTCCAGATGACAAAAAGATTATCAATATCTGTGACATGCCTACATCCGTACTGGACCGTTACCTGCCTCTGATCGGCAAAAAGAGATGTGAGATACAGCCCATCTACTTCGGTTTAAACCATTTCGGCTGGTTTACCAAGCTTTTGGACAAAAAGACGGGCGAAGATCTGCTTCCTCAGCTGCTCAATACAATCCAGACGGATTATGAGTGTCTCCACAAAGAGTTTGAGGCAGAGATTCAGGGGGAAAGCGATCACTGGGGCATCACTTTCCTGAACCATCTGGAAATGATCCATGATTTTCCCTACTCCCTGCCGAATACCTATAATTTATACTATCTGTATCCCAACAAATCCTACGGGCATTACCGGGCAGATCACACCCGGTACGATGAGGTTGTAAACGGAAGAGAGAAAAATGTCTTTTCCTTCTGCAAAGAGATTGCAGACCTTGGCAGAATGAAAGGAACAAAGTTTGATATCAGCAAAAAAATCGATCCCTCCACTGAGGTGGTTGCAGATATGACCGTGGACAGTATGGCTTACAACGATGTCCATGCTGCGTATCTGGTAGAGCTTGTTCTCTCGATTATCAACAATGCCCACGAGTTTGCGCTGGTCATGGTAAAGAACGACGGCATCTGTCCCAACTTAGATCCGGAGATGATGCTGGAGGTGACCTGCCTGGCAGGAAGCCAGGAAATTATGCCCTTAAGCTATGGCCCGGTTCCTCAGTTCGAAAAGGGACTTCTGGAAAACCAGTTTGCCTGCGAAAAGCTTCTGGTTGACGCCATTTTTGAAAAAGATGACCTGAAACTGCTGCAGGCCTTTACGGAGAACCGGATTGTGCGGGATGCGGAAACAGCCAAGCAGATAATTGCGGATTTTAAGAAAGCAAATGAAGGTTATTGGCCAAAATTCCACTAAAAACAAGGAAAATTACAAAGGAGGCTTGACATGGATAAATTTAGTGAGAAAATAGAACAAAAATTATATCCGATCATTGAGTGGGTTCAAAGCAACAAATACTTGTCTGCCATACAGTTCGGTCTGCTGATGACCATGCCCGTTCTGCTGGTGGGCGCATTCGCCTGTGTAATCAGTGATCTTCCCATTCAGGCATATCAGGATCTGATGGTCTCTATTTTCGGACAGAGTGTCTGGGAAGAATGGAACTGGTCTGTGGTCAATACAGCCACCATGGGGCTTACGGGCCTTATCGCCCTGGCCGGCACTTCTTATCAGCTGGCCAAATTCGACAAGCTGGATGCTATTCCCAATGTTGCCATTGCCCTTATGAGTTACTTTATACTTCTTCCTTCTGCTGAGGGAGGCATTCCCGTATCAGGTTTGGGCGCACAGGCATTGTTCCTGGTTATCATCGTGGCCATTATCACGGAAGAAATCTATAAGTTATGTAAAAAGAAAAATCTCACCGTAAAGATGCCTGACAGTGTTCCGGCCTTTGTGTCCCAGCAGTTTACGGCTCTGGTTCCGGCCGTTTTCTCCGCTGTTTTCTTTTTAATCATCCGCTATGTGATTGCAGCCACGCCCTATGGAACAGCTTCCAATCTGGTTTACAGCCTTCTGCAGGCGCCATTGACCAATGTGGGAACATCTCTTCTGGGGACCATTGTATTTACCTTTCTGAATTCCTTCTTCTGGCTTTTTGGAATTCACGGCACCGAGCTGGTCTCTGCCGTAGCCCAGCCTCTGTGGTATGCTGCCAGAGCAGCCAACTTTGATGTGTTCGCAGTCAGTGCCCTGGCCGCAAGACCCTATATTGTCACTCAGGATTTTTCAAATATGATTATCTTCCTGACAGGAACCGGAATTACCCTTCCCCTGTGTATTGAGATGGCTTTCCTCTGCAAATCCGAACGCATCCGCAAGGTGGGCAAGCTCTCTATTATCCCCGGCGTATTCAATGTAAATGAGCCCGTTATCTTCGGACTTCCGCTGGTGATGAACCCGGTTATGATTATTCCGTTTTTCCTGGCTCCTATGGCGGCCGTGCTGATTTCTTTCGGCTCCATGTATTTCGGCCTTGTGCCCTACCCCACCGGAGTCACGGTTCCCTGGACCATGCCGGCTCCCTTTGGCGGATGGATGATGTGTAACAGCTGGATGGGCGGCCTGCTCCAGATCGTGGTGCTGCTGGTATCCGGAGCAATCTACTATCCCTTTATCAAAGCGCTGGATAAAAAATACATGGAAGAAGAACAACAATCTTAGTAAAGGTCAGGTTCCGATATGAATGTGGATGAGGCGGTTAAGAGGAACAATCTGAATGAAAATGAGATACGGATTTTCCGCGAGATCATGAAATGCATCGATAACAAGGAGTATAAAGCAACAGTTAGACAGATTGCCAAGGCTGCTTATGTCTCCACTGCAAGCGTTGTGCGCCTGGCCCAGAAGCTTGGATATCTGGGATTCGGTGATATGATGATCTCACTGAAAAACGAGAGGACCGATGTACTGCATTTTGAGTTTAAAGATGTTCTTCCTTCGATTCTCATCAACCGGACCGGTATGCTGAAAATTGATGAGCTGATCAGTGATATTATGTCAAAGCGTTACCACCGCATTCACATTCTGGGCATCGGCTACTCCCGGATTCCTGCCACCTATATGGAGGAAAAGCTGGAAGAACTGGATTTTGTTACCACCCAGAAAAGCCCTCTGGATTTTACCGTCCAAAAGCCCTATCTGATGATTTTTATCAGTGAAAGCGGCGAAACCTATGACCTGACTTTTATTGCGGAGCGCTGTCTGAAAAGCAGCTGCCGGATGTATGTAATTACTTCCAGAGAAGCCAGCAGCATCTGCCAGATTGTGCCCAATCATATTATTATCAAACGGAACAGCAAGAAAACGGCAAATGAATCTGCCCCTAACTTTTTTATCGGGCATACATTGATTGTCATGGAAAGTATTATGGCTGTTATTTCAAGCCTGTGCAGAGAAAGGGGGTGACAATATGATAAAGGTATTATTAATCTGCTCTCAAGGTGCATCCACAGCAGTCCTCTGCGACAAAATCCGGGAGGCAGCCGTGAGCCGCAATTATGACATCGATATCCATGCAGCTGCCATCGCGCGGGCGGATGAAGATCTGGCAGAAGCGGATGTCATTCTACTGGGACCCCAGGTCCGCTACATGCTGAACAAAGTGAAGGGCCAGGCAGGCGGAAAACCGGTTGCTGCGATTGATATGCAGTCTTATGGAACAATTGACGGAGAAAAAGTATTTGCGCAGATTGTAGAAATGTTGGGAGAATCATGAAAAACAAGGAATTATATGAAAATATCTGTTTTCAGATTATTTCCGCTGCCGGAACAGCCAAGAGCTGTTATCTGGAAGCCATCGAGTATGCAAAACAGAAAGAGCCTTATGAGGAAGCCCTGAAAGAAGGAAGAACCGCCTTCCGTCAGGCATCCTCCGCGCACCAGGATGCGCTTTCCATGGATGCAGAGGGAAATCTGGACGTGGGTCTGCTGCTGGTACATGCAGAGACCATCTTAAGCAATGCAGAGCTGACAGGCGATCTGGCTGACACCATCATTGCCTTGCTGAATCAATCTTAAAAAAGAAACGGGAAGTGCGGGTACGAACCCCGGACTCCCCACTCTCTGACCGCCATCAGGCACCCTGCAGATATCTGTCTGGGTGCCTGATGCCGTTTAAGCCGGATTACGGCCTTACCGTATCTGTATGGCTTCCTCTGGGAAAGATAAGCCGGACCACACAGCCCTCTCCTTCCCTGGAATCAATCTCAATCCCGTGGCCCAGCCGCCCGCAGAGCTTATGGCTTAGGTAGAGGCCCAGGCCTGTAGCCTGCCCGGACTGCCTGCCCCTGCTTCCGGTATAGCCTTTTTCAAAGACACGGCTCAGATCGCTGCTTTTTATCCCCCGGCCGTTGTCCTGGATGGCAAGGATGATCCGCTCCCGTTCCCGCCGGCCGGTGAATGTAAGCTTCAGTTTCTCTTTGTCCGAATATTTGATACTGTTGGAGAGAATTTGATGCAGGATAAAAACCAGCCATTTCTCATCGCTGTACACCTCTTCCTCCAGCCCATCCATCTGAATCCCGGCCCCCATGGCAATGAGCTGTTTCTGATTCTTACGCACAGCCTGTGCCACCAGATCTTTGAGAAGAACCGGACGGATCAGATAATCTTTCTCCACATGCGCACTTCTTGCATAGAATAAAGCCTGCTCAGTATAGCCCTCTATCCTTTCCAGTTCCTCCTTCAAGTCTTCTGACCATTCCGAAGGGTGATTCTCCAGCATCAGTTTTCCCGCCGCAATGGGCGTCTTTACCTCATGGATCCAAAGCTCAATATACTCCTTATATTCCTTTTCCGTGCGTTTATAATAATTCACGTGATCGCCCATGGATTTTCCCAGCTCATGAAGAATCTCCTTCAGAAGCGCCTCCTCCTGGCACCCTGGCCGTCCCGTCATTTCCGGAAGAAGGTATTTCTTATCCAGGCCTGCAAGGCTTTCCATAATATGCTGAAAATAAATTTTCTTCCGGCGGAATTCCTCGTACGAAAAGAGAAAATACAGCCCCCAAAAACAGACTGCTGTATAGATTCCAATGATCACATGAGCCCGGACCGTCAACAGAAATATTTCCACCGTAGCCGTCACCCCTGTCAGCAGCAGAAGCTGTCCCAGCCGTTCTCTCAGATAGACTCCATATCGCATACCAGCATGTACCCCAGCCCTCTCTTTGTCTGAATCACATCTGTGATTCCAATGGATTTCAGTTTCTCCCGCAGCCGTGTGACATTCACGGTCAGGGTATTATCATCCACGAACAGATCGCTGTCCCACAGATGGGTTATCAGCTTATCTCTGGATACAATCTCATTCCTGTGCTTCCCCAGACAGTCCAGGATCCGAAGCTCATTCTTCGTAAGCTCTGCCCGCTCCTCCCCGGCCGTTATGGTTCCTTTGGCCAGATCCAGCTGGAATTTCCCCAGGTTCAAAAGCTCGCAGGTCTCCGGCTCCCGATACACACGCTTTAAGACAGCTTCTATATGAGCCAGAAGAATCTGTGGATGAAAGGGCTTTGTCACAAAATCATCCGCTCCCTGGCTCATACTCATCAGCTCCGCCATCTGGGTATCCTGGCTGGTAATGACAATCACGGGAAGATCCGAGGCCTTGCGAAGCTCCCTGCACAAATACAGACCGTCGGTCCCCGGCAGCCCCAGATCCAGAAGCAGCAGATCCGGCTTTTCTGCCAGAATTCCTGTTACAGTATAGGCTTCCTTTGAAAGCCCTGCCGCCTCATAGCCGTTGTTTTCAAGAAAGGTTCCAATCTCCCGGCAAAGCTTTTCGTCATCCTCTGCAATCGCAATTTTTCTCATTCTAATCTCCATTCTGACATAGATCGTAACAAGATATTTTGTATTAGTATAGCATATTCTTCTTTTCGTGCAAAGATTGAAACACCTTCCCGGCCGCCCTTCTTATTTCGTTCTCCACTTTCTTTGCAGCATCCAATTTATCCCGCAGTAAATGAGGCACACCACAATGCCGCACAATACCATCCGCAGGAGCACCATGGGCCACACCAGCTGCAGGCGTGCCCAGTGGTATGGACTCATTCCATTCTGCATTACAAACACGGAAAAGCCTAACAGCCCCACCGGCAGAAGCGCTCCCAGCAGGAAGCTTACAATCCCTCCCAGTATGGCGTTGGTTTTCTGGTAGGCCCGGATCCGCTTCATATAATCAATTTCCATTGTTTCCTGTCTTGTTGTTTCCATCGAATTCCCCTCCATTTTCTCCGTAAGTCTGTGATAATAGGCTCTGCACCCCTCACATGCTTCCAAATGCTCCATAATCTCTCTGCGGCTCTCCTCTGACACCAGATTTTCTGCGTACAACGGCGCCAGATCCCGGACCAGTGCACAGGAACTATTATGCTTCATGCTTCTTCTGCCTCCCTTTTAATGATCTCTTTTCCCCGATAAAAATTCACTCTCGCCCAGTTTTCACTCTTTCCCATGATCTCTCCAATCTGTCCAAAGGTAAGATTTCCAATCAGCCGCAGATACATCACCTCGCGCACAGGCTCCTTAAGGCCGTGAAGCAGTTTTAAGATCTCCAGATTGTCCCACTGAAGACACAGCTCCTCCTCTGGTGAACCAGGCCCGGCCATATCTGCCATCTCTTCCAAAGGCTGTACCTTTCGTTCCTCTCTGATGTGTGTAAGCCAGAGATTTTGAGCAATCCCGCACAGCCAGGTGGACAGCCTGCTGTCCCCCCGGAAGGTGCCGATGGTTCTGACGGCCTGGAAAAAGGTCTCCTGGGTCAGCTCCTCCGCCAGATCCTGGTTCCGGGTTCTGCTCAGCAGAAATGCATACACGGTCTGGGCGTGCTTCTGATAGATTTCCTCAAGAGACTCCATGTTCGGTATCCTCCTTTCATCTGCACACAGTTTTTGTGCCTTTTCATAAATAAGTGTTGAAAAAGGAGATTTCGTTACAGTTTCATGCAAAAATAATTCTGAAAACTATTTTATACCAAAGCTCCGCCCATGGCAAACACATCTCAAAAGGAT
>CATJHO010000108.1 GCA_949740535.1 uncultured Lachnospiraceae bacterium
AATTGCGGAACTGGAATAGGAGGAATCGATTTGAGTACCTTACTGGAAATGAAAGGAATTTGCAAATCGTTCAATGGTGTTCCGGCGCTGCAGGATGTACAGCTCACTCTGGAAAGCGGTGAGGTACATGCTCTGCTGGGGGAAAACGGAGCGGGAAAGTCCACACTGATCAAAATCCTGGGCGGCATTTACAGCAAGGATTCCGGTGAGATCTATATCGACGGAAAACAGGTTCAGATTTCCAATGTAAAGGAAGCGCGGGAGAACGGAATCAGCATTATCCATCAGGAGCTTATGATGCTTCCCCAGATGACAATTTATGAGAATGTATTTCTGGGGCAGGAGTATAAGAGCAATGGCTTTGTGAAGCGCAGTGAAATGATTGAGAAGACGCGGGAAATGCTGAAGTTCTTTTCCCTGGATCTGGATCCCAGGGAGAAGCTGGGACATCTGCCCATTGCGCAGCAGCAGATAATTGAGATTGTGCGGGCGATTTCTTTTGGCGCGCGGATTATCGTTATGGATGAGCCCACCTCGTCCCTCTCGGATAAAGAGGTTGATTTCCTGTTCTCTGCAATCCGAAGACTGAAGAAGGAAAATGTAGGAATTATTTACATATCCCACAGAATGTCGGAGCTGGACGAGATTGCAGACCGGGTAACCGTTATGCGGGACGGCGGCTATGTGTCCACAGAGGTGATAAAAGAGGTAACCAGGGAAGAACTTATTACTAAGATGGTAGGACGGACCCTGGGTGACTATTATGTGCATACGCATACGCCCTCAGATGAAGTGGTGATGAAGGTTACCAATTACAGTGACGGCGATATGGTAAAGGAAGCTTCCTTTGAACTGCATAAGGGAGAAGTGCTGGGCTTTGCCGGACTGGTAGGAGCAGGGCGGAGTGAATTGATGAGCTGTATCTTCGGTGTGACAAAGAAGAAATCCGGAGAGATTACGCTGGAGGGACAGCCGCTTCAGATTAACAGCGTAAGGGATGCCATGGCGGCAGGGATTGCCCTTGTGCCGGAGGATCGGAAGCAGGAGGCTCTTTATCTGGACCAGAGTGTCCGTTACAATATGACCATTGAAGTGCTGGATAAATTCTTGAAATCCGGGCGTTACAATGCCAAAAAGGAAAGCGCCATTGTAGAAGAATACGTAGAAAAGATGTCTGTAAAGCTTGCGTCTCCTTCTCAGAAAATCATCCGCCTCAGTGGCGGAAACCAGCAGAAGGTAATTATTGGGCGCTGGCTGGCCGGCAGTCCGAAAATTTTGATTCTGGATGAACCCACCCGCGGCGTGGACATAGGCGCAAAGGTAGAAATTTATCATATCATTGATGAACTGGTAAAGGGCGGCGTATCAGTTATCATTATTTCTTCCGAGCTGCCGGAGGTAATCGGCATGAGCGATCGCATTGTTGTGATGGGAGAAGGCCGGATTAAGGGAGTTCTGGAGCGTAATGAAGCAGATCAGGAGCGCATCATGTCTCTGGCTACGTCAGAGTAGGATCAAAGGATTAGAAAGGAACTGGGAAAATGAAAGAGAAAAAGAGTCTGGATCTCATTAAGAATAATATGGGCCTGCTGGCTGCTTTTCTGGTACTTTGTATCGGAGCAACCCTGGTGCTTGGAAATACATTCTTTGCATGGAAAAACTTTTCCAATGTACTGCGTCAGCTCTCCACCAATATGTTTCTTGCATGTGGCATGACCCTGGTAATTATGCTGGGCGGTATTGATCTTTCCGTTGGATCCGTGATTGCCATGGTGGGATGTTTTGTGGCAGGATTCATTTCTTACCTGGAAATGCCGGTAGGGCTGGCAATACTTTTGGCGGTTCTGCTGGGCGTGGTTCTGGGTCTGTTCAACGGTGCTGTGGCTGCCTATACGACCATCCCGCCGTTTATTATAACCCTGGCGACCATGAATATTGGCCGGGGAATTGCACGAGTATACAGCGCAACCAAGACAATCACAGTAAGCGATGCATTCTTTAAATCCATCGCCTCTACCTATCTGGGACCGATTCCCATTCAGGTGGTATATATTGTGATTGTAGTAGCGGTAACGGCGGTGATTCTGAACCGGACCCAGCTGGGACGCCATATCCTGGCAACCGGCGGTAATATGCAGGCGGCAGCCTATTCTGGTGTAAATACAAAAAAAGTGACACTGTTTGTATTTGTGTACAGTAGTCTTCTGGCATCTCTTGCCGGCATTATTTCTGCGTCCCGTCTGTTTTCCGGAACCAGTGTTGCGGGAGAGAGCGCTGAGATGGATGCCATTGCGGCGGTAGTTCTGGGCGGAACCAGTATGTCCGGCGGTTCAGGAAGTATATCTGGTACGGTATTTGGCGTATTTATCATTGCGATTCTGAATAACGTGATGAACCTTTACGGTATTGATGCTTCCTGGCAGTATATTGTAAAGGGAATCGTGATTATGATTGCCGTATTTATTGATTATTTCAAGGGCAGAAATGAGTAATAAGTAACAGAGGTATAAAAGGCTGACTGGAAATGCTTCCGGTCAGTCTTTTTTGCCGTAATCGTTTTGGCAGGTTTGAATTGCCGCTGCACGCCCTTGTCAGGAGAGGACAGGGAAGTTTTGGTATAATGTTGCCATTCTCTTTGATTTCATGTAAAATGAAGAAAAAACAGAGTATAACCCACATAAAACAAAGCGGGTGATACGGGAAAAGAGGCGCGGCATCATGAGTAACTATTTTATTCAAACCTATACCTGGAATCCCTGGCATAATCTTGCAGTAGAAAAATATCTCTCTACACAGATAAAAAAAGGTGACATTATATTTTATCTGTGGCAGAATGACCGTACGGTAGTTATAGGCAGGAATCAGAATGCGATCCGGGAATGCCGGGCCCAGCTTCTGGAGGAGGAGGGCGGCTGTCTGGCCAGAAGGACCACAGGCGGCGGTGCGGTATACCACGATCTGGGAAATCTCTGCTTTACGTTTCTGGCCTCTCCGGAGGTTTACGATCTGGAAAAGCAGCTGATGTTAATCCAGACAGCCTGCCGGAAGTTTGGAGTGGAGACGAAGTTTTCCGGAAGAAATGATATTATTACTGAAGACGGATTTAAATTCTCCGGCAATGCATTTTCTAAAACATCCCAATGCAGTATTCAGCATGGGACGATTATGGTGAATGTAGATGTTTCCCGGCTGGGCCGCTATCTGACTCCGTCCAAGGATAAGATGAAAGCCAAGGGCGTGAAATCAGTGCAGTCCAGAGTCTGTAATCTGAAGGATATCAATCCGGAGGTTACAACAGATGCCATGCGCCAGGCCCTGAAGGAAAGCTTTGGGGAGCTGTACGGCAGCTTTTGTGAGCTTAATCCGGAATCCCTCAAGAATCCCCAGGTGAAGGAGACCTATGACCTGTACGCTTCCTGGGAGTGGAAGTATGGAAAATCTCCGGAGTGTGAGACCAGTTGCAGCAGACGCTTTGACTGGGGGGAGCTGGAGATTTACCTGAAGCTGAATGCCATGCATATCGGTGAGATTATGGTATTTTCAGACATGCTGGATGTGGAACTGCCGGGCCTGCTGGAAGAGCTTCTTATTGGAAAACGCTATGATATGGCGGATGTGGATCTGGAACAGGAACTGCCTGACTGCGGGGAAGAACGCAGGGAGAAGCTTCGGGAAGTGGTGGAATGGCTGGCAGGACTGCGGGAATAGAGCCGGATCCCTTAAGAAAACATTAAAAATGATTAAAATTTCGTGTCCCTGATAAAAAACGCTTTTCTTTTTAGCAATAATTGTATATAATATAGGTTACGCAAGAATGGCTTTTGCCCTAAAATAAGGAAAATTTATGGGATAAGCTGGAAAAATGAATAATGATTGGCAATTAGGAAAAGAATGAAACATAGAGAGAGAAGAACGAAAGGGGATATGGATTATGGCAGGAACAGATATTGGAATTGATTTGGGAACCGCCAGTATGCTGGTTTTTATAAATGGAAAGGGAGTTGTCTTAAAAGAGCCCTCAGTAGTAGCATTTGACAGAGATACAAATAAGATCCGTGCCATTGGCGAGGAAGCCCGCCTGATGCTGGGAAGAACGCCCGGCAATATTGTAGCGGTCCGGCCCCTTCGTCAGGGTGTTATTTCTGATTATACGGTAACGGAGAAGATGCTTAAGTATTTTATCCAGAAAGCCATGGGGAAGAAGACCTTTCGGAAGCCTAGGATTGCGGTCTGTGTACCAAGCGGCGTTACCGAGGTGGAGAAAAAGGCTGTTGAGGATGCGACCTATCAGGCAGGGGCCAGAGAGGTACTGATTATCGAGGAGCCCATTGCGGCAGCCATCGGGGCCGGGATTGACATTTCCAGACCCTGCGGCAATATGATTGTGGATATTGGAGGCGGTACCAGTGATATCGCGGTAATCTCCCTGGGCGGTACGGTGGTCAGCACTTCAGTGAAGGTGGCAGGAGATGACTTTGATGAAGCCATTGTGCGCTACATGCGTAAGAAGCATAATCTGCTCATTGGTGAGCGGACAGCGGAGGACATCAAGATTAAAGTGGGAACCTGTTTCCCCAGAGCGGAGGTAGAGCGCATGGATGTCCGCGGGCGGAATCTGGTAACCGGTCTTCCCAAGACCGTGGAGGTAACCTCCGAGGACACAGAAGAAGCCCTGCGTGAGACTACCATGCAGATTGTGGAAGCGGTACACAGTGTACTGGAGAAGACGCCTCCGGAGCTGGCTGCGGATATTGCAGACCGGGGAATTGTCCTTACAGGCGGCGGCGCGCTGCTTCGAGGACTGGAGGAGCTTCTGGAAGAGAAAACCGGCATCAATACTATGACGGCTGAGGATTCCATGAAATGCGTGGCAATCGGTACCGGCAAGTTTGTGGAGTTTATGTCAGGAAAAAGAGATGAATAAAAGAGGGGGCATGACGGTTTCTCCGTCCTGCCCTCTTTTGGGAGTTATATGAAGCTGGAAGGTTATGTAGAGCATATAGTATATCGAAATGAAGATAACGGGTATTCGGTTCTGAGCTTTGTATCCGAAGGCCGGGAGCTTACCGTAGTGGGAAATTTTCACTATATAAATGAAGGGGAGCTTTTAGAGCTGACAGGTGCTTACACAGAGCATCCGGTGTATGGGGAACAGTTTTTGGCAGAGAGCTTTGAGGTGAAAGCTCCCAGGGATGTGCTGGCCATAGAGCGGTACCTGGGAAGCGGTGCGGTCAAAGGCATTGGAGCGGCGCTGGCAGCCCGGATTGTGCGGCGTTTTGGAGAGGAAACGTTTGAGATTCTGGAGCGGGAGCCGGAACGTTTAGCTGAGATCAAAGGGATCAGCGAACGGAAAGCCAGAGAGATCGGAGAACAGATAGAGGAGAAGCGTGAGCTGCGGGAAGCCATGCTGTTTCTTCAGGAGTATGGTATATCCATGAGCCTTGGAGTGAAAATCCAGCAGAAGTACGGCCAGGAGATCTACCGTATTATTAAAGAGAATCCCTACCGTCTGGCAGATGAGATGGAAGGCGTGGGTTTTCGGACAGCAGATGAGATTGCAAAGCGGGTGGGCATCCGTGAGGATTCGGATTTTCGGATACGAAGCGGGATTCTCTATGTACTGCTGCAGGGCAGCGCGGAGGGACATACCTGCCTGCCTGAGCCGCTTTTAATATCCAGGACCATTGAGCTGCTGGGCGGCGTTTCCGGCGAAGCGGTGGAAAAGCATCTGATGGATCTGAGCATCGACAGGCGTCTGGTTCAGAAGGAACTTACGGATGCGGAGGGCAGGAAGCAGATATTTGTCTATGCAGCGTCCTGCTATCGGGCGGAACTTTCCGTGGCTGCTATGCTGCATCAGCTGAAATGTTTTGCAGAAGTAAGTAACAGTGAGATTCTGACAAAGGCCGCCAGGGTAGAGAAGCTGGCCGGTATAGAGCTGGATGAGCGTCAGAAAGAGGCAGTGGCCGCGGCGGTACAGAACGGCCTGCTGATTCTCACTGGAGGCCCTGGCACCGGAAAGACCACCACCATCAATGCCATGATTAAATACTTCGAGATGGAAGGGCTGGACATCTTTCTGGCAGCTCCCACAGGCCGGGCCGCCAAGCGGATGACAGAAGCCACTGGCTGTGAGGCTCAGACCATCCATCGTATGCTGGAATTATCCGGCGGGCCGGAGAATGCTTCCGGCCGGGCTGCCTTTGCAAGAAATGAAGACAATCCTCTGGAGGCAGATGTGATTATTATAGATGAAATGTCTATGGTGGATATTTATCTGATGCAGGCCCTCTTAAAAGCAGTAATTCCGGGAACCAGACTGATTCTGGTGGGTGATGTGAACCAGCTTCCCAGCGTTGGGCCGGGCAGCGTTCTGCAGGATATGATTCAGTCAGAGGCCTTTCCGGTGGTATGCCTGACGCGGATATTCCGCCAGGCAGCCAGGAGCGATATTATTGTCAATGCCCATAAGATTAACCAGGGCCGGCAGGTGGCTCTGGATAACAAAAGCCGTGATTTCTTCTTCCTCCGCCGCCAGGATCCCAATCAGATTCTGCGGGTAGTTCTGGCTCTGGTACAGGAAAAGATGCCAAGGTATGTACATGCAGAGATTTCGGATATTCAGGTGCTGACGCCTATGCGCAAGGGTGCTTTGGGGGTTGAAAATCTGAATCAGGTGCTTCAGCGTTATCTGAACCCGCCTTCGAAAGACAAGGAGGAGCGGGAGCACGGCAGCGGTCTGTTCCGGACAGGAGATAAGGTCATGCAGATTCGAAATAATTATCAGCTGGAATGGGAGATACGCAACCGGTTTGGAATTGCTCTGGAGACCGGTCTGGGAGTTTTCAATGGAGATATGGGAATCATCCGCTCCATCAATACCTTTGCGGAGGAGCTGACGGTAGAATTTGACGAGGGACGCATGGTGTCCTATCCTTTTAAGCAGCTGGATGAGCTGGAGCTGGCCTATGCCATAACCGTACATAAATCCCAGGGAAGTGAATACCCTGCCGTTGTAATCCCCCTGCTGGCAGGCCCCCGGCCGCTGATGAACAGGAATCTTCTGTATACAGCAGTAACAAGAGCAAGATCCTGCGTAACCCTGGTGGGGAGCGCGGATGTATTTCAGATGATGGTGGAGAATGAAACAGAACAGAAACGATATACAGGCCTTTCCGAAATTATTAAATCTTATCTACCCGCCCAGGTGCCCGGTATGTGATGAAATTGCAGGGAACAAAGAGGGGATCTGCAGGCCCTGCAGACTGCGTCTGCGCCCGCTTAAGGAGCCGCTCTGCAAGAAATGCGGAAAGCCTTTGAGCACTTTGGAAGCAGAGTACTGTCCGGACTGCATGAAGAAGAAACACATGTATGCACGGGGAAGAGCAGCATTTGTCTATGATTCTCTTATGCGGGAATCCATCAGCCGTTTCAAGTATAAGAACCGCAGAGAATACGGGAATTTCTACGGGGAAGAGCTGTGGAGGAGCTGCGAAAAAGCGGTCCGTTCCTGGGATATTGATGTGTTAATTCCCATACCGCTTCATAAGAGCCGGAGACGGGCGCGGGGATTCAACCAGGCGGAGCTTATAGCAGTCAGGCTGGGGGAAAAGCTTAAGATACCAGTGGCGGCAGACATTCTTGTGCGTGTCAGAAAGACAAAAGCACAGAAAGAATTAAGTGATCAGGAACGGAAAATTAATCTCAAAAATGCTTTTCAAGTAGTTAAAAATGAGGTAAAATCGAAGAATATTCTATTGATTGATGATATCTATACAACGGGAAGTACCATAGATGCGGCTTCTGCTGTACTGCTGGAGGCAGGGGCGGAAAAAGTGTATTTTTTGAGCATATCTATTGGAAGAGGTTATTAAATGTGTTATACTATGCAAAGAGGTGACTTATGCTGAATGAAGAAAAAATCAGGCTTATGACAAAAGCAGCCGCTTACGAAGCAGGCGAAGGGAAAAAAGCGCTGGCTATGAATAAGTATTTTCGTGGAGATTATATCAGCATTAATCTGATTATGTCCTGGATTTCTTTTACAATTGCCTTTGCTGTCTGTGTGGCAGTCTGGGCCCTTTATCATATGGAAGAATTGATGGAAAATGTCAATACCGTAGATCTGCCTGCGTTAGGGAAGCAGTTTGTGTTTCTCTATCTGGGAGCATTAGCTGTTTTTCAGCTGATCCATTATGTGATCTATCACATACGATATCAGAAAAACCGCAAAAGTCTGGCCGGATACCATCAGATTTTAAAGCAGATTTCCCATATTTATCAAACGGAATCCAAACCCGGCGGCAGTGATTTTGCAGGAGGAGCAAAAGAAAAATGACAACGTTACTGGAATTTAGAGAAAAGATGAAAATATTTCTGGGAAAATATGATATTTATATTATCCCTGTGATGAAGTTTCTGCTGGCTTTGACAGCGTTTCTGATGATTAATGGAAATGTAGGCTTTATGGAACGGGCAAAGAATCCGGCAATTTCCCTGATTCTGGCTTTGATGTGTTCCTTCCTGCCGGTGAACCTGATCGCTGTTTTCGGAGGAATCCTGATCCTGGCGCACGCTTATGCCTTGTCCCTGGAATTTTTTGGGATAGCATTTGTGGTAATTCTGCTTATGGTGCTTTTGTTTTTCCGGACAGCGCCTCAGTATGGTTATCTCTTGATTCTGACACCGCTGGCTTTTGTGCTGAAGGTGCCTTATATTGTACCCCTTGCCGTAGGGCTGATGGGGACACCGGCAGCGGCAGTTCCGGTAGCTTTTGGGACCATTGTTTACTATCTGCTTCACTACATGAAGCTGAATACTGCGATGCTGGGGGATACGGAAAGCGAGTCCATGAAAGAGAAGATCACCTATCTGATCGATAATGTGGTCCGGAACCGGGAAATGATGTTGATGGCGGCAGCCTTTGCCCTGACCATTTTGATTGTTTATGTAGTGCGGCGTATGTCGATTGATTACGCATGGTCGATTGCCATCGGAACAGGTGCGGTGGTGGATTTGGTGATACTGCTGTTGGGAGGCATGGTTATGAATGTCTCTTTGAAAATTCTGCCGATTCTGCTTGGAAGCATTGTATCAGCAGGACTGGCGCTTCTTTTGCAGCTGACTGTGTTCAGCATGGACTATTCCAGGACAGAGTATGTCCAGTTTGAAGATGACGAATATTACTATTACGTGAAGGCGGTACCCAAGCTGACCATAGCCGTACCGGAGAAGCGGGTGAAGAAGATCAGCCCGCAGAAGAAGCAGCAGGGAACTATGAAGAAAAAAACCGTGTCCGCAAAGAAGCCTGCGGAGCATAGGCATACAGAACCGAGGGAGCGGGCGCGCAGATAAGTAAGAAGGTCTTTGCAGGGAGAGCAGACAGGGAGGCAGAAGCATGCAGAATTCCGTAACGGATCTGATTGACAAATATATGAAGACATTATCCTCCTTACAGATCCGGGGGAGCGATATTGCGGAAGTGATTATCCTGGCATTTCTGCTTTACCAGGTACTGGCCTGGATGAAAAGAACAAGAGCCTGGTCTCTTCTGAAGGGATTCTGGGTCATTCTGCTCTTTATTTTTCTGGCCTGGTTTTTCCGTCTGAATAACATACTCTGGCTGGTGCAGAATGCTTTCAGTCTGGGAATTACGGTACTGATTATCGTATTTCAGCCGGAACTGCGCAGAGCGCTGGAACAGCTGGGCCAGCAGAATATTTTAAGCTCTATGTTTAATTTGGACGGCTCGAAGGAGAATGCTGCAAGATTCAGCGATAAGACAGTCAATGAGCTGATCAAAGCCGTTTATGAGATGGCTAAGGTAAAGACAGGAGCGCTGATTGTAATTGAGAAAAATACGCCGCTGCAAGAGTATGAGAGGACGGGGATTACACTGGATTCTCTGCTCAGCAGCCAGCTTTTAATTAATATTTTTGAACACAATACACCCCTTCATGACGGTGCTGTAATTATGCGGGGAGATCGGGTTGTTTCTGCCACCTGTTATCTTCCTCTTTCTGATAATATGTTTTTGAGCAAGGATTTGGGGACCCGCCACAGGGCAGCGGTAGGAGTCAGTGAGGTTACAGATTCGCTGACGATAGTGGTATCTGAAGAGACAGGAAAGGTATCTGCCGCCCTGGACGGTAAGTTGATGCGGGACTTGACAGAGAAACAGCTGAGGGAACAGCTGGTAAATGCTCAGAATAAGTCTCAGGACGCAGGCAGATTCAAATTATGGAAAGGACGGGTGAAGAAGCATGCGGAAAATGCTGACCAATAACCTGGGATTGAAGCTCCTTTCTGTAGTGGCGGCTGTGATGCTCTGGCTGGTGATTGTTAATATAAATGATCAGCCCACGTATCAGGATTTTTCCGGAATTCGTGTCACCATGCTCAATGAAGACGCGGTGACAGATAAAGATAAGGTATACCGGATTGAAGATAACAGTGACATTATCAGCATCCGGGTCTGGGCGCGGCGTTCGGTTCTGGAGAAGCTGACCACAGAAGATTTCATAGCTACAGCTGATATGGAGAAAAACATCAAGTATGACAATTTGGTGGGAATTGAGGTAAGCTGCAGTGATCGGAATGTGCGGACTACAGATATCATCAAGAGTCGAGAAAATGTAGTAATCAGTGTGGAGGATGCATCCAGCGAACAGTTCAATGTAGTGGTGAAGAAAAATGGCACGGAAGGGGAAGGCTATGTAGTGGGAACTGCTGTGCCGGAACAGAGCCTGATACAGATCAGCGGTCCTGCATCCATCATTGCCCGGATCCGGCGGGTAGAGGCAGATTTGAATGTGACAGGCTTTACCACGGATCAGACGAAAAACTGCACGCTTAAGGTGCTGGATAATGAGGACAAGGAAGTGGATACTACCTATCTGGAGTATAACGGTAAAACTACGGGTATGAATGTCCATGTAACCATGCTTAAGAAGAAGACCATACGTCTGCGTGTAGAGCATACAGGAACTCCCGGAGACGGCTACAGCTTCCAGGAGCTCACCTTTAAGCCGGAGACCCTGGTGATTGCTGGAACGACGGAGGATATTGCGGATCTGAAGGAAATTGTGATCCCTGGTGAGGCAGTTAATATCGACGGAATTACCGAGGATACACAGATGAATGTGGATGTGACCAAGTATCTGCCAGAGAATATCCGGCTGGTGAATGAGGCGGATGCCTCTGTGGCGGTACAGGTTACACTTGAAAAGAAGCAGGGTAAGACGGTGCGGATCCCGGTGTCCCGGATCGAGATTCAGAATACGCCAAGAGGACTGGATGTGGACTTCGGTTCTCTGAAAGAAGTGGAAGTGATTGTGATGGGAACCAGTGCGGAGCTGGCAGAGCTTGATGAAGATCAGATCTTAGCATCTCTTGATCTGGGGACCTATTCCAGAACCGGAACCTATACAAAGGATCTGGATGTGGAGCTTCCGGAGATTTACAGCCTGATGCAGGAGACGAAGGTGGAATTTAAACTGGTAAGAAAGCCTGCTGCAGGAAATAATAACAGTAATCATTGAGAGTAAGAATATAATAAATGGGAGGTTTTCATATGGTAAGTCAGAAGGTAGTAATCCAAAATCCTACGGGACTTCATTTAAGGCCGGCAGGAATTCTCTGTAAGACGGCGATGCAGTTTAAAGCACTGATCACCTTTACATTTGAGAACACAACCGCAAATGCAAAGAGCGTATTGAGTGTGCTGGGTGCCTGCGTCAAATCTGGGGATGAGATTGAGATTGTCTGTGAGGGTGTGGACGAAAAAGCGGCTCTGGCGGCCATGGTAGAAGCTGTGGAGAGCGGCCTTGGTGAATAGGAAAAAGTGGGCGATAGGGTATGCAGTACTCTGCATACTCTATTTCGTCGTGTCAGTCCTTCTTCCACATAACAAGCTGGAACCCAGGGGGCTTGACGGGATTGGCAAGCCTTCCCTGAAGATAAAGACAGAACCACTTACGGATCAGACAGAATGGAGATTTGACTATCCTGCGGATGAACAGGCTCTCAGCCAGATTTCTTTTTATTTTACCGATAATGATCAGGTTTTCACGCAGGGAAAGGTTCACATATCCGTCCATGATAAAGCGGCGGGAGAACTTCTGGGAGAACAGACCTATGCACTGGAGGAGCTGGAGGTGGAGGCTTTCTGGGGCGTCACCTTTAAAGAAGAGCCCAGGGGCCGGGAACTGGAAGTCCGGATCACGGGAGAGGATATTCTGGAGGGTCCGTCCATCTGGCTCAATACAGAGACAGAAACGAAGGGTGCGTCTTATGTGGATGGACAGGCTCTGGAACGCAATCTCATTTACAATGCAGTGTATGTAACGCAGATCCATTATGTGAAAAAGCCGTTTCTGACCTTATTGCTGCTGTTGATTCTGGGGGGAATGTTCTTTCTGGTATCGGAAACGGGGAGGGGGACAGCTGCGGATAAGAAGCCGAAATCCAGGGAATCTGTCTGGAAACACAGGCTTTCGCAATTCTATGGAACATACCGTCTCTGGATAGGGATGGGCTTTCTGCTGTTCCTTACTGCCCTGATTTTTTTCTATTTGTATGACGGACAGATCCGCAAAGCCATGAACAGCACCTATCGGACAGCAGTTATGCGGGATAATAACGAGCTGCTGCCGGTGACGGCAGAAACCAGAGAGCTGGTACAGCGCTATACGACAGAGGAAGAGACCCTTGTGGGTCTGGGGGTCCGTATGGATCTGGCTCTGGATTTTGCAGGTGAGGGTGAGATTCAGGCACAGGTAACGGATATGACGGAGCAGGAGGTCCTCTGTGAGGCAGTGATTCCTGCCGCTTCCCTGCTGGACGGGCAGTATATGGGTCTGATTTTTGATCATTCACAGGAAGACATTCAGGGGCATACCTATGAGGTCCGTCTTAAGTTTTCGGAGGAACTGCTGGACAGCGGCCTGTCGGTATTCGTTACGCCGGAGGGATATTATCAGGAGAATCCGCTCTATATCAATGGAACAGAGAGTGACAGCCGTCTGAGTATGAATGCTCATACGTATTTTAATCTTTTCTTGAAAAAATACTTTTTTGTCATGTTTTTGTTCTTTGAGGCTGTGAGCGCAGGCTTTTATTACCTGGCCTTTATCCGCAGATGCAGGATCGAGAAGGTGTTTTTGTTTACCATTTTGTGCCTGGGAGTGATTTATAACTTTATTCTGGCGCCTTATATGACACCGGATGAAAAGTATCATATTGATATGTCTTACCGCCATTCCAATACGCTGCTTGGTGTGGAACAGGTGGGAGAGAATAAGTGTCTGAAGCGGGTGGATGACACTGAACTTGAGTTTACTTCGGAACCAAGCCTGACCAATTACAAACAAATCTATGACGGATTGTTTTCCACAGTGAAAGACGGCCGTCTGGTGGAAGCGGAGGCGACAGCCAATACGGAAGCGCCGATGATCGTCTATCTGCCGGCAGTGCTGGGGATGACACTGTGCCGCCTTCTGAATCTGGGAACCGTCCCCATGCTGCTCTTTGCCCGATGGTGCAGCCTTTTGTTCTTTGCCTGCATGGTTTATCTGGGTATGAAGAAGCTGCCCTTTGGGAAAATGACACTGTTTCTGCTGGCAATACTGCCTATGAATCTGCAGCAGTGTACGTCATTCTCCTATGATGCCGTGATTACGGGCACGGTTCTGCTGTACAGCTGTTACTGTATTGCGCTGGCATACAATGAGGAACCGGTAAAGCCCAGGGATATTGTGGTGATGGGAATATTGGGTATTGTCTTTATCTATGGCAAGAGCGGTGTCTATCTGCCCATGAGCCTTCTGGCCCTTCTGATTCCGGCAGAGAAATTTGGCGGTTCGAAAGTGCGGGGATTCTGTATGGCAGGACTTGGCATCCTTCCGGTGCTGAGTTTCCTTAACCGCAATACAGCCACGGTGAATTATATTGCAACTACTACAGAGGCGACGGCCACGGTTGGATCTTCCACCACTGCGGGCTATACCATCGGCTATTTTCTGCAGCAGCCACTGGAGCTGGTACGGATTCTGGCCAATACAATCAGTGATAAGACAGCCTTTTACCTGGAATCCATTGCAGGGCAGAAAATGGGATGGGTGGAGATTGAGATCTCGGAAGTGATTCCGATGCTTTTTCTGTTGCTGCTGGTTCTTTCGGTTCTGAAGACCAGAGAGGAACCTTTCTATGTAAAGACATGGCATAAATGGTGTGCAGGCCTGATCTGCCTGGCCTGTACGGGGATTATACTGGCAGGTATGCTGCTGACCTGGACGCCCCGGAATTATATATCCATTGAGGGCGTGCAGGGCCGGTATTTTATTCCCTTCCTGCTGGCCCTGTCCCTGCTGGGGCGCAACAGCCGTCTGATGTATGAAAAGCCGGTAGAGCGGGGATTGATGTACACAGGCTATATCGGACAGCTGCTGACAGTTATGTACCTTATCAAGGCAGTGCTGATTTTGTAGGGGTAAGTATGAACAAGAAGCGGGTAGCAATCAATATGACAGCCCAGTTGCTGGCCTTTGCGGTGAATATGCTGCTGGGCTTTATTCTCGTGCCTGTAATTGACAGCATGATTCCTAACGCCTACGGCTTTACGGATATTGCCAATAAATTTGTGCAGGCGGCCCAGATTGTGGTGTCAGCTTTGAATACCATGGCCAGCCGTTTTATCACCATTCAGATCCACCGGAGGGATCAGGAGGAGGCAGGCCAGTATTTTTCTTCCGTTTTCTTTGCCAATGTGCTGATGGCGGTTGTATTCATGATTCCGGCTTTGTTTGTGGTTGTTTATCTGGGGCATATTTTCCAGGTGCCCCCGGAGGCCAGCCTGCCGGATATTCAGCTGCTGTTCTTTTTTATATTCGTTAATTTTCTCATCAGTATTATTACTTCGGTGTTCAGCGTGGCTCCGTACAGCCGGGATCGGCTGGAATTAAGCTCCATAGCCACGATTCTGGGAGAACTTATCCGTCTGGCCGTGCTTTTTACAACGTATTTTTTCTTCCGGCCCTATCTCTGGTATGTGGGATGCGCTTCCGTAGCCTCCACGCTGGTGCAGGCCGGGGCCAATCTTATCTTTACCCGGCGCCTTCTGCCGGATATGAAGGTCAGGCGGAAGCTGTTCCGCTGGGCGAAGGTAAAGGAACTGGTGTCTCTGGGAGCCTGGAATTCCGTTACCCGTCTGGGGCAGCTGCTGCTGGACGGGCTGAATACGACCATTGCCAATATTATGATCAATGCGGCGGCTATGACTACGATCTCGATTTCCACACAGGTACCTACCGTGATTTCCAATCTGATGGGGACCATTGCAGGAGTGTTTAATCCCCAGATGACCATTGCTTACGCCAAGGAAGATAAAAAGCAGCTGCTGGAGATCATTGGAAGCGCAGATCGGATTATGATTTTTATAATCAGCATTCCCATTGCTTTTCTGACTGTATTTGGAAAGAGTTTTTTCCGGCTCTGGATCGGGCGGACTCAGGATCCGGGACGGATTTACCTTCTGGCTATGCTGAGTGTGGGCACACTTTTTGTCAGCGCCAGTATTCAGGTGCTGTATCATGTATTTTTAATTACCAAGCGGGTGAAACTCAATTCTGTAGTGATTCTTATGAGCGGTGTCCTGACAACGGGGACGGTGTTTGTGCTTCTGGAACATACGGATCTGGGGGTTTATGCCATCGCAGGGGTCAGCACCTTTTATGGAATTCTGCGGAATCTGGTGTTTACGCCTATTTATGCTGCCCGGTGTCTGGAAGTGAAGTGGTATACTTTTTATGGAGATATTCTGCTGGGGCTGGTTTCAATTGGGGCAGTCTGTCTGGTTTCCCTTCCATTTCAGATGCTTATCGAGATTGATGGGTGGATGGAGCTGTTTGCAGCGGGTGCGGCCGCCGGGGTGCTGGCTCTGGGAGTGAATTTTCTGGTGGTACTGCGGGGGAATGAGCGGCGGATGGTGCTGGAGATGGTGCAGAAGAAGATGCATAGATAGATGCCTGGTTAGACGGACGCCCGGCAAGGTTCTCCGTTCCCGTGAGACACCTTGAAAAACGCCGGCACTTAATGAACACGAGCCAACGGCGAAGTGTGAATTTAGTACCGTTAAGTTTTGAACGGAGCGAAAGCGGGGTCGAACGGGAACGGAGAACCTTGCCGGGCTGTGTATCGTTAAAAAGGCGTAATCTGGTAAATATGCTGGAGGTGTATGAAGTGGTTAGTGTTGTGGTTCCGGTGTATAAATGTGAACAGACTTTGCATGGGTGCGTGAAGTCCCTGCAGGGACAGACGGTAAGAGAAATTGAGATTATTCTGGTGGATGACGGGTCGCCGGACGGGTGTCCGGGGCTCTGTGATAAGCTGGCGGAGGAGGATACCCGGATCCGGGTGGTTCATAAGAGCAATGGCGGAGTTTCTTCAGCGCGGAATGCAGGGATTGAGGCGGCCCTTGGGGAGTTTCTGCTTTTTGTGGACAGCGATGACTGGGTGGAAGCGGATCTGGTGGAGCGGCTTCTTGAGCGGATGGGAGAGGCAGATTTGGTCCTTTGTGGATATCACCATCATTATATGGGCAGAGATGTGGAGAAGATTCCGGGAACGGAAGTATGGCAGGGAGCGGAGAGTTTTCTTGAACTGTATGGAAGGGGATTTCTCAATATGCCCTGGAATAAGCTTTTTCGGCGGGAGGCGGCAGGAAGGTTTGACGAGGGGCTGAGCCTGGGGGAGGATCTTTTGTTTAACCTGGACTATCTGAGGAGGACGGCAGGGCGTGCAGCAATTGTGAAAAGACCGCTGTATCATTATATTCAGAATGATACGGGGAATACCCTTTCCAGTAAGAAGCGGGAGGATAAGCTGGAGCTGGGGAAACGGATCTGGCGGGAGGCTTCCGGTTTCTATCAGGAGCTGGCAGGGCATGGAGACGAGCTTGGGGTGATTAATGCCCGGCTGATTCAGGAGGTATTGGATGACGTGGAGCACATGCCCTTCGATCACAGCCGGACGAAGAGAGAGAAGCTGGCAGCAATTGAGGCTTACTGCCGGGATCCGGAATTGCGGCAGGCTGGGCGTAATGCAGCGCTTTCAGCTCTGGATTACCGGCTGATTCATGGATGTATGCGCCGGGGATGGAAGCGCTCAGCATATCTTTTGAGTGTGATGCGGTCCTGGGCAGTCAGGATGCGGGGCTGAGCAGATGAAAGCTGGGAAGAGCGGGTCGGGAGAAAAGAGCGGAAAGGAAAGGTAAAAAAGCATGGAAGATTTGATATCGGTGATCATTCCGATCTTTCGGGTAGAGGCGTATCTGCGCCGCTGTGTGGATTCTGTGCTGGCCCAGACTTACAGGAATATAGAGATTATTCTGGTGGATGACGGTTCGGACGATGAATGCCCAAAGATTTGTGATGAGTATGCCCGGCAGGACGATAGAGTATCGGTGATCCATCAGAAGAATGCGGGACTGTCCGGAGCCCGGAATGCGGGGATTGAGAAGGCCGGCGGCTCCTATCTGGCGTTTGTGGATTCGGATGATTATCTTTCGCCGGAGTTTCTGGAGCGGTTATACAGGGCCTGCGTGGAGACAGGCAGTGATATGAGTGTCTGCCGGTGGGAGTATGTGAAAGGGGAACCTATTTTGGAGTGTGGAAACGGCCGGACAGAGATCTTTACAGGACGGCAGATGCTGGCCAATCTCTATATCCCGGATGGGGCTTACTTTGTGGTGGCCTGGAACAAGCTGTACAGGCGGGAGCTTTTTGAAAGTATCCGCTATCCCGCAGGACGGATTCATGAGGATGAGGCTACGACTTACCGGATTTATCATCAGGTGAAACAGGCGGCTTATGTGGACGCTTCTCTTTACGGGTACTTTGTGACGCCTTCCAGTATTACCAGAGGCTTTAATCCTAAGCGGCTGGACTGGGTGAAGGCAGGAGTGGAGCGGGTTGATTTTTTTGAGGAGCAGGGATATAAGGAGCTGATGGTTCCGGCTCTTAAGGCTCTGGCAGATGGAAGCATTGACATTTATTTTGGCATGAAGGATGAGCTGCCGGGAAGCGGCAGGGAACAGAAATGGATTCAGGATCTAATCCGAAGAGGACTGACAAGAGTGAAGCCTTATGGACGCTTCCCTCTGCGGACAGAGATTGGGTACCGGATGTTTCTTATGTGTCCCGGAGTATATCGAAGACTATTGGATCAGGTGAAGGATGAAAATGGAAAGCAATAATCCCAAAATCAGCGTGGTAGTTCCTGTTTACAACGTAAAAGCATATCTTGGCCGCTGTGTGGACAGTATACTGGATCAGACCTGGGACAATCTTGAGATTATTCTGGTGGATGACGGTTCTACAGACGGTTCCGGGGAACTCTGTGATGAATACGGGGAGAAATACGAAAAAATCCGCGTGTGCCATAAGCCCAACGGCGGATTGACCTCTGCCTGGAAGCGCGGGGTAGAGCTGGCGCGGGGCGGATATGTGGGATTTGTGGACAGTGACGACTGGATCGATTCAGATATGTATGAGCGGATGCTTCTATTGGCTCTTCGGGAACAGGCAGATGTGACGGTCTGCGGACTGGTGTTTGATTTCGAGGATCCGAAGATTCCCAAAAGGGAAGAGATCTCGAATCTTGGAAAAGAGGTCTACAGCCGGGAGGAATTGGAGGCATTGTTCCCCTCGCTGATTAATGACGGGTGTTTCTTTGGAAGAACCTGGCAGCCGGCCAGAGTGACAAAGCTCTTTTGCACAGAGCTTATCCGAAAGAATATGAAATACTGTGAGGAGCGGGTGGCCCTGGGGGAAGATATGCAGATTACCTTTCCCGTGCTTTTGGATACCCGGAAGCTCTGCGTGGTGCAGAACTTCTACCCGTATCATTACTGGATCAATAACAAGTCCATCACGGGAAAATACGATGGAGATTATATGGAAAAGGTGAAGCTTCTGGCATCCCGTCTGCGGTACATCAGTGACGAAAAGGGTATCTATGATTTTACCGGTCAGATCCGCAATGATTTTCTGAGTATGACCGTGCTGGCCGTTAAAAATGAGATTTATCGGAATTATAAAGCCGGAAGGAAAACAGTGACAGCCAATGTAAAGAAGATCTGTGAAGATCCACAGGTCTGTGAGGCCCTGGAAAAGCATACCATGGACCGCCTGTCTCTTTCCATCCGTCTGTATCTGCAGCTTATGCGCAAAGGGCATTACAGCTTGTGTTACTGGCTGGTTCTGGTATTTTTTAAGGTACATTATTACCTTGGGCGGGAATATAAGAGGCAGTAGCTTTCCAGAGTTTTTGTTCACTGAGGATGCTCGAAACAGTGGATAAAGGCCGGAAAATTTTCTGCGGCAGTCAGCTGGCTTAAGGCGGTTTTATCACAGAGAAAGTCAATGGTACTGCTGTAGATTTCGGAAAAAGCCGGATTGTCCGCCTGCCGGACGGCAATCATAAACACACAGGGAATTTTGACGTCATCCCACAGGATTCCCTCTTCTTCAATCAGTACGCAGAATTGCGTCAATTTGGCATTCAGCTCAATGGCATGGGGAATGGCGAAGCTTTCAAAAAAGCAGGTGGATGAGAGGGATTCCCGGCGGAAAACGGATTCCGTAAATCCCTTCTGACAGATCCCCATGTGTTCCAGATGATTTCCAAGAAAACGGATGGCTTCATCTTTGGTACGCAGTCCCTGATTGCGGAAAAAGAGAGCGGGATCAAAGTAAGTGAGCAGAAGGCTGCGCCGGCGTAGATGCTGGCGCTTAAGGAGAAGCTCATTGAGCATATTTTCCACGGCCAGAAAATCGGATTTCTGGTAAAAGGGACTGATAAGAAGGGTTCTGGCTCCTAAAATATGCAGAGGAATGGTATGAAGAATCAGATCCACGTTCTGGGCAGAGAGATTGTCCGGAATATGGGTCAACACATCTACAATCTGAAGCTTAGAGGAGAAATCATGGCTGAGCCGTTTCGTGAGATATTCGGCAATATGGTGGTACTCGTCACAGATAAGCAGGGTCCGGACCTGATCCTTTCCAAAGGATGGATGGAGCATCAGACCGATGTAAATACTCAAAAGATTAATTTCTTCCGGAATCACGGAAATCAGGAATTCCTTTTCCAGTATGTGAGCCAGATGAACGCTTACATCGTAGATAAACGGATTCAGCTCCCGCACATTTTCAGAAACCAGATTGGTCACGTACTGGCGGTTCCGGGCACGTTGAATAAGCGCCAGTATATGATGGACAAAATTGGCGAGAAAGGTTTCATTCTGAAACTCCAGGGCATAGTAACTGAAGGTTTCCAGAATGATTTTTTGAATAAAGAATAAAAGATGCTCCCGGTCCTCCAAAGCCTCCCGCTGAAAGGAGGCTTTGATTTGTCCGGTGATCAGCATGGCAATAAAAGCAATATCTGCTCCCTGAAAAGAAATACACCAGTGTTCTCCAAGCTTCTGACAGATATCCTGGGCAATCAGATACTCTGTGGAATCTGCCGGCATGGAAGATTCCGGGTATTCCATTGGAAACTGATTCCGAATGCGGGAGAGTGTTACCATTAAATTGATGATCAGATTGAACGTGTGACAGGGCTCCAGGTAGTAGTTGTGGCTGGAAACAGCAGCGATAACAATCTCCTGAATCCGCACAAAGTTCAGGTTAGCGAAATACTTCTTAAGCTTTTCCGGACTGTGGAAGTTGGCGTTGGTCTCACGGACAATCATATCGTAGATCAGCTGACGCTTGCTATTTTCATTTCCCTGAATAGAAAGGAGGTTCTTTTTCCGGGTAAGTGTCAGCTGATAATGTTCCAAAAGGCTTTCCAGCTTCCCAAGACGGCGGGTCAGGGTAGAGGAGCTTACATACAGCTGATCTGCCAGTGTGTCGAAATGAATGGAAGTGTGATCCAGAATCAAAAGTTTTAAAAGTGCAGTCAGATCCGTATCGGTTTCCGTGGAGGACAATGGCTCCCGGAGGACAGACAAATCCCTGCCAGACGTCCGGTCCAGGCTGTAGCCGGCATTGCCTGACAAAATGATTCTGCCCAGAGCGCCCTGGTTCACGGTTCTGACTTCATTTTGAATGGTCCGCAGAGAAACCGATAATTGTTCCGATAACTGTTTTCCGGAAACAGGATGTTCTGCTTTATCTAATATCTGTAATAAATTTATCTGGCGCAAGGTAAAATCAGCCATATCGCATCTCCTGTAGAATTGTATACTTCCAGTGTAATTTATTATACCAATTGAAGCAGATTGGTTCAAATCATTTACTGCGGGGGGCCCCGCAAAAGGTGAAATTGAAATCACACAAATCAGGGAGTAAGATGTGGGTAAGTAAAGGACCGGCCTGTACGAATTTAAATACAGAGAGGATGGAGAAAAAAATGAAAACTTATTCACTGGTGATCTGCGGAGGCGGCAGTACCTATACCCCGGACCTGATGGAGCTTTTGTGCTATGCTAAGAAGGATTTTCCTCTGAAAAAGATTGTATTGTATGATATTGACGCTGAGCGTCAGGAGCCTATCGGGCAGTACGGAGAGGTACTTTTCCGGGAATATTATGAGGGCGTGGAGTTTTATTATACTACAGATAAGGAAAAGGCATTCCGGGATATGGACTTTGCCTTTGTGCAGATTCGGGCAGGGGGATTAACGGCCCGGAATATGGATGAGAAGATTCCCTATCGCTATGGATGCATTGGTCAGGAGACCTGCGGGGCGGGCGGCCTTTCTTATGGAATCCGCAGTGTGACGCAGATGATTCAGCTGGTAAAGGATATTCGGGAATATGCACCGGAAGCTTGGATTATCAATTATTCCAACCCGGCGGCCATTGTGGCAGAAGCAGTAAAACGGATGTTTCCGGGAGATCGGAAGCTGATTAATATCTGCGACATGCCCACACAGATTATGGATTCCTACCTTCCGCTGGTGGGAAAGAAGCGCTATGAAGTGGAGCCCAGATACTTTGGTCTGAATCATTATGGATGGTTTACGGGGCTGATAGACAAGAAGACCGGGGAGAATCTGCTTCCGGAAATCTTACGTATCTGCCGGGAGACACCGGATAAGGTGCGCCGGATGCTGGCGGATATGTATGACACAGACGGCCACTGGGGAAAGACTTTCCAGGAGCATCTGAATATGGTGCTGGATTATCCGTATTCACTGCCCAGCACCTACTGTCTGTACTATCTGTATCCGGATCAGTGCTATAGTCATTACAATGAAAGTTTTACCCGTTATGACGAAGTGATGGAAGGCAGAGGAAGCAAGGTGCAGGCTTATTGTACTGCCATTGCAAAGCTTGGAAAGATGAAAGGAACAGAGTACGATATCAGCGCACATATCAACGGAGCAGCTGGAAACATTGCGGAGGCATCTTCTTCTACTATTGCCTACAATGATGTACATGCAGCGTATCTTATCGAACTGGCCATTTCGATCATCCACAACCGTAACGATATCTGTCTGGTGATGGTGGAAAATAAAGGTTTGGTTCCCAATCTGGATCCGGGGATGATGCTGGAGGCAGCCTGCCGGATCGGGCAGCAGGGGGTAGAACCCATTCAGATTGGTGAGGCTCCGGCCTTTGAGAAGGGACTGCTGGAGAACCAATATGCATGTGAGAAGCTTCTGGCAGATGCTGTCTTTGAACATGACTATCAGAAACTGCTGCAGGCCTTTACAGTGAACCGGATTATCTGTGATACCAATAGAGCGAAGAAACTGATTGCGGATTTTGTGAAAGCCAACGGAGATATGTGGGTAGATTTCAGGAGGCAGTGATATGAGTATGAAAGAGAAATTTACTGGTTTTGTGGAAAATAAGGTAATGCCCTTTGTGGGAGTTGTATCAACCAATAAGATTCTTCTTGCCATTCGTGACGGTCTGGTGTTGTCCATGCCGGTAATGATTGTGGGATCCATTGCTATTGTAATCGGTGATTTCCCGGTGAAGGCAGTACAGGATTTTTTTGCCATGGTATTCGGGGAAAACTGGAACTGGTGGAACTGGGATGTGATCAATCCGGCCACTATGGGGCTGGTGGCTCTCTTTACGGCCTGCGGCGTGGGATATTCCTATGCCAAGAGCCATGAGGTAGAGCCGCTTCCTGCAGGAATTCTGGGAGTTACAGCGTATTTTCTGCTGTTGGTGCAGATGGACGGCGGAGGTTTTGCAGCGGATGATTTCGGGGCAAAGGGATTGTTTGCGGCGATTATCTGCGGGCTTTTAAGCTCAGCGATTTATATCTGGCTGATAAAGAAAAATCTGGTTATCAAAATGCCGGATTCTGTACCGGTTTCCATTTCCCGCTCTTTTACAGCAATGATTCCTATGGGTGTGGTAGTAATTCTGTTTGTAACGATCCGCACAATTTTTGCTATGACGCCTTATGGAAGTGTCAATGAGTTTATTCTGAATGTGTTACAGCTGCCGCTGCTGGGCGTGGGAACTTCTCTGTTGGGAACAGAGATTACGGCAGGATTTTTCAATACCTTTTTCTGGATTTTCGGTATCCATGGAACCCTGGTGGTGCAGTCGGTAATGACGCCTATCTGGGAGGCGGCAAAGTATGCCAACCTGGCTGCTTATCAGAGCGGGCTGGAGCTTCCCTATATTGTAACGACAGAGTATCTGGATCACTTTGTATTTCTTACCGGATCGGGACTGACTCTGCCTCTTTGTGCCATGTGTGCCTTTAAATCCAGGTCCGAACAGCTGAAAAAGCTTGGAAAGCTGGCTCTGGTGCCCAGTATCTTCAATGTGAATGAGCCGCTTATCTACGGTCTTCCCATTGTAATGAATCCGATCATGGCAATTCCTTTCTTTATAACGCCGATTCTGTCGATTCTTATCAGCTATCTGGCCATGGCCTGGAACATTGTGGGAAAACCTACCGGAGTAGCCGTACCCTTTACCACACCGGCGCCCTTTGGCGGTTTCCTGATAACGGGTGATATAAAAGTGGGTATTCTGCAGATCCTGGTACTTTTGATGGCGGCAGTAATTTACTACCCATTCTTCAAAATCTGGGATAAAAAGTGTTTTGAGGAGGAAAGCATTTCTTAAGATGCTTTCCGACGAGCTGCCGCCGAACGAAGGTGAGGGGGCAATACATTGTAATTGAGGAGGAAAGCCAATGCGGAAGCAATACATTGTAATTAAGGGGGAAAATAGATGAGCGCTGCAGAAGTAGTAGAGCAGGTCAGCCTGCAGATGATCACGCAGGTTTGTGACGTGACCGCAGGCTGTATGCGGGCCATGGAAGAAGCCAAAGCAGGAAATATTCAGGAAGCCAGAGAACTGCTGAAAAAAGCAGAAAAAGGATACGGCAAGTGCCATGAGATTCATTCCGAGCTTATCAGCCGGATGGCATCCGGGGAGACCATAGAGTTTCATCTTCTTCTGGTCCATGCGGAGGATCAGATGATGAATGCCGAAGTTATCAAGATTATGGCAGAGCAGATTGTGGACTTAAACGAACGGCTGGCCAAACTGGAATAAACTTTTAACAGCAGTACTCAGCCAGCAGCCAGAAGGATTTACGGACGGCACTTAACGGCCGGAAAAGCTCCTGTTTGAAAGGGTGCTGAATGAGGACTGCGGTACTGGAACAAGCTTTAAACAGCAGTTCTCAGTCAGCAGCTAGAAGGATTTACGGACGGAACTTAACGGCCGGAAATGCTTCTGTTTAAAAGATGCTGAATGAGGACTGCGGAACTGGAATAGGAGGACGATAACATATGGTAAAAATTGGATTGTTTTGTTTTGCAGGAATGAGTACATCGGTTTTGCTCAAAAAGATGCAGGAATATGCACAGGAAATCGGGGCGGACTGCACCATTAATGCCTATGCGGAGACAAAAGCGGCAGATCTGGCTTCCCAGCTGGATGTAGTGCTGATTGGACCACAGATTAAATATTATCAGAAGCGCATTGAGGAGCTCTGCGCGCCGTATGGCACAAAGGTAATGGTTATTTCCAATGTGGACTTCGGGCGCATGGACGGGAAAAAGGTACTGACAGACGCGTATGCGCTGCTGGGTAAGACTTTATGACAAGAAAAGAACTGGAGAAACGGATGCTCCAAAGTCTTCAGGAAGGAAGCAGCTGCGCGCCATTATGGAAGCGGTTTTTGTCCTATGTGATAGATTACTTTTTGAGCACCATTTTGATTTCTCTGATTCCGATGATTGTTACCAGTATTCTCACCGGGGAAAAGGCCTTTACTTCCGAGAATTTTACCGCGCTCTCTATGGGATGGAGAATTGTTTTGAGCGGAACGGCTATGGCGGCAGCGGTGTATTATTTCTGTGTTCAGCCCCTGAGAGAGACACATAAGGGGCAGACTTTTGGAAAAAGGATCATGGGGATTCGGATTGTGCCGGCAGATGGACAGGAGCTTGCCTGGAAACATATGTGGAAAAGGGAGCTTGTAGGTTCTCTGCTGATAGAAGGCGAGACGGCGTTTCCTTCTGCATTCCTGCGTTATTTTGCTTTTCTGCTGCTTCCGCAGACTTTGTCCCAGTGGATATATTATCTGTATATGGGAATTTCTTTCTGCTCCATTGCATATGCAGTATTTGGTATGCAGCACAGGATGTTTCATGATATAATAGGAAAAACCAGAGTAGTGGTTAAGTAACGGAACATTCTGACAGGAAAAAGTTTTGAGCAGGGAGAGTATGTATGGCAGCGCTGTTTTTTGATATTGACGGAACCATTTTGGACAGGAACCAGAGAATTTTGGATAGTACCATGGAAAGCCTTAAGCGGGCAAGGGAGAAGGGCCATCTGCTCTTTATCAATACCGGACGGACCGCATGCGATGTTCCCAAGGAATTTGAGGAGGTTCCCTTTGACGGCTATTGCTGTGGATGTGGGACGTATATCCGCTGTCAGGGACAGGTCCTGTTTCAAAGTATGATTCCTCTGGAGCGGGGAGCAGAAATTGTGGATTATATGATCAGGCATGAAATCCCCGGAGCCCTGGAAGGTACGGAACAAATCTATTTTCAGAGAGAGAACTATAATAAAAATGCCGATCTTGTGGAATACCGTGAGAATATAGCACGGAAGAATCATGGCGTGGTATATACCATACAAGAGCCGGGGATCCGCTATGACAAGCTGATGTTCTGCACGGAGGATGCCAAGGCGGAGGAGCGGTTTCTGAAGTTTTTGGAACCGGATATCCGGGCTATTGACTATGGATCCGGCGTGTTTGAATGCATACAGAAGGAATATTCCAAGGCTACTGCAATCCGGTGGCTGCAGGATTACTTGAAGCTGGACGGGGAAGAGATCTATGTCTTTGGGGACAGTGTCAACGATGTGGATATGTTTTTGGCCGTGAAGCATACCATTGCCATGGGGGAACATGACAAGGCGCTGGATCCCATGACCGAGTATGTGACGGATACAGTGGAGGGGGAAGGGATTCGGAAAGCGCTGGAGCATTATGGATTGATTTGAATACCCTCTCATGACAAGGAATACGAGGGGATGCTGTAAATAAGCCGGATACTGGATATCGGAAATCCGTCTGGCTTATTTACAGCATCCCCTCTGTTTTTGACAGACTCCTTTACGTTGAGAGAAGGATACGGTCATTGTCCAGTTCCCGGCCGGTTCCGGCTTTGAAACGCGCCAGGAGATCTTCTACCGTCAGGTGGGCGCGCTTTTCGCCGCTGACGTCCAGAACGATGCCGCCGTCTGCCATGAGAAGCGTCCGGCTGCCGAGCTCCAATGCCTGCTTCATGTTGTGGGTGATCATCAGGCAGGTGATGCGTTCCCTGGCAGTAATCTCTCTGGTCAGCTGCAGAACTTTTCCAGCTGTGCCGGGGTCCAGGGCGGCTGTGTGTTCATCCAGCAACAGGAGCTTTGGAGGAACCATGGTTGCCATAAGAAGGGTCAGTGCCTGACGCTGGCCGCCGGAAAGGAGGCCTACGGGCTGCTTCATGCGATCTTCCAGTCCCATGTCCAATAAAGAGAGCTGTTCCCGGAAGAAGACTTTATCCTTTTTGGAAATACGGCTGAAGGGGGAAGCGCCTTTGGAGCTGCGAAGGTATGCCAGCGCCATGTTTTCCTCTATAGTCATAGACGGCGCCGTTCCCTTTAAGGGGTCCTGGAAGAGGCGGCCGATGAAATGGCTGCGCCGGTACTCAGGGAGGAAGGTGATGTCTTTTCCGTCCAGAGAAATAGAACCTTCATCCACATAGAAAGCGCCGGCAATGGCATTGAACAAGGTGGACTTGCCAGCACCGTTGGAACCGATAATGGTGGCAAAGTCTCCGGCATCCAGATGAAGGGACAGGCCGGAAATGGCGGTTTTGGCATTGATGGTTCCGAGGTTAAAGGTTTTGGAAATATGTTTCAGGTCCAGCATTTCAATTGCCTCCTTTCCGGGTAGCAGCTTTCCGTTTTTCAAACAGAATCCAGTTTTTGATGGACGGGAAGGCGATGGCCAGGGCCACGATTACAGCGGTAACAAGTCTCAGAGCCTGAACAGGCATGATCTTAGTGTATAATACAACGGCGTAGATGAGCCGGTAGATCACGGAGCCGGCAATGGCAGCCATGGCTCCTTTGATCAGGGTACGCCGGCCAAGTATGGTTTCACCGATAATGAGGCAGGCCAGACCAATCACTACAATTCCTGTTCCGCCGTTGATGTCGGCTGCATTCTGATACTGTCCAACCATAGCGCCGGAGAGGGCGGTCATGGCGTTCGCAATGCATAAGCCGACGGTGATGGTAAAGGCCGGATTGATAGAAGAGGCCCGTACCATATCCATATTATCTCCGGTGGCGCGGATGGAGAGCCCCAGCCGGGTGCCCAGAAACAGGATCAGCAGGATGCCTGTAAGAAGCGTGGCCGCAGCAGCCAGTACTGCTTCATTCCACGAGCCGCCGATGCCGGTTTCTTCAAAAAGGGTAAATATGGTTTCAGATTTCAGAAGGCTTGCATTGGCGCTCCAGCCCATGACCATGAGATTCATGGTGTAGAGGCCCATATTGGTCACGATGCCTGCCAGTATGGAAGGAACACCCAGTTTTGTCTGGAGAAAAGCAGTTACAAAGCCGGCAGCCATTCCCGCGGTCATAGCGGCGGGAATAGCAAGAATTGGATGTCCGGAGGCGGCCAGCGTCACAGATACGGCAGAGCCCAGAACAAAGCAGCCGTCAGTGGTCAGATCTGCAATATCCAGAATGCGGTAGCTTAAGAATAGAGCCATAGCTGCAAGCGCGTAGAGAAAGCCCAGCTCCAGGGCTGTCTGTGAGATATACAGCACAATACTTCTCCCTTCTTGTTAAATAAAATAATTCCGTGAACGAAGCGGAAAATCCTTAACTGCAGGATTTCCGTTTCGTTTTTTTGAGTCTGCTCCTCTGTTTATGGAGGGCAGGCTGATACATGAAGTTCCGTAGAATTTCATTAGTCTTCCGTAGTTATGACTTCAACGATCTCTCCCATATCGGCAAATACGGAATAATCAATATTCAGAATTTTGGCGGTCTCTGTGTTTACGGTAATGATGCCGCCCTCAGTCAGATAGAAATCATCCATACCGGCCATTCCATTTACAACAGCATCAAAGGCAAGATCTGCCGTCTGTGTTCCCAGATCCGTATAATTGACACCACAGGCAGTGAAGGCTCCGTTGCGGACAAAAGAATCTGCACCAGTGTAGTGAGGAATGCCGGCCTTTGCCAGGTCTTCATAGATGGCAAGCTCGGAGGCCATGATTACATTGTCAGTAGGAGTGAAGACGGCGTCTACATCCTCTGCGATTAAAGCGGAAGCACAGGCAATCACCTCATCACTGGCAGCAGCAGGCTGTTCGCTGTAGGAGATTCCTTTGGCTTCCAGATATGCTTTTGCCTCTGCGATCGGAGCCGTTGAATTTGCTTCAGACTGGGAGTAGAGAAGTCCTACCTTCTGAATATCCGGATTCTGTGCAAACATCATATCCAGAATGAAACTTGTGTTCAGGGCATCGCTGGTACCTGTCACATAGTCAATATCAGTAAGTCCTGCTTCTGCCGGATCAGAGATTGCGGCAAATATAATGGGAGTTCTGGTATCTTCTGCGCAGGAAACCATGACCTGGGCGGCCAGGGTGGCAATCGGAATGATGGCGTCTGCCTTTTCAACTATTAATTGATCGCCAATCTGCTTCAGGGTGGACTGGTCGCCCTGACCCGAATAGATTTCGTGGGTAATGGTAATGCCCTTATCGGCGGCGATGGCATCGAGCTCGGCGGCAACGGCACTTGCAATTTCATCCAGGGAAGCGTGATCCATCTGCTTTACGATTGCTATGTTGTAAGTATCCTTCGTGCCTTCGGGAGCAGGAGTTTCGCCGCCTTCTGCTTCTGTATCAGCAGGTGCGCCGGTTGATTCTTCTGAAGCTGCGGGCTCTTCTGCTTTGCCGGAGCAGCCGAGCATAGAGCATGCAAGCACAAAAGCACATCCAAGAGCCAGCAATTTTTTCATCGTCATCTTCTTCATAATGTTTCTCCTTTTCTTATACGAGATTATGGGTTCTGGGCGGCAGATGAGGAATTATGCTTTGCCAGGGAGCATAATTCTTGAGGAAGTATCTGTTGACGGTAATCCGCCGGGGCTCAAAAGCGCGGAGCGCTTTTGAGCTTTGCGGCTGTCGCCGCATGTCTTAGAAAATTCAGAGGCCGGACGGTATGCAAGCATCCCGCTTGGCCTCTGAATTTTCTAAGACGCCCGGCTCATAGCTAGATAAAAAAACGCTTCTGCCCCATATATGGGACAAAAGCGTAAACTTCTGCGATACCACCCAAATTGACATCCCCTGGGGAATGTCCACTCGCTTACACGTACCATCATACGTGCCCCGATGGATAACGGGTGGGGTCCCGTCAGCCTCTACTGGAAGTCTTGCTCCCTTCGTTCAAAGCTGCCCTCCAAAGCCCATTCGCTGCCTGCTTCACACTCCGATTCCACCACCCGGAGCTCTCTGTAGATCTGCTTTTGGTCAGTTACTCTTCTTCTTCACAGGTTTCACTTATATTGTGTTACTGGTATTATATGCAGGGGGAAGGGATTTGTCAATCATTTTTTAATCACACTTCCAGCTTTCGATACCGGTTCAGACAGGCCAGTATCTCCTGACGTCTTGGCCGGGCCAGGGAGGAGCGGACATCTCCATGCTCAAAGAGCCCTTCCAGACCCTGCTGGCTGAGAAGAGTCTCTATCTGGCTGGCCAGAGCGGACATATTCTTTTTCCCGTCCAGAACCTGCAGCTGAAGGTATTTCAGGAGATAAGCCAGGGCCATGGTCTGCTCGCTGTCCCGGAGCTGTTCCAGATAGCGCAGTTCCACGGCGTCATGGCCTAAGAGGAGTTCGCTGGTGCCCATGGCCTTCAGCTTCAGCCGATCCTCCCGCTTAAGAGCCGCGTTTGCCCTGGGGCGGCGGTCTGCGCAGTAAGCGGGAAACTTATCCTGTCTGGTGGAAAATACAGGGAATGCGGCCGCGGCTTCTTTTGCCCGGCTGGTAATATCATAAGGTACATATTCCTTCATCTGTACGATGGTATCTGCCACGTGGAAGTAGGAGCCGGAGCTTCCGGCCACAATGACAGAGGAAATGCCGAAATCCTCGTAAAGACTGCGCACCCGCTCAATAAAGGGAATGATGGGTTCCTCCTCAGGGGCCACTACCTGCTGCATCAGTTTATCCCGAATCATAAAATTGGTGGCAGAAGTGTCCTCGTCAATGAGCAGAAGGGTACTGCCGCTCTCAATGCTTTCCATAAGATTGGCTGCCTGGGAAGTACTGCCGCTGGCATCCTCCGTGGAAAAGCGCCGGGTATCCCTGCGGCCCGGAAGCTGCCGGATAAAGGGCGAAATATCCACGCCGGTGACGCTTCGGCCGTCTTCCGAACGGAGCTTCCAGGCGCTCTCGTCTGTGATAACAAGCTCCCGCCCGTCTCCGTTGACGTGGTTATAAACGCCGTACTGAAGAGCCTGCAGCACCGTGGATTTGCCGTGGTAGCCGCCGCCGACAAAAAGGGTGATCCCTCTGGGAATTCCCATACCAGTTACAGGGCCCCGGTTGGGCAGATCAAGCGTAACTTCCATAGAGGACGGCGACTGAAAGGGTACAGTTTCCTGCATGGGCCGATCGGAGACACCGCTCTGCCTGGGAAGTACAGAACCGTTGGCCAGAAAGGCGCAGAGTCCCAAAACCGGAAGCTGGCGGCGGATATACTGCTGATCCTCACAGAGCTCAATGGCGGCTTTCAGCCGGTTTTTGCTGATCTTCTGAAAATAAAGGCTGGCATGAACACAGCCGGGAAGAATATCAAAGAGCATCTTTTCCAGCTCTCTGGCATCAATGGTACGTCCGCGGGCGGGAAAGCCTGCCTCAAAGCGAAGGGTAACGGATCCTTCTTTTATCCGGCAGGCAGTACGCTCCAGCACTTCCTGTCCGCAACGGGAAGCGCTGAGAAGACCGCTTTTTCCGGAGCCTCTGGCCTGCCTGTTCCCGGAAGAGAGCTGAGCCGCGAAGAGACGTGTCAGATGGTCCTGAAGGGTGACGCGCTTGTGACAGGTGTCATAATATTCTGCCGGGAATCCGGCTTTTTTCCCGGATACAAGAACAGACAGCCGGGAAGGGGAGGCAAAGGGATCCCCCTGTACATGGTCAATGGAAAGAACAAAGGTTCCAAAGTCATAGGAACCTTTCAGTTCTTTATAAGCAGGGTAACTGCGGTGATCAATGGAACGCAGTTTCGTCCGCAGGTCTTCGGATGATTTCATAAAGCAATACTCCTTACTGTTAGAAATAATGTCAGACAAAAAATACGCATGACTGTTCAGTCGGGCAGCCAGTACTCTGTTCTATATTTTAAATCAGAACAAATTCCAGGTCAATGAAAATCCGCTATGGGGAATTGTTTTTGTAAATGTGAAGCCGGAGGGTTGAACTGTTACTTGTTTTTCAGAAATGTACTCCATATAATGATAAAAAACAGCAGTATTTTGAAAAATGTAACCGCTGGTTTACAAATTTCCAAGCGCACTTGGTGGTTGACAAGTACACAAAAGCCTAAAATAAGCAAAAAGGTTTTTGAAAGGATGGGATAAAACATGATACTGGCAGATAAGATTATAACACTGCGCAAACAGAAGGGATGGTCACAGGAGGAGCTGGCTCATCAGCTGGATGTATCCAGACAGGCCGTGTCCAAGTGGGAGAGCGCTTCGGCTATACCGGATCTGGAGCGGATTTTGAAAATGAGCCAGATTTTTGAGGTGAGTACTGATTATCTGTTGAAGGAAGAGCTGGAGGAGCCGTCAGCAGATGTTTCTGTGAGGTCAGAGGATCAAGATGAACCCAAAGAGCAGAGACGCAGTGTGTCATTGGCGGAAGTAAATACATTTATAGAAGACAAATGGCGGCTGGCTCTGCCAAATGCACTTGCTGTTGCCGCCTATATTCTGTGCCCGGAGGTTCTGATTTTTCTTGGAGGCTGGTTAGAACGGGGGAATGTGGGAATAACAGAGGATGCGGCCATGGGAATGGGACTTATCGTTCTGCTTATTATAGCAGCCGGAGCGACCGTTGTAATAATTCAAAATGGATGCAGAATGGAAAAATATGAGTTCCTGAAACAGGGGGATTTTCAGCTGCAGTATGGTGTGGAGAGTATTGTACGAAAGCGGCGGGAAGAGATGGAGCAGTCTTACCAAAACCGTGTGACTGCCGGCATCTTTCTGTGCATTATGTCTGTGCTTCTGGTGTTTGTGGTTATGGGTTTTTATGGGGAAGATGATTTCCTGGGTGTTCTGAGTGTTAATTTTATGCTGCTTTTAACCGCTGCAGGTGTGATGTTGATTGTGTGGGCAGGAGAACAATGGGAGACCTGCCAGATGCTTCTTAAGGAAGGAGAGTTCAAGCCTGAGAATCAGCGTCTGCGGACAGTTCTTAAGATATACTGGTGTGTGGTGACAGCACTTTATCTGGGCTTAAGTTTCCTGACCAATGACTGGCACAGAACCTGGATTGTGTGGCCCTGCGCGGGCGTATTGTCTGCGGCGGTGAAAGGAATTGCCAAAAAGCAGAAGCACAGCAGGGATTGAAGTTCAGTTTTTTATAAAATATGACAATAGATGTCATGTTTTGTGTGGTAGATTAAGTTCCAGAAGCAGGAGGCTGCCAGAGAATCAAAACGGCTTTCTCTTGAAAAAGCACACATGCCTCAACCAGATAGGAAGGTACGAAAGGAGATCGGATAAATGGCATCCAGATTAGAATTTGTAGAGTATGTTTTGGAGCAGCTGCAGGGAGCAGGCACCATCACGTATCGGAAAATGTTCGGTGAATATGGAATTTACTGCGATGGAAAATTTTTTGCCACAATCTGTAATGATCAGTTGTTTTTCAAAATCACGGAGGGCGGAAGGAAATTCTGGCCGGAGCTTGAGGAAGGGATTCCTTATCACGGAGCGAAACCGCATTTTCTTGTGGAAGAGCTGGATGACAGGGAGAAGCTTGCCGGGCTGGCACAGGTGACCTGCCAGGAGCTTCCCATGCCGAAGCCTAAGAAAAAGAAGGGAGGAGCCCGTGGGAATCAGTAAGAAACGGGATTACAAAAAAGAGTTTCCCGATCTGTATCTTCCTAAGAAAAAGCCCATGCTGATTGAGGTTCCGGAAATGACGTTCCTTCAGGTGGCGGGAAAGGGCGATCCCAATACTTCGGCCGCTTACAAAGATGCTTTGGCCGTACTCTACGGACTGTCCTTTGGAATCAAGATGAGCCTGAAGTTTGGCAGGGTGCCCCAAGAGGTGTTAAGCGGGATGGAGCTGGAGGAAGGTTCTGCAGTTATGGAAGGAAACTATGTGGTGCCTCCCCTGGAAGGGCTTTGGTGGACCACAGAGGAAGGAACCGGGTTTGACGGGAAGAACCTTGTGGACAAGGAAGAGCTCTGCTGGTTCTCCCTGATCCGCCAGCCGGATGAGGTGACAGAGGAACTGTTTACATGGGCAAAGAAAGAGCTTCAGAAGAAAAAGCCGGATCTTCCCGCTGCAGATGCAGAGCTGGTGCGGTATAAGGAAGGGCTGTGTGTTCAGATTCTGCATGTGGGGCCTTACGATACAGAGCCCGCTTCCATAGAGCTTCTGGAGCAGTTTGCCGCAGAGGAAGGGTATGAGGAGGATTTCTGTGTGGGCGGCCCTAAGCCGTCCAGAGGGCGGTATCACCATGAGATTTATCTGGGAGATCCCAGAAGAACCGCGCCGGAGCGGTTGAAGACGGTAATCCGCCATCCGGTGAGAAGGAGATGAGCGGCAGGAAAAAGGAAAGAATCACAGACATATAGATAAATTCCTTGACTTTAACGCGGCATCAATGATTAAGGTGGGTTTATTTGAAAGAAGAGGGGCTGCCGGATTCGGCGGCAGCCCCTCGTTGAGATTTTCTGAAAAAGGACTGTTTTCAGACGTGTTCGTATCGGAAAATTTCTGTCTCTTTGGCAGTAACCGGTCCACTTCCTTTTTGGACCGGTTTAAACTGGTCTTTGTTTGTAATGAGGACCATCGTGTCGGGTGCAATCCCGGATTTTTGGAAGAGTTCCAGATCGGTTTCGCACAGCAGGGTGCCAGCCTTCACCTTCTGGCCGGGTTTCACATGGGCGGTAAAGCCTTTCCCATCTAAATCAACAGAGTCAATCCCGATGTGGATAAGGATTTCCAGACCGTCTGCGCCCAGAATGCCATAGGCATGTTTTGTGTCTGCCACAAGCCGGATTTTCCCTGCAATCGGTGCATATACGTTCCCATCCGCAGGCCGGATAAAGACACCATCCCCCAATATCTTTTCGGCGAATACGGGATCCGGGCTCTCTTCTATGGGAAAGACGGTTCCTGTCTGGGTGGCATATACTACGGGTTCAGTTTTTTTATGAAACATATTCATTCCCACCTTTATAGTTACCGAAGGGGCGACTGAGCCATTCTCCGGTATGTATGCCGTTTTCCTTTCACGGCAATGCAGATATCTTTCAGGGTTTCAGGAAGCGTGACGCTTTCAAATACGCCTCCGGCCGCGACATTGAACATATCCACACCGCAGACCTTATTGTCCAGTATAATCCGCTCCAGAACTTCCTTGCTGGATGCTTCCAGGGAATGAGCCACACTGGATGCCGCCAGGGAATGTTCTTTGTGGATCTCTGTGACAAGTTCCCGCACATAGTCCATATGGAAGCCGGGAACAATGTCCACAGCAGGGATATCAATGATATCCGCGCCTGCATGTGCCAGTCTTCTCACAAAGTCAGGGGTTACAACATCCCTCAGATTGTAGGGCGGGAAATCGCCGTCGATGGCGCCCGGTCCATGGGGAATGCCAGCCTCAATGACAATCCGATCCCCGAAGAGGGCGCTGGCTTCACTGACAGCCTGAACCAGAGGCTCCTGCCCGTATCCGCAGAGGCAGATGAAGTCATACTGTTCATTGATTAAGTACTCCATCATTTCTTTGGAGTAGATGGATTCCTTGTAAATTCCCCCAAATACTTCATTTTCTCTTGGAACCAGCAGAATCATTCCCACAGGCCGTCCGGTCAGCTGCTTGATTTCCGGGATGGTATATCCCCGGCCAAGCTCTACCTGCAGCTGGGCTTTGGTGTTGAGGTCGTCCGCCGGGTTCTTGGAGGGCAGTCCGGGAAACTGGACTTCTCTGGGATCGTAGCCTTCCAGTGTGATGTAGTCCGCGCCAAATGCAGCAACAAGCTCTGCATTGGACACTTTTTCTATGTAATTCGGTGCCAGAGGGCAGACATATGCGCCCACAACCCGGCCTTCAGAGGCACGGATTCCGTCCAGAAAATCCTGTTTGGTAAGATGTGTCAGCTGTGATGGTGTTAATTCCAGATATCTTTTACTCATTACGCATTCTCCTTTTGCTTATATTGTGGAAATACTTCCTCAGCTCCTGGCTGATAACCCCAGATCCATACACCCGCGAAGGACAGGGCCGCCGTGGCAGCAGCTCCGATTACCCAGTAAACAAAGGTGTCTGTGAAATACAGCGGGATGGAGCCTAAGGGAGACAGCCCAAGAGCCAGAGCGCTTACCTTGAAAATTCCGTAGAATGCTCCGCCGATTCCGCTGCAGATACAGGAGATAATTAGCGGCTTCTTTAGCGGAAGGCATACACCGTACAGAGCAGGCTCTGTGAGGCCGATGCCGGTTACGATAGCGCCGGTAGCTGCAACAGATTTAAACTTGGGATTCTTGGTCTTAATGTAAATGCTTAAGGCTGCGCCTGCCAGTCCGCAGTGAGCGATGGACATCAGCGGCATAATATAGTCTACGCCTGTCTTGGAAATACTGTCAAGCATCAGCGGAACAAAGCTTAAGTGGACGCCTGCCAATACAATGAGCGGATAGAAAGCGCCGAACAGGAGGCTGGCCGGGATGCTTGCCACAGAATAGAGGGCGAAGTAGCCGTTTGCCAGGATATCGCTGGCCCACTGGGAGAAGGGTCCCACAACTACCAGAATCACAGGTCCCAGAATCAAAAGCTCCAGTGCCGGAACCAGAACCGTTCCCAGGGAAGCGGGGATGACTTTTGTCAGAAGCTTCTCTGCTTTTGAGAGCAGATATACCGTCAAAAGGGGCGGTATTACAGAAGAAGAGTAGCTTAACAGACGGATAGGGATAACGCCAAACAAGAGAATGGATGTAACCTCTTCTGTGGCCAGGGTCAGCCAGGTAGGATGCATCAGCACACCCACAAGGGTGATCGCCATGTATTTGTTGCATTCGAAGCGGTCGGCCGCGCTGGCAGCAACCAGGAAGGGCAGAAAGTAAAAAGCCACATCGCCCAGGACGCCAAGGGTGGTATAGACGGCATCCCCTGTCTGAACAGCTCCCAGCTTGAAAAGCAGGATCTGGATACCGGTCATCAAACCGGAACCGCAGATAGCGATAATCAGAGGCGTGAATACAGCAGACATGGTTTCTGCAAAGATCCCGATGGGATTACGGTTTCTGCTGTTGCCTTTCTGCTTCTCGGTGGAAGTGTCTCCGCCGCTGAAGCTTCCGTATTTCAGAAGCTCTTTATAAACATCCTTAACCTTTTCACCTACTACAACCTGATACTGATCAGCAGAGTCTTTCGTCGTCATAACGCCTTCCAGGGCGCGCACCGCATCATTCTGGACCAAATCGTAATCATACAGGGTCAGACGCAGACGGGTCTGGCAGTGGATTGCTTTTTTGATGTTTTCTTTTCCGCCTACAAGGGGCAGTAAATCTTTGATAAATTGTTCGTTGTTCATAGTTCCTCCATGCTTGATTTAAAGAGTTTTTTCTGTCAGCTGGTTATTCCCGCAGGTACATCCATTTGACTTATGGCGGCTGCCAAACGGCTGTTATATCATACATAGCCTCACCTCCTCGTGTATGTATTAACAAAGCGCTTCCGCTTTAGGAAATCAGATGATACAGATGAACCATCAGATAGGATTTCTCATTTTCATTCAGCTGAAAAGAATAATCTTCCCAGATTTTCTGTTCAATAAGACAGACACAGCGGTGGGTTTCGGGCAGTTCTTCTTTTAGTTTCTGGTAAAGAAACAGATCGTCTTCGATTTTCAACACTTTATCCGGCTGGAAAATCCGCCGGGCCAGATACTGCAGATGAATGATAAAGCGGTTGTAGGGCTGATAATCTTCATCACAGTTGATTTCGTATTCCGAGCGGATGGTTTTCATAATATTGGCCACAAACTCAATACTCTTTAAGGTGAATGGATCTTCTGTCGTTCTGGAATCCAGAATGTGAAAGGCGATATAGACTGCTTCGTCGTCGGGCAGTCGGATATGCAGGCGTTTCTCTACAATATCCAGAGCGGCCAGCGCGACCCGGAATTCCTCAGGAGCTATTTTTTTGATCTCAAATTTCAGAAGACTGCTGATATCGATTCCTGCATTGTGCCGTTCGATAGCAAAGGAGAGGTGATCGATCAGCGTAAGATAAATTTTTTCATTGAGCTCTTCTTTTAGTTCCCTTTTGGCAAAATTGATAATCTCATCGCAGACCTTTACATGCTCCAGGGGAATGTCTTCAATGATTCTGCTCAGTTTCTCTGCAACGCCCTTTCCACGGATTTTAAAGACTTTTTCTGCCTCTGCTGTCTCTATTTCGTCGTGAATTGTCTTTCCGTAGGCAAGCCCTTTTCCAACCAGGACAAATTCAACATTCATTTTATTTACAGCAATGACCACATTGTTGTTCAGCTTTTTCCTGATTTTCATGGAGACCTCCTTTTTAGACAAAAAAAACCCAAAAAGCAATCAGAAGATTACTTTTTGGGTTTATGCCTCAAATTATAAAATGAGTTACATCCCTCACCTATTCATTTATGAAACAACTTTAGCACAAACTTTTTTTCGTGTCAATCCTTTCTTGAAATTACGCAGAGGATCCGGCAGAAAGCGTCCTCTGCCATTTCCCGGTCCGGTATTCCCCGTAAGAGATCAGGAAGTTCACCAGCCACCCAAGAGGAACGGCATACCAGACCATGGCAATTCCAAACCGGGGCGCCATGGTAATGGCAAAGGCGACCCGCAGAGTGAGATTGGCCAGATTGGCGGCAGTGAACATCTTCATGTCGGCAGAACCCCGCAGCAGGCCGTCGGTACACATTTTAAGACCGATCAGAGCGAAGAAAAAGCCGATAAACCTAAGATAACTGCTTCCGGTTTCCAGAGCGGCAGCAGTGCCGTCGCTTCCCAGGAAGGAAGCAATGATGGGGAGATGAAATAATTCCAGGACGGCGCACAGAAGTACGGCGAAAAAGGCTGTCAGGCCGAGAGCGGAATGGTAACCTTTCACAACGCGTGCCTTTTGACCGGCTCCCAGATTCTGCGCCGTATAGGAAGACATGGCATTGCCCAGGGCGGCCATGGGAACGATACAGATACTTTCTACCCGCATTCCGGCGGAAAAGCCTGCCAGCATCTGAGGACCAAAGCTGTTGACCACCGACTGGACCAGCATCATGCCGATGGAGACGGTGGACTGCTGGAAAATGGAGGGCAGAGCTACCCGACACATGGTCAAAAGCTCTTCTGTGCTGTAATATTTACGAATAAATCGTGTAATAGTTGATGATTTAAGGGGGCAGGGGGCGAAAACTTCCTGCGATGTGAAGTCTGAGGACTGCGTTTTGGGACTGGCAGAGTTCACAGCAGCCCTGGATGGATAATCTTTTAAACCGGAAGATAAATCTGGGTACAGGGGGGCTTTTGGGCTGTCAGGATAGGTTTTAAGTTCTTTAAGAAAGATAAAAAAGGAAAGCAGGGCTGAAATCCCCTGTGCGATCAGTGTGGCCCAGGCTGTGCCTGCAATACCAAGTCCCAGGGAGCGGACCAGATAAACATCCAGGATAATGTTGAAGACGGATGAAAAGATCAGAAGATACAGTGGAATCCGTGACCTTCCCAGGGCGTTGAACATGGAGGACAGTACATTGTACATAAAGAGAAAGGGAAGTCCCATAAAATAAATGTTCAGATACGTCACTGCCATATCCAGAATATCGGCCGGTGTTTTCAGGAAGATCATAAACTGCCGTCCAAAGAGCAGCCCAAGGACAGCCAGAAAAAGGCTGACAGCCAGAAAGGAGAGGAGGGCGGTAGAAATAGAACGTTTCATGCGCCGGAATTCGCTGGAACCGAAATAACGGCTGGTGAGTACTGAGGCGCCCACACCGCCGCCGATGGCGATACAGATAAACACATTGGTCAGGGAGTAGGAAGCCCCCACGGCGGCCAGTGCGTGTTCACTTACATAGCGGCCCACAACCATGGAGTCAGCCATGGTGTAGAACTGCTGGAAGAGATTTCCGATGATCATGGGCAGGGCGAAGAGAAAGAGGGCGCGAAGCGGACGCTCTGTCAATAAATAATCTTTTTTCATTCTGCGATTCTCCGAATTTCTATTTAAAGCTTATCATTCTGCAGCAGGGTTTAGAACCCTGTTCTTTTAGCATTTCCCAAACAGAAGTGAATGTAACATAGAAAAGAAATTTTGTCAAAGTTGTCCGGGTGTCCGGGGTAAATGGGAAGGTTTTTTGATAATAGAAAAAACAGTCGGATTGAAAAGCAGAAATCTATCAGATTGAGTTTCAAATCTTTTTCTATGTGGCGGAAAATAAGGCGGGATGTTACAATATACGGTGTTAGAAAGAATAAAATTATCTGTCTGGAGGACAAAAGATGTACATCGCAGACTTACACATACACTCCCGGTATTCCCGCGCAACCAGCCGGGACTGTACCCCGGAGTATCTGGAACTGTGGGCCAGGCGCAAGGGGATTCACCTGACAGGAACCGGAGACTTCACGCATAAGGCCTGGCGGACGGAACTTCGGGAGAAGCTGGAACCGGCGGAAGAAGGCCTCTATCGGCTGAAGCAGGAATACCGCATTAAGGACAGTACCGCCGGCGCCTCCTGGGAGCCGCGTTTTGTGGTAACCGGGGAGATCAGCTCCATCTATAAAAAATACGACAGAACCAGAAAGGTTCACAGCCTGATCGTGCTCCCCAGTCTGGACGATGCGGACCAGATTGCCGCCAGACTGGAGCTGATCGGCAATATTCATTCTGACGGGCGTCCGATTCTGGGATTGGACTGCCGGGATCTTCTGGAAATTGTTCTTGAGTTGTGTCCAAGAGCCATTTACGTGCCTGCTCATATCTGGACCCCTCATTTTTCCCTGTTTGGTGCATTTTCCGGTTTTGACACGGTGGAGGAGTGTTTTGGGGATCTCAGTTCTCAGATTCATGCTCTGGAGACAGGTTTATCTTCGGATCCGCCCATGAACTGGCAGGTGTCGGCACTGGATCGGTTTCAGTTAATCTCTAATTCCGATGCCCATTCTCCTGCAAAGCTTGGGCGGGAGGCCAATCTTCTGGATATTCCTCTGTCTTATGAAGGATTGTACAGGGCGCTCCAGCAGGGAGAGGGACTGGCGGGAACCATTGAATTCTTTCCGGAAGAGGGTAAATACCACTACGACGGACACCGCAAATGCGGAATCTGTTTGAGTCCTTTGGAGGCAGAGGCGTATGAGGGGCTTTGTCCTGTCTGCGGCCGGAAGCTGACTACAGGCGTTTCCCACCGGATTGCACAGCTCTCAGACCGTCCGGATGGGTTTCAAAGAAAGGATGCGAAAGCTTATGAAAGTCTGGTGCCTCTGCCGGAGGTCATCGGAGCTTCCATCGGCCGCTCAGCGGCCAGTGTAAAAGTTATGCGGGAATACCACTCCATGCTGGAGCGGCTGGGGCCGGAGTTTGAGATTCTGCGGACCATTCCCCTTGAGGAGATCCGCAGTCAGGCGGGAACACTGATTGCAGAGGGAGTCTTCCGTCTGCGGCAGGGAAGGGCAGAGAGGACGCCGGGCTTTGACGGCGTGTATGGGAAGATATTTCTTTTTCAGCCGGAGGAGCTGGTGAATCCGGATGGGCAGATGAGTTTTTTGGATAATACAGGGAATCTTAGTCACAAAAACCTGAAAAATAATAACTATTATAAGATTAAATCTAATTTTGTCGATAAGATAGAGAAAAAACAAGATACAGGCAAGCGGAAAAGAGATATTGAGGAACGAGAACGAAATCAGGAACATGAGGAAAAAAAGGGAAACACGGGAAAGACAAAACCGGTTATAAAGGTGGAAAACCAGGAACAGCAGAAAGCAATCCGTTCTTTGGAACGGGCTGCTGCCATAACCGCAGGCCCTGGAACCGGAAAAACGTTTACCCTGATTGCGCATATTCTCTATCTGGTTCAGGAGTGCGGGGTAAAGCCCTCAGAGATTACGGCTGTCACCTTTACCAACCGCGCGGCTGGAGAGCTGAAGGAACGTCTGCAGAAAAGCGCACCTCATAAACGGGGGTTAAAGAAGCTTCAGACGGGAACCTTTCATGCCCTGTGCCTGTCATATCTTCAGGAGCGGGGAGAAAGCGGAATCCTGATTGATGGGGTGGAAGCCCTGGAGCTTATACGGGAAGCAGGAAAAGAAGCAGGGGTGCGCAGGAAGCCGGAAAGCCTTCAGAATCTCATATCCCTCTATAAGATGGCCGGAAAGGACGAAAGGCCTGTCTTAAACGAGGCGGAGCTTCGGGCAATGGAGCTTTATAATCAAAAACTGCAGGAGGCCGGACTCTGGGATTACGACGCGCTCCTGACAGAAACCTGCCGCCTGCTTGAGGAAGAGAGGGGAGATGAAAAGGCGTTCAGTTATCTTCTGGTAGATGAGTTTCAGGATATTAACCCCATCCAGTATGAACTGCTCCGTCTTTGGAATCGGAAGGGAAAGCAGATATTTATAATTGGGGATCCGGATCAGTCGATCTATGGATTTCGTGGAAGCAGCAGGGAATGTTTTGCAAGAATCCGGGAGGATTATCCAAAGATGCAGGAGATTACCCTGTCCCGGAATTACCGTTCTACACCGGAGATCCTGGAAACAGCAGTGCCGGTGATCTCAAAGAATCCGGGACCGAAGCGGTGTTTGCTGTCCCAGTGCCCTAGGGGGCCGAAGGTCCGGCTGGTTACTGCCGGAGATCCACAGGAAGAGGCGGCCTTTGCAGCAGGCGAGGTGATCCGCCAGGTAGGCGGTGTAGATATGCTGCAGGCCCATGAAGAGTCAGCGGAAGGAATAGAAAGAAACAGAAGCTTTGGTGATATTGCGGTTTTATACCGGACCCACCGGCAGGCAGAACAGATAGAACAGTGTCTGAAGAAAGAAGGGATTCCCTGTGTTATCGGCGGCCGGGACCGTTTTTTATCAGAACCTGTGGTCCGGGGAACCCTGTGTTTTTTCCGTTATCTGCTGAATCCAGACGACACGCGTTCCAAGGAGACAGCTGTAAGGCTATTGGGGGAGAAACGGGAGGATTTTGCCCGGATGAGAGAGAAGTACCTTTCTCTGGCACAGAAGACAAAGCCGGAAAAGCTTTTTGCTCTTTGGGCGGAAGATATGGGATTGAAAAAGGAAAAGCCGATGCAGAGGCTTATAGAGACAGCCCGTTTGTCCGTACATCTGGAGGAGCTTCTGAACCGCCTGCTCCTGGGTGTCGAGAGCGATCTGCAGCGCAGCTCCCAGGGACATTACGCCTCGGATGCTGTCAACTTGATGACCTTTCATGGAGCAAAAGGACTGGAATTCCCGGTAGTACTGCTGTGCGGCCTGCACAAAGGCCTGCTTCCCCTGGAAACAGCGGCAGGACAGGCAGATCTTCAGGAGGAACGGCGTCTGTTCTATGTGGGTATGACCAGAGCAAAGGAAGAGCTGGTGCTTCTTACTTCCAAGACGCCCTCCTGCTTTCTGGAAGAGGTTCCCGAAGATACGGTCTGGCGGGAAGAGACGGCAGGAAAAAAAGAGGAGGAGACAGGTGTCCAGCTGAGCCTCTTTGACTGGCTCCGGTGATCCGTTTCTCCTCCGGGAGTGTTCAGATTTCGCTGTAAATCCAGCTTGAGATATTATTGCAGATAACCTTTTCCGTCTCTTCTCTGGCTGTTTTCAGGCTTTCCTGAATTGCGTCCAGCTCTTCTCTGCTGCGTTCCACGTCCAAAAAGGATGCGCTCATGGAAGCGATAATTCTGCCATGATAAGTAATGGGCGTGGCAATACACCGGGTATAGGCGGAGGATTCCTCCCGCTCATAGCTGAAGCCTGTACGCCTGACAGCCTCCAGCTGAGCGTACAGGACATCCATATCCGTTATGGTTTTTTCCGTAATGGAAGGCAGTCCTTCCGGGAAGAGCTGTTCCAGCTCCTGTCTGGTATATCCGGACAGAAGGCTTTTGCCCACGCCCGTACCGTTGGCGTAGACCTTACGGCCCGGCGTTGCCACAATATGGATATTTCCCGGAGCGGATTTGGCCAGAAGATAGAGGACCTTGCTGCCGGAAAGGACGCCGAAAAAGGAGCTGACGCCGCACCGGTTCACCAGCCGTGTCATAATCTGTTCGATCTGTTCCAGCAGGGAGGAGTTCTCCACATAGGCATGGCCCAGGTGGAAGAGCATTTCTCCAAAATAGTACTTCTGGGTGTTTTCGCTGAAACGGACGTATTTTCGATCTGCCAGGGTCTGGAGCAGCGGGTGAAGGCTGCTCTTGGGCATATTCAACGCTCTGGAAATTTCGGAAAACCGAAGTCCCTGGAAATTGTTGTTGGATAACAGTTCCAGTATATCCAGTACTCTTGATGTTGTTTGATGATTTTTTTCCAATGGTCATTCCTCATTCTATGAAAATTACGATCTTATAGTAGAGTATACCATATTTTTCTATTTTGACAAATACCCTCCATCTACAGGAATAACGGCTCCGCTGATATAATCAGAAGCGCGGCTTGCCAGAAATACAGTGATGCCCGCCATATCTGCGGGCGTACCCCAACGGTGGGCCGGAATCCGATCCGTAATTTCCTGGAAGCGGGGATTGGACGGGTCTGTGAGGGCTGTGTTTAAGTCAGTGTCCATATAACCAGGGGCAACCGCATTTACCTGAATCCCCTTTCCGGCCAGCTCATTGCTGAGCGCTTTTGTAAACTGTGCCACGCCGCCTTTGGAAGCAGCGTAGGCAGGAACCGTCATTCCGCCAAAGAAGGACAGCATGGAAGCTACATTGATTATTTTTCCCTGAACGGGTTCTTTCTTCAGAAATTCTCTGGCAGCAAGCTGGCAGAGTACAAAGGGAGCTGTCATATTCACCTCGATCACATCCCGCCAGTCCTCTTCCGGAAAGGCTTCACAGGGAAAACGGCGCTGAATGCCTGCGGAATTCACAAGGATATCCAGCCCTCCCAGCAGGGTTACCGCCTGGAAGAAACCAGAATCCCGTTCCTCTGGCCTGGAAAGATCCACTTTCAGCCCCTGACAGTCCAGATTTTCTTTTTGAAAAGCCTCTGCCGCAGTATATACCTTTTCTGTGGTGCCGAATATTACGACGCTGGCGCCTGCTTCCAGCAGAGCCCCTGCCATTCCATGGCCCAATCCTCTTGTGCCGCCGGTGACTATGGCTTTCTTTCCTCTGATATCAAATAAATGCATGGTATTTTCCATAACGGCTGTCCTTTCTGCTGCTCTTTATTTCAGAACTTCTTTGTTGCACAGATTGAGCGGCGGTTCATTTTTCAACACACGGATAACCTCTTGTGCAGCTTTTGTATGCAGGTTTGTGATTGCAGTTTCACTGTACCAGGAAGTATGTCCGGAGACGATCACATTGGGAAAAGCCAGAAGAGGATTATCTGCTGTGATGGGTTCCTGCTCAAATACATCGATTCCGGCACCGGCGATTTTTTTCTGTTCCAATGCCCGCACCAGAGCGTCCTGATTAACGAGGGAGCCCCTGGCAGTGTTGATAAGATATGCGGTGGGCTTCATCTGGTCAAAGAGCGCGTCGTTGAAGAGGCCGGTATTTTCCTCTGCAGCCGGGCAGTGAAGGGTGATATAGTCGCTTTCCTTCACAAGCTGTTCTAAGGAAGCCGGTTCTACATGAAGCTCTTTGGCAGCGTTTTCACTAAAGCAGGTGTCGTAAGCCAGAAGCCGTACGCCAAAGGGCTGCAGTTTTCTGGCAACAGCCTGTCCCATGCGGCCGAATCCCACAATACCTACGCAGGCTTCAGAAAGCCGGTAAACAGGTACCAGTTTGGTGTAATCCCATATACCCTTCCGCAGATCCTGGTTTGTGACATAGAGCTTTCTGGCCAGAGCAAAGAGGAAGGCAATGGCCTGGTTGGATACTTCGTCAATTCCATAATCAGGAATATTGCATACATAGATACCCTTTTCTGTGGCAGCTTCCACGTCGATATTGTTGATTCCAATACCATATTTAATAATGATCCGGCAGTGTTTCATAGCAGCAATCACTTCCCGGCTGATATTGCAGTACTGGGTGATGATACCGTCCATATCCGGCACTTGTTTAAGGAGATCCTCCGTTGTCCGGCAGTGGGCCGCGGTGAGCCGGATTCCGGCGTTGTCAAACAGACGCTGTTCAATGTCTACATTCTCATATTCATAATCGGTAATTAATACATTCTGCATATTACTGTCCTTTCTGTGTTTGATAAAAATCTGCTGTCAGCAAGATACCCTGCGCAGAGAGGGGGAGCAGAGAGGGATTGTCAAATTCTTCGATGGTTTCAAAATAACCGTCCTCAGCCAGCAAGGCCGTAAGCGCTTTTCGGAGAGGATTTTTACCGGCAGCGATGACGTGGGTTTTGGGAGAGACGCTGACTGCTCCGGATCCTTTCAGAGCCAGGAGATCGTTCTGCAGTACGGCTCCCAGGAGATAGCTGGCGATCTTCTGAGGATCCTGGGTAACAAACTGGTTCAGGATACGTCCGGAAAAACAGGCTCTGCCGATACCGCATTGTCGGGCAGTTCGAAAACCTTTCAGGAGAAAGGTCTGGTCATAGCCGTCTTCACTGACGAACTGGCGCTGCACAGCATCTGCCAGAATCGTATGATGGGTTACGCAGGACAGCAGTTCCCCGCTGAGTGTGGTCAGAATTCCGGTGATCCGGTTCGCTTCATCTGCCTGGACGAATTTTGTGTGAGAGCCCGGAAGTATGATCAGTGCCGGACCGGCAGTCTTTCGATGCTCCAGAACGGCAATGGCTTCCACTTCTTCCCCCCGCATGATGTCCATTTCTTCAAAATGTTCCGCATCAACAGAGGCTGGGGCATTTTTGATACCAGGTATAAAGCGGATGGGAATGGGAGCGATGTCGGAGAGAAGGATCTTCTGCATTCCCTGTGCCAGATCCCGTTTTCCTGCCGGTACAGACAGGTGGGGGATTTCAGCCAGTCCCACATTGGAGGTGATCATTCCGCTGGCAAGAATATCCCGGACATCCGCAAAGGTGCGCCCGCTTTGAGCCAGAAGCCCGGCGGTACACTGCCGGACGGCCTCTTTGAGGCGTTCGCTGGTTCCGGTTATGGCTGTGTCCCGCACACCAATTTCACGGCTTTCTTTTGCCAGAATCTGATTCTGTCCGTCGATGAGAAGGGCTCTTGTATTGGTAGTGCCACAGTCTACGATGATGCGGCAGCTGGGTTTCATAAGACTTCAACTCCCTTCCGTGGTAAATTTGCGGGCCAGTGCGGTCAGTTCCTCAAAACGGCCTTCTTCGATCAGCTTTTTATCCATCAGGCAGGAACCCACGCCTGCGCTCATACATCCACTGTCCAGGAATTCCCGGAAATTGTGCTGATCGATATTGCCCACAGCCATCAGAGGAATGTGGCTTATAGGACCGCGGATGGCTTTTATGTAGGCGCTTCCCAGAAGCCCGGCAGGAAATACTTTTACAATATCCGCGCCCATGTCATAAGCTGCAGAAATCTCTGTGGGTGTGAGAGCGCCTGGAACACAGAGGATTCCCAGCTGTGAGGCACGTTCGATAATCTGGCGGTTTACGTTGGGGGCAAGAATAAATTCTGCGCCGGCTTCATAAGCCATTTCCAGCTGTTTAAGATTCATGACAGTTCCGGCACCGATACACAGGCTGCCGGGTCCTTTTTCACGTACCAGACGGATTGCTTCTGCTGTTTTGTGATAAAACGCTTCTTTGCGTTGATCGAAGGTGATTTCCAACAGGCGGATGCCGCCTTGGGAAACAGCGTTTGCGGCAGATAGAATCTGCTGTGGTTCTATGCCGCGGCAGACAGCCACAATTTTGGAGGCTGTGATTTTTTCCATTACGATTTGTCTGCTCATGGTTTATTTCTCTTCTCCAATCTGAAAGATTACTTTGTAGGCGCCTTTTGGGACATCAAATCCCTTCCGGGCATCTTTGACAGGAAGAAAACAGTTCAAAATCTTTTCATAATTCTCATCTATGATCCGGCTTGCGGTTTCAAAATCATCCGGTGTGCAGTTGCGCACGAACTGGATGCTGAATTCCCGGAACATTCCTTTTTGAAAATCCATGACAGGCGGGACTTTATAGCCTGCGACAATAACGATACAGCCGCCGATGCGGACGGTATCCGGGAGTATGTCTGCCACAGTCTGATGCCCGGCGCAGTCGTACACAAAATCTGCGCCCCGGCCGCCGGTCCAGTCCATGACAGCCTGTACGCTGTCAGTTTGGCAGGAAATGGTATCAAATCCAAGTTCTGCAGCCAGCCGGATACGATCCGGCACCGGATCGGCAATGAGGATTCTTTCTGCACCAAATTTCTTCAGGGTAAGTCCGGTGGAGAGGCCGATAGCTCCGGCTCCGAAGATGACCACATCGGAACCTTTCTGCCAGCCTCCCTTACGAACCCCATGAACGGTAATTCCCACAGGCTCGATGAAAGCGGCGGCTTTGGGAGAGAGACCTGCAGGAACCGGATAGATCTTATCTTCAGGAACAGCCACATATTCTGCCATACCGCCGTCCAGATCGATTCCGATGAGCTTTAGATGCTCACAGATATGGATATCTCCTCTCTGACAGCATTCGCAGGCTCCGCAGTTCAGATAGGGGTATACGGTTACGAGGGTTCCCTCAGGAAAGCGGCTGGAGGAGCATATGTATCCGGAAAACTCATGTCCCAGGGTGAGTGGAGCTTTGGCCCGCGGGTGTCTGCCGTGATAAATGGTCATATCCGAACCGCAGATACCGGCATAGGCAGTTTTTATCAGGGCCCAGCCCTTTGAAACCTGTGGTTTTTCCACTTCTTCCACTCCGATTTTGTCGATGCCCAGATAACGAATTGCTTTCATACAAATGCCTGTCCTTTCTTTAAATTTCTGTTACTTTTACAGCCCTGTTTTCAGAAACACTCTTTTCTACAGCCAGTGCCAGCTTTAAAGCCATAAGGCCGTCCTGATAACCGACCGGGGGTTCCGTATCATTTAATATGGAAGATACAAAGGCTTTAACGGACTGGTAATTTCCATTGATGTAAAAATCTTTCAGAGCGAGTTTGCCAAGGTTGGAATAGTTGGGACGCAGAATTTCTACCGGAACAGAAAGCTCTGTTACAGCCTGGGTGCCTTTGTTGGCAAGCCCGGTGTCTGACGGAACAATAAGAGAGGGTTTCTGCCAGATAAAGTCACGTCCGTTTTCTGCAGAAACCATAGACCGGTCTCCCCGTACTTCTACGTATTCCATACCGTAACCGCAGACCCAGGAACCCAGGGAACCGAAGGTCATGCTGCCTACACAGCCGTTTTCGAATCTGGCAGTAACAGCGAAGGTATGGCGTCCCGGCTGCTCTTCATAGCGGTATGCAAAAACTTCTTCCACCTCCCCCACAAGATACCGGGCCAGATCAAAGAAATGACAGGAGCCTGTCCGCAGCAGATCCGTCTCATTGGAACGGTAGCCGCCGATGAATTTTGCGATAAAGGCATTGGGATGGCCGAATGCTTCAGATGTAATGGCTTTTTTCATATCATGGTATGCCAGGTTGAAGCGTTTGTTAAAGGAGACACCGATTTTCCGGCCCCGGCTTCTGGCAGCCTCATAAAGATCCTGTAAATCCTCTAATTCTGTACCAAGAGGCTTTTCCGTGTATACGTGCAGTCCGGCCTCCACACACTGTCTGGCCAGTTTTGCCTGTAGAGATGCAATGGTTACAACAAAAGCACAGTCTGCCTCCACTTCAGAGAGCATCTGATCCAGATTGAGATAGACTCTGGAGACTCCCAGACGCTTTGCCGCATATTCTGCCCGATCCGGATTCAAGTCGCACACAGCAGCGATTTCCACTTCGTCCAGGTAGGAAACAGCATTATGGATCATATTTACCGCTTGTTCTCCACAGCCTGCCAGTACAGCACGTACACGTTTTTCGGCTTTTTCGATTCCTTCATATAAATACATAAGAGTCTGTCCTTTCTGGTGAAATTAGGATATGGGCAGTTTCAGTACGATCTTCCGGTAGGGGCTGCTCTGCCTGTTTACTGCACCACGGCATTTGTGAGCATCCTGAGGAAAGAGAACATAGAACATGCCTGGTGTGGCTCTATAGGCTTTGCCGCTGCCTTTATAGAATACAAAATCCGTTTCTTCTTCGTAGGGAGTATCGATTTCCAGCTGTTCGGCTTCTTCCCATTCGAAAACTTCCTGGCCGGAGAAGACAAACTGAACATCCAGAAACTTCCGGTGGGTCTCCATACGATCGCTGGTGATATCATAGGTACTGCCTTCCTGTACCATGGCATACATATCTGTTTTGGTATGGTAGGTACCTGCCGGTTTGTCCAGCAGTGTCTGTACAAAGGCCATGCCTTCCTCAAGGCCGGGCACTGCATTTACATATGTATGGTAGTTTTTATAGTAATCTAATATCATAGTTGAATCTCCTTAATTGTCGTAGGGAAGACCTGCCAGATCAAAGATATGCATCAGGTATTCCCGGATTTCCTGTTCCAGTTTCCACATATCATTTCCCATATGAGCCCGGACCTCCACAGCCACATGGGTATGCCCGATTCCGGATACCGGTTCCTGAGCTGCCACGCGCTTTAACAGTTCGACGCTGATACGGGGAGTGAGACAGCCTTCATTTCTGTATTCCGGTGCAGAGCCAAGCTCCATATGATGATCGCCATAACAGGGATGAGCAGGGTCGGTGATACAGTTGCAGAGATGGAATTGAGCAAGGAAGGGAAGCGCGGCTTCCAGAGATTCCATAAGATCAATTCCAGCCAGAGCTTCATGGGCACTGTCCCAGTGGATATAAAAGGCCGGACATTCTTTCTTAAGCTCTTTGAACCAGTCCACTACCTCGTGGATAGGTCCCATCAGCTGTTTTTTGTGGGCATACCTATCCAGGGGTTCGAAAGTCAGATGCAGTCCCGGATAGTTCTCTGCCTCTGCGCTGATTTGGCAGAAGGAATCATAGAGGGCTTTCTTGGCATCCTCTCTTTTATCTGGCTCCACATCCGGTCCGGAGGGAAGCCCCATGTGATATCCGCCCATTTCTGCGGAGACAGAGAGCATTTCTTTGGCGAATGCTACAGACTTTCTGCGCAGCTCCGGATCCAGAGAGGAAAGATTGTATCCCTTTTCATTGATGTTTGGAGAAGCCCAGACTGTCAGCTGATATTGTTTGGCGCTGACAATCTCCCGGAGAGTCTGTTGATTGTTCCGATCAAAGATCAGGGGCATTTCAATTCCCTTATAAAAATTAAGTCTGCTTACATCCCGCAGGATTTTCTGTACGAAGAAATCCTCGTTACTTACAGCGGGCATGAAAATTTCCAGTAAATGCAGGGATGGCAATATAGTCTGCATAGGGTGTTCCTCCTAAGTTTAACGTTCTGCAGTTTTTTTCTTAGCAATCCGATCGCTGACAAAGGGCCATAAAGAAGCAAAAAGACACAGGAAAATCAAAAGAATTGAGATCGGAGTGGAAAACAGCATTTTCACAGAGCTGCCGGAGAGCATCATGGTTCTGCGCAGATTGGTCTCGCACATTTTTCCCAACAGAAGCCCCAGGATCAAGGGACCTAAGGGATAATCGTATTTGCGGAAGAAGAACCCTGTGATTCCGGCGGTAAACATGATAATTACATCCATAAAGTTCCGGTTCATGGAATAAGCGCCAATGCAGCAGATCATAAGGACTGCCATCTGAATATACTGATTTTTAATGCTCAGCAGCTTGATACATGCCTTGGCAGACAAGAGACCGATAGGCAGAATAAGCAGATTGGCCACAATCATAATGATGTAAAGTCTGCATACGAAGCTGGCGCTGTTATTCAAGAGTGTCGGTCCGGTTACCATACCGTACATGGTGAGAGCGCCAAGCAGAACGGCAGTATTGCCGTCTCCGGGGATGCCAAGGGCCAGAGCAGTGGTGAGCGCTCCGCCGATGGAAGCATTATTGGATGCACAGGTAGCAGCAAGGCCTTCCACAGAGCCGTCACCGAATTCATCGGGATGCCGTGAGACACGCTTTGACACATCCCAGGAGATAAGAGCTGAAATATCTCCGCCGGTACCAGGAATAATTCCTACAATTACACCGATAACGGATCCGATGATACCTGGAAGAGCCATCCGCTTGTGCTCGGCTTTGGTAGGAAGTACACGCTCCCGCTCTTTCAGATCCGCAATATTTCTGGGGGCGTCATCTTCTTTTTTGTGTTCAAAAATCTGGAACAGCATTTCTCCTACGCCAAAAAGGCCGATCATGACGGGAATAAATGCAATGCCGTCCAGCAGCGCTGTATTGTTTCCAATGAAGCGTTTGCTTCCCAGCAGTGGATCCAGGCCCACCGTGCTTAAAAGCATCCCAAGGATGCCTACGATCAGTCCTTTTGCCAGGGAAGTATGAGAGATGCTGATCATCATACAGAGGCCGAAGAGGGCCAGCCAGAAGTACTCCGGGGAACCGAAATTCAGAGCAAGACGGGCCAGGGGCTCACAGGCAGCCATCAGAACAATGGTGGAGAACAGGCCGCCGAATACAGAATAAAGGGTGTTGACGCCCAGGGCAAAGCCGGTTCTTCCGCTTCTGGAAATTTTGTATCCGTCAAAGGTTGTGGCAATGGATGCCGGTGTTCCCGGAGTGTTGATTGCAATGGCTGAGATGCCGCCGGAAAAGATGGCAGAATTGTAGACGCCCAGCAGCATGGCAAAACCATAAGTGGAATCCAGCTTGAAGGTAAGAGGCGTAATGAGGGAAATTGCCATAACAGAGGTCAGTCCGGGCAGGGTTCCCACCACCATGCCCACCAGTACGCCAAGCAGAACACAGAGCAGACAGCCAGGTGTAAAAACGCTTTGTATTGCCGATAAATAACTCATATCATCACCTTATAAACCCTTCTTATATCATTTTGGCTTTCTATATGGGAATTTTAATATATATTCAGCCTTACTTTGAGAAAAACTGCGAACATTACATAAAGCACGCCTGTGACGCCTGCTGAGTAGAGAATGGAAAATACCAGTTTCTCTCTGAAAATCATACATTGCAGGAACATAAAGATAAAACCTGCGGCCAGGAAGGGAATGAAGTTCCAAAGGACAAGAAACAGCGCCAGATCTGCCAGAATAAACAGCGTCCGGATACAGCTCTGCCTGCGGTCTTCGTCTGCCAGGATGCCGGCAAAGGCTTTTGCAGGATTTTTGAAGGACTGAATGATAATGATAACAGCCAGAAGCATGATGGATCCGCAGGCAAGGTTTGGAAAAAGTCTGGATCCCGGATCTCCGGCAGGAGCCGAAGCTTTCAGAGTAGTGTTGGCAATGTACATGGTTATGCCTGCCGCAATTAAGAAAATCAAGCCAATGACTGTGTTTCCATTTACTTTTTTCATAGGATGCCTTTCTATTGGAAGAGGGCGCCGCAAAGAGATTTTGTGGCAGCCCTCCGATCAATCAATTATTCTGCAACAATACCAAGATCAGAAATCAGCTGAGAATAGTAAGTATAGTCAGCAGCAGCCATTTCCAAAAACTCCTCCGGGCTGAAATATGTGCTGTCACAGCCGCGGCCGTCACAGAATGCAATGTAGTCCTCGCTTTCAAAAGCAGTCTTCAAAGCGTCCTGAAGAACGGTAAGAGCAGCATCGTCCACACCCTGGGGAGCAAGAAAACCTACCCAGCAGATTACATTTGCGTCATAACCCTGCTCTGCGGTTGTTGGAACATCCGGGAGTACGGAACTTCTTTCCTCGCTGAAAGAAGCAAGACACTTCAGATCGCCGGATTCTACATAGGAGTAGCCTTCACAGGTGCCAACAACGGCTGCGTCAATTTCTTTTCCCAGAAGAGCGGTCATAGCGCCGGTCGCTCCGTCGTAGGGAACATGCGTTACTTCAATATCTGCTTTATCCGCCAGTACACATGCGCCGATGTGCCAGATAGAGCCGATACCAGAGTTGGCAACCTGAACCTTGCCGGGATTTTCCTTGCAGTAGTTTACAAAATCTTCCAATGTGTCATAGGGGGCGTCTGCAGGAACATACAGCGCTGCAGGCCAGGACATTCCGCATCCCAGAAGAGAAACGTCTTCCGGATTCAACTCCGCATAGCCGAGAGCTTCGATCATGGAGAGCTCCACAGGAGCAGTGCCGATGGTATAACCGTCAGGTTTGGAATTTTGCACGAACTGCATGCCGACAGATCCGGAACCGCCGGTTTTGTTTTCTACGGTTACGGACCAGCCCTGCTGATCCTGCAGGACCTGTGCGACTTGTCTTGCAAGAGCATCGCTTCCGCCGCCTTCTTTGGCGTGACAGATGATGTTCACCGTGTCTTCCGGGAAGCTGGTGTCTGCTGATGGAGTCTCGGCCCCCTGTTCAGCGGGAGCTTCGGTTTCCTGTTCCTGGGGTGCTGCCGGCTGTTCCGGTGAGGATGAACTGCATGCAGTCAAAGCGAACATCAGGGATGCTGCACATGTGAGGGAAATAACCTTTGCTAATCTCTTTTTCATACTTTTTCTCCTTTTTCTTTTTATTCTCTTTTGCATACGCAAATAAGATTCTTATTCTTCACAGTGGTAGAATGCCAATTGCTTTGCTCCGTGATTGGCTGCAATAATCTCTGCACAGCTGTTATAATCATGTACGAGAATCTGTGCCGGAGCCTGTCCGGCATCAATGACAATCTTCTTAAAGAGCTGCATCCTTCCATCTTCTGCTGTGTGGAACCGATATAGAATCAGTTCTTTATTCCCGCCCCGGCTTCCGGTGATAAGGGCCGGATGCCCAAGAAAGCTTCCGCCCCACAGCACATGGCCGAAATCTAAATCGTACTCCAGCATTCGCTCATATCCATGTCCCAGATCTTTGAACAGGACGGCTTTACTGCCGTGGAATCCTTCAATTACGGCGAGTTCCTCACGGCCGTCGCCATCCAAATCCCATACGACGATATCGCTTGTGGGAACATCTATGAGCCGTTCGGTCTTCCAGACACCCTCCTGGCGGGAAGAGCGGAAGACACCTTCCGTACCGCCAAAATACAGATCGTCATATCCGTCTGGATTTTCTTTCACAAACATGGCATGGTGTTTGTTGACGCCGTCCCAGATCTGTTCCATGGAAATATGGGATTCTCCTCTGTGGTAAGCGCCTATTTCCATGGTGCCGGAGGTGGACCAGTCTTCAGGCTCCGTTTTGGACTTGCAGAGCCTGCCTGCGGCAAGATAGGTGCCGTCCGGTTCTTTTAACTGTGCAATCCGATGGACATAGGGAACCTCAGCTACAACTTCGCGCGCCGCTGCCTGATAACCGCCGGCACATCGTCCGAGTTCCACCCGCACGATTTTGGCCGTGGCAGATTGAAAGACGGGATAAAATTCTTCAATGCAGAACATGGCATTTTCGCCTGCGCTGTTTATGACGGCCATAACGCCGCCGGGGCCGCCATGAATGGGAAAGGATTTTTTTGTCTGTGCATCAATCAGATAGAGAGGGCCTCCGGGATCTTCCGATGCTGCTCCATAAAAAAGATGTCCCTCCAGCCATACATCGCCTACTGCATAGAGGCCCGGTATCTGGTCCTGCAAAATGGTTTTTTCAATATTCATAATTCCTCCTTCCTTATTTTTTATTCGGTTTCCCTACTACCGTTGTTCGTATTTAAGAACTCTATTTCTTTATAGGAACATTATAGCGTCGAGCGGTTCGTTTGTAAATGTGATAATTTACTAAAAATTTTTATAAAAATTTGTAACAAAGTTACAGAGAATTTTGAAACTGCAAAAATTTTTAAAAACAGATATTGCGTAAAATGGCGGAAGATTGACAGAAAGCTGAAGAAGGGAGTATAATAAATTAGTTTTGGTATCTGTGGGATCAAAGAGCAGCAGGATATGGAAAATGAAGAAAAGGCAGAAGGATTCAGCAAAGCAGAAACTGCAGACAGCAGAGAAAGAAATTAAACCTTTCGTGGAAGATGTCGTACTGGAGGAGATTGACATTTCGGATCTGGTTCTGAAACAGACGGATCTTTCAGATGTGGTTTTGGAGCGGATCGATATTTCAGAAATCGAGCCAAGACGTGTGGACAGCTTCTGCAATGAGCCAGAGCTTGTGATTGAGGAGCTGGATCTGAGAAAAGAGCCGGATCTGGTGCTGAAATGTGTGGATCCGGGAGAGGAACCGGAACCGGCGTTGAAACATGCGGAGCGGGAGAAAGAGCCGGAACAGGAACTGAAGAAACGGGAGCCGGAGAGCGTGCGGAAGCCGCCCAAAGATCCGGAGCTTGTTGTAGAGGAACTGGACCTGGAGAAAGAGCCGGATCTGGTCTTAAAGAGCATGGGACAGGCAGAAGAGGCCGGGCCTTCCGGACAGGAATACATAGATACACCCCATCCGGAAGACACCAAAAAAAAACGGGGAAAAGGGAAAAAGAAGTCTGCTCTGATTGTTTTGCTGCTGCTTGGGCTGGCAGGCGGAGGATTCCTGTACAGAGAGAGTCTGGTTTACCGGGTCTGCCGGGCAGAAGCCGGTGTGCCGGTGGCTGCCAGCGAGTTTCTGAAAAACGGAGATCCGAAAGCCTGTTTTACGGAAAACAGCCAGCCGTTTGACACAGCGGTACCAGGAGAGTATAAGGTGCAGGTAAAAAGCGGCTTCTTTACCTATCAGTGTACGCTGCTGATTCAGGACACGACACCGCCGGAGGCTCTGACTCATCCGGTTACCCTTACGTATGGAGAGACCTGCGGGGCAGAAAGCTTTGTGTCCGGGATTGAGGATGCTACAGAGGTTGTGGTTTCCTATGAGGAAGAGCCGGACTTTGGGAAGACAGGGCGGCAGCAGGTACGGATAGTTCTGTCAGATCTTGGAAATAATCGCACAATGGTCAGGACAGATCTTCTCATATCTCCCTTTCAAAAAGAAATAACAGTGGAAGCAGGGGGAGAGGCGCCAGATATCACAGCGTTTCTGACAGCTGGAGGGCAGCAGGGGCAGGGTATCCGGTTTGTCAGTCCCATAGGAGCTTTTGATTATACGAAGACGGAAGATTATACGGTTATCCTGGAGGCGGCTGGAGAGCAGTACGAGTCAGTCATGCACATTGAAGATACAATTCCGCCCAGGATAGAAGTACAGGATATGGTGAGCTATCAAGGAGTTCCCCTGAATATGGAAGGATTTCTTGTTTCTGTGGAGGATGTCACGGAGACAACGGCTGGATTTCGAACGGATCCCGATTTGTCGCTGGCCGGGACACAGGATCTGGAGCTTGTAGTTACGGACAGTGGCGGAAATGAAGCCTCAGAGCCGGTGAAGCTTACTATTTTAGAGGACAAAGAGCCTCCGGTGATTACAGGCGCCAAGGATATGGTCGTTTATATGGGAGACAGCGCATCTTATCGGAAAGGAGTATCCGTCAAAGACAACAGCAATGCGGATATAAAGCTTGAGGTAGATTCCGCCGGGGTGGATCTTCAGCAGGAGGGTGTCTATCCGGTTACTTATACAGCCAGAGACTATGCGGGAAATACAGCTGAAGCCACGATTCAGGTGGAAGTCCGCAAGCGGAAGTACGACATTGAAACGGTAAATACTCTTGCGGACGAGGTGCTGGCATCAATCCTGACACCGGAAATGAGCCAGTATGACCAGGCTCTTGCCATTTACCGGTATGTGCGGAGCCATATTGGTTATGTCAATCATTCCGAAAAGGGAGACTGGGTTCAGGCAGCCTATGAAGGCCTGACCTTAAAACGGGGAGACTGCTATATCTATGCTTGTACGTCAAAGGTCCTGCTCACAAGGGCGGGAATTCCCAATCTGGATATCAAAAAGATACCTTCCAAGAGCCGCCATTACTGGAGCCTGGTAGATGTAGGAGAGGGCTGGCGTCATTTTGATACCACACCCAGAAACGGAGGAGGCGATTTCTTCCTGTTGACAGAGGAGGAATTGATGGCTTATTCGGCAGCCCACTGGAATTCCCATAATTACGATCACGCTCAGTATCCGGAGGTAAAATAACAGGTCTTATTTCAGAGAGGAAACCAAGGGGAACGGACAGAAGAAGAGGCTGAAAGATATGAAAAAATTAGGTATCATCGGCGGCCTGGGGCCTATGGCAACGGTATATTTTATGCAGCTTGTTACAGAGATGACAAAAGCCCGGAGGGATCAGGAGCATTTGGAGATGATTCTTCACAGCTGTCCCCAGATTCCCGACCGCACCAGCTATATTCTGGGAAAAAGCGGGGAGAATCCCTTTCCGGCTCTGGCCCGTATCGGAAAGGAGCTTATGGGGCAGGGGGCGGATGTGATCGCCATTCCCTGTGTGACGGCCCACTATTTTCAAAGAAAGCTGGAAGAAGAGATAGAGATTCCGATTCTCAATGCAGTGGAGGAGACGGCTGTCTGTCTGGAGGAAGCCGGGGTTACAAGGGCCGGCATACTGGCCACAGACGGGACCCTTAAGAGCGGGCTGTTTCAGAAAGCATTTGAGAAGAGGGGCATCGCAGGCCTGCTTCCGGGAGCAGAAGGCCAGAAGCGGGTGATGCATCTCATCTATGACAATGTGAAGGCCGGAAAGCCGGTGGAGCTTCCGCTTTTTGAGGCGGCCGCCGGGGAGCTTTTTGCCAGGGGAGCCCAGGCAGTTCTTCTGGGCTGTACGGAACTGTCGCTGATTAAACGGGATTATCAGACAGGTCCCGGTATTCTGGATGTGATGGAAGTCCTGGCCAGGAAGGCAGTTCTTTCCTGCGGCTGCCTGAAAGAAACATATGAAACACTGATACCTTCTGTGGACAAGGGGCCCTGGGCCTTAAGTACTGGTTTTTGACGGCTGGCAGGGTGAGTCAAAGGGCAGGTTAGGTTCCTTTGCGGATCAATCTCAGGGTATAGATGTTTATAATCTCAGGAGGCAGATAATGCAGAATCATGTACTGGATTACTTGAATCATATTGTGGCTGAGAAGCCGGACAAAACCGCTTTTTCCAACGGCCGGGAGGGAATGACCTTTCAGGAGGTCTTCTGGCAGAGCCGTTCAGTGGGAAGCTTTCTTCATGAGAAGGGGATTTATAAAGAGCCGGTTGTGATCTTTATGAATAAACATCCCAAAGAAATCACAGCCTTTTTCGGCGTGATTACAGGGGGGAATTTTTATGTTCCCATTGACGAGGAGATGCCGGGAAGCCGGATTCAGCTGATTCTGGACAATGTCAAGGCTCGAATGATTATCTGTGATGAGGCCACACGGGAAACAGCCGGAACCTTTGATTTTGCCGGGGAGATTGTATGTTACGACGATATCTGCCGGACAGAGATTCAGGAAGAGGCTTTGAAGGAAATCTATGACAGAGCCATTGACACGGATCCCATTTATATTGTGTTTACTTCCGGTTCCACAGGAGTACCCAAGGGGGTAGCAGCCTGCCACCGCTCCGTGATTGATTATATTGAACAGCTTTCAGAGGTTTTGAAGTTTGACGGGGATACGGTATTCGGAAACCAGACGCCTCTGTACTTTGACGCCTGCTTAAAGGAGCTGTATCCCACGCTGAAATTTGGGGCTGTGACTTATCTGATTCCCAGGGAGCTTTTTATGTTTCCGGTTAAGCTGGTGGAGTTTTTGAATCAGTATCAGATCAATACTGTGTGCTGGGTGGTATCTGCCTTGACGATGATCTCGGCCTTTGGAGCGCTTGATACGGCGGCCCCTCAGTATTTGAAAACAGTGGCGTTTGGCAGCGAGGTATTTCCTGTCAAACAGTTTCAGAAGTGGCGCCAGGCGCTTCCGGAAGCGGAATTTGTGAATCTGTACGGTCCCACCGAGGGCACGGGGATGTGCTGCTATTATAAGGTGGAGCGGGAATTCGGTATGGACGAAGCCATTCCGGTGGGACGTCCCTTTAAGAATACGGAGATTCTTCTGCTGAATGAAAAGAATGAGCGGGCAGAGGAAGGAGAGGCCGGAGAGATCTGTATCCGGGGAACTTCGGTGACGCTTGGCTACTATAACAATCCGGAGAAGACAGCGGAAGCATTTGTGCAGAATCCTCTGAACCATGCCTACCCGGAGCTGATTTACCGGACCGGCGATTTGGGACAGTACAATGAGGACGGGGATCTGGTATTTATCTCCCGGAAGGATTATCAGATCAAGCATATGGGACACCGGATTGAACTGGGAGAGATTGAGGCCAATGTAAATCTGCTGGAGGGAGTCCGGCTGTCCGGCTGTATCTACGATGAGATCAAGGGCAGAATTGTGCTCTATTATGTGGGAGATCTGGAAGAGAAGGAGCTGGCGGCGGCTCTTCGGGAGAAGCTGCCCCGGTATATGCTTCCCAACCGCACCATCCGGCTGGAGCAGATGGCTTTTACAGCCAACGGGAAGATTGACCGTACTGCTTTAAAAAATAAATATCGTAATCGTTGAGGCAGACTGGCGTCAGAGATTATGAGATGATAAAAGGAAAAGAGAGGAAATAAACATGGAAAGACTGCTGGAGATTTTAAATGATTTACACCCGGATGTGGACTTTGAGACCTGTGAAGGGCTGATTGACAATAAGATTCTGGATTCCTTTGATATTGTATCCATTATCGCCGAGGTAAATGAAGAATTTGATGTGGCCATTTCCGCAGAACGGATTATCCCGGAGAATTTTAATTCGGCCAAAGCCCTCTATGCCTTGATTCAGGAACTGGAAGACGAGGAGTAGTCATGCTGTTTACGTCCTATACCTTTCTGGGATTTCTGGCGGTGCTGTTTCTGCTGTACTATCTGATTCCCGGAAAATTCCAGTGGAAGCTGCTGCTGGTTTTCAGCTGTCTGTTCTATTATGCGGCAGGGCCTTTCTGTCTGGTGTACATTCTGGCTGCGACGGTAACGGTTTACTTTGCCGCCTGCAGGATAGGAACGATATCTGAGGAGCAGAGCGCGTACATAAAGGCCCATAAGACGGAGCTGTCCAGGGAGGAGAAGAAGTCCTATAAGCAGAAGATGAAGAGCCGGTGCTGGAAGTGGCTGCTGGCCTGTCTTTTGTTGAATCTGGGGATTCTGGCAGTTGTAAAATATACGAATTTTGCTATTTACAATGTGAACAGCCTGCTGACAGCGCTGGGAAATGACCGCCGGTTCGGTTTCTGGGATATTGCGCTTCCCATGGGCATTTCCTTTTACACCTTTCAGTCTTTAGGCTATCTGATTGATGTGTACCGGGGCGTTGTGCCTGCGGAGCGGAATTTCTTTAAGCTGGCTCTGTTTGTGTCCTTTTTTCCACAGCTTGTGCAGGGGCCGATCAGCCGTTTCGGAGATCTGTCAGCGTCCCTTTTTGCGGAGCATAAGTTCGACAGCCGCACCGTAAGCTTTGGCCTGGAACGGATACTGTGGGGCTTTTTTAAGAAATTGGTAATTGCGGACCGGATTCTTACAGGAGTAAACGCTATCATTGGCGAGCCGGAAAATTACGGCGGGGCATATGTGTTTGTGGGAATGATGTTCTACGCCCTGGAGCTCTATGCGGACTTTACAGGAGGAATTGATATTACCATCGGCGTGGCCCAGGTTCTGGGCGTTACGGTGAAGGAAAATTTTCAGAGGCCTTATTTTTCCAAATCCATCAAGGAATACTGGCGCAGATGGCACATTACTATGGGGACCTGGTTTACGGACTATATCTTTTATCCCATCTCCGTGTGTAAGCCTATGCTGAAGTTCTCCCGGTCTGCCAGGGAGCGTTTCGGGGAAGCCCTTGGAAAACGGATGCCCGTTTATCTGTCCTCTTTTGCGGTGTGGCTTGCAACAGGTATCTGGCATGGGGCCAGCTGGAACTTTATTGTATGGGGACTGGGCAACTGGGTGGTGATTATGATTTCCCAGGAGCTGGAACCTCTGTATGAGCGGTTTCATGGAAGATTTGCCGTTAAGGACCGGTTCTGGTTCCGGCTGTTCCAGGTGGTCCGCACGGTACTGCTGATGAGCGCGCTTCGGACCTTTGACTGCTACCGGGATGTGCCTTTGACCTTTCGGATGTTTGGAACTCTCTTTACGGCCGGAAACTGGCAGATTCTCTGGGACGGCTCGCTTCTGCAGCTGGGGCTTGGCAGTCTGGACTATGGGATTCTGGCAGCAGGACTGTGCCTGCTGGTGACGGTGAGCCTGATTCAGCGGAAGGGCAGTGTGCGTGAGAAAATTGCCGCCAGGCCTTATCCGGTCCGGTTTGTTCTGTGGTATGGACTGTTTCTGGCAGTTCTGCTGACAGGGGCTTACGGCGTGGGGTATGACGCCAGCCAGTTTATCTATAATCAGTTTTAGGGCAGCCGTTCAGCCAGGCTGCCCTGTAGCAAAAATACATTTGAAAATGAGCTGCAACGCAATGTTTGTACTTTTGGATTCCATTTTATGGTCAGCCCGGAAAAGGTGCAGACCTGCTTACATTGACAATACATTTAAAGTACAAAAAGGAAGGACTGCAATTGAACCGGTTGATGAAAAAAAACAGGCTTGTTAAGATCCTGATTTCTGCGGCAGTTGTGCTGACAAGTCTGTATCTCTTACAGAGGCTTTTGATGCCCAAATACGTCTCCGATATTGTGGAGGGGGCATTGATTGCAGAATATTATGAGGAAGAAAAGGACCACGACGTGATCTTCATTGGAGACTGTGAGGTGTATGAGAATTTTTCGCCGGCAGTGCTCTGGGAAGAGTACGGGATTAACAGCTATATCCGGGGAAGCGCCCAGCAGCTGATCTGGCAGTCTTATTATCTGTTGGAGGATACCCTGCGGTACGAGACGCCGGAAGTCGTAATCTTTAACGTACTGGCCCTTCAATATAACGAACCTCAGCGCGAAGCCTACAACCGCATGACCCTGGAGGGAATGGAGTGGTCCATGGCGAAGGTTCACGCCATCCAGGCTTCCCTTACGGAAAAGGAGCATTTTCTGGACTATGTATTTCCCATTCTCCGCTATCATTCCCGGTGGAGTGAGCTTACAGGGGAAGACGTGGAATATATGTTCCAGACAAAGCCGGTGTCACACAACGGATACTATATGCGGGTGGATGTGAAGCCTGCCCAAAACGTGCCTGAGGGAAAGATTCTGCCAGACTACCGCTTTGGGGATACTGCCTGGGAATATATGGAGCGCATTACAAAGCTCTGCAGGGATAAGGGGATCCGCCTGATTCTGGTGAAGGCTCCCAGCCTGTATCCCTATTGGTATGAGGAGTGGGAAGAACAGATTGAGGCTTACGCAAAAAAAGAAGATCTGCTGTATCTGAACTTTCTGGAGCTTCAGGAGGAGACGGGAATTGATTTCCGTACGGATACCTACGACGGCGGTCTGCACCTGAATCTGTCCGGGGCTGAGAAGATTACCCGCTGGCTGGGAAATGTGCTGGTTCAGGAGGCGGGACTTTTGGACCGCCGGGGAGAGGAACCTCTTACCACTTTGTGGGAAGAAAAACTAGCCGCCTACGAGGCAGAAAAACAGGACCAGTATAAGGCCTTAGAGGCTGAGCAGGCAGCAGATCCATAGCCCTTGCTGGAATCAATCGGATCTTTACGAGAAGAAAAAGAAGTGGTATCATATAAAATTAACGGAACAACAGAGAAAATGAGGAGATGGATCATGAAAAGATTAATGATGATGCTGACCATAACCGGTCTGCTGTTTACAGCCGGCTGCGGGAACAGTGAGAAAACCATTCAGGCGGCTTCGAATCCGGCATCCGGGGAAGAACAGGAAGAAGCCGGGGATTCAGACGAGTCCGGGGAGACACCGGCGGCACAGACAGAGAAAGGGTATCTTTTTGAGTCTGAGGGCGTGAAGATTTCTGTGGATGCAGATGTAAAGCCGGTGATTGACCGGCTTGGAGAGGCAGATTCTTATTTTGAGGCGGCCAGCTGTGCCTTTGAAGGGCTTGACAAGACGTATACTTACGCGGGTTTCCGCATTGAGACTTATCCGGAGAAAGACAAGGATCTTACAGCCTGTATCATATTGACGGATGATTCTGTAAGCACGCCGGAAGGCGTATGCATCGGAAATTCGGTAGAGGAACTGAAAGAAGCTTACGGGGAAGCATCTTCTGAGGAGCCGGGGATGCTGGTATACGAAAAGGAAGGTATGAAGCTCTGCTTTATTGTAGATGGAGATGAAATCTCCAGCATAGAGTACCGTTCTTCCGTTCTGGAGGCTGAGTAATAGATTCCGCAAAATTCAACAGAACAAAACCACCGGAATATGATAACCATAAAAGGTAGGATTCCGGTGGTTTTTTCATGCCTGCATGTTTTCTTGAAATACTTGTGTTGGTGACGGCCTTATCCGTAGATGCATTTGCAGCCGGCTTTGTATATGGCGTGAGTAAGATAAAAGTTCCGTTTGTCTCTGTACTGATAGTGACAGGCGTATCCGGTGTGATGCTGGCAGTTTCTCTCCTGGCAGGAAATCTGGTCAGCAGTCTGATTCCCGAAAATCTGACCCGGCATTTCAGCTTTCTTCTTTTGTTTGTATTGGGACTTGTAAAGGTTTTTGACCGCTCCAGCCACGACGAAGCAGAGGCGGCGGACAAAAACAAGGATGCCTTTGTATCCCCTGCAGAAGCGCTGACTCTGGGAGCAGCCCTCTCCATAGACAGTCTGGCAGCGGGGGTGGGGGCGGGAATTAAGACGGCTTCCATTCCTTCTGCCTTTCTGCTTTCCTGTCTGGTGGGAGTTCTGGCAATCGTTCTGGGAAGCCGTCTTGGACGCGCGATATCGTCTTATTTTCGATCAAATCTTTGTTGGGTCAGCGGTGTACTCCTGATAATTCTGGCTTTTATGAAACTGATGTGAGATACGGGCGGGACTCAGGAGCAGCAGCTCATGGGCGGCAAGGGGCATAGCAGCCAGGAGAATCAGGCGCAGCCATTCGCCGGTTTCCAGATGACAGGTTCCGAAAGCCTGAATAAAATAGGGAACCTCTGTAACGAGACCCTGGAGTCCCAGTCCGATGACAAATGCGGCCAGCATCAGCCGGTTGTTCAGATGATTCATGCGAAATACGGAGGTTTCTACATTCCGCATCCCTACAGCATGGAAGAGCTGTGAGATACCCAGGACCGTAAAGGCGTAAGTCTGGGACTGGGCCAGTATTTCCGGCGAGGCCAGAAGGAGCCGCAGATGTTCCAGAGTAATGGCAGCCCCGTGAGCCCTCAACAATGCAATGGGAAGCTGAAGGAAAGCGGTCATGCTGATAAAGGCTATAAGGATGCCGTAGAGCAGGGTGCAGCTTAATCCTCCCTCGGCAAAAAGGCTTTCACTTCTGGAACGGGGCGGCCGGTTCATGAAGCGGCGGGGATCTCCGGGATCCACGCCCAGGGCCAGAGCCGGAAGGGAATCAGTAATCAGGTTGATCCAGAGAATATGGCTGGGCTTTAAGGGGGAGCCCAGTCCCAGCAGAATGGCAGCCAGCATGGTAATGATTTCCCCGAAATTGGAGGAAAGCAGGAACAGAACTGCTTTTTTGATATTCTCGTAGATTCCCCGCCCTTCTGCAATGGCTTTGGCGATGGTCGCGAAATTATCATCCGTTAGAATCAGATCTGCCGCGTTTTTGGCCACATCGGTTCCGGTGACGCCCATGGCAACCCCTACATCAGCGGCTTTCAATGAGGGGGCGTCATTGACGCCGTCCCCGGTCATGGCAATGATTTTTTCCGAGGCCTTCAGGGCTTTCACAATACGGACCTTGTGCTCCGGGGAAACCATGGCAAAGACCGAGATCCTGCGGACAGCCTGAGAGAATTCCCCATCGGTCAGCTGATCGATCTCCGGACCGGTCATGCAGTCGGATGGAAGCTGGGCAATTCCAAGCTCTTTGGCAATGGCAAAGGCAGTGTCCCTGCGATCGCCGGTGATCATGACGGTCTTTACCCCGGCCCGGCGGAAATCCCGGACGGCTTTCGCAGCTTCCGGGCGGATGGGATCCATCATACCCACAGCGCCCACGAAGGTCAAACCGCTCTCGGTGGGGCGGTCGGTTCCCGTGCGCATACCCAGAGCCAGAAGACGCAGAGCGCGCTCGGAAAGTGCTGTCATGGAAGCAGTGACAGCCCGGCGTCTGCCTGCATCCAGGGGGACAATTCTCCCGTTGATGAGGCAGGTATTGCAGCGCTTCAGAATTTCGTCCGGAGAACCCTTAGTATAAGAGATGGTGGAGCTTCCATTTCGGTGAAGGGTAGTCATCATTTTCCGATCCGAGTCAAAGGCCAGCTCCTGGATTCTGGGAAAACGTTTCTCCAAGGAGGGACGCTCCAGATAGAAATGATGGGCCAGATCCAGAAGTGCCAGCTCGGTGGGATCTCCCAGACGGCTGTCTTTTGTAAGAACTGCGTCGTTACAAAGGGCAAAGCCTTCCAGGAACTGGCGGTGCTGATCAGGGGAAAGTGCGCCTGCGTCCAGAATTCCGCCGTTTACAAAGCAGGCAGTGACTGTCATTTTATTCTGGGTGAGGGTGCCTGTCTTGTCGGAGCACACCACGCTGACGCAGCCCAATGTCTCGACACTGGGGAGCCGCTTCACAATGGTATTGACTTTTACCATCCGGGAGACACTTAAGGCCAGTACCATGGTCACAATGGCAGGCAGGCCTTCGGGAACGGCCGCCACGGCAAGAGAGATAGCAGTGATCAGCATTTCCAGAATGTCGCGTTTCTGTAAAATGGCAATGAAAAAGAGAAGGGCACAAAGCAGAAGAGACACGATGCTCAGAAACTTTCCAAGTTCCCCCAGTCTGCGCTGAAGAGGCGTGGTTTCATTGGGGGATTCATTGATCAGGCGGGCAATCCGGCCGATCTCCGTGTCCATACCGATGGCAGTGACTACACCTTCCCCACGGCCGTAAGTGACATTAGTTGACATATACGCCCGGTTGTTTCTGGCCAGATCTTTTTCTACGGGAACGGATTCGCCGGTCAGCGCGGCTTCCTCGATCTTGAGGCTGTTGACGGATGTGAGCTCCAGATCAGCCGGTACCTGGCGTCCGGCGTCCAGGCAGACGATATCTCCAGGCAGGAGATCCCGCGCGGGAATTTCCTTCAAAGTTCCGTTCTGCCGGATCAGGGCGGTGGGGCTGGTCATCTGCTTCAAGGATTCCAGGGCTTTCTGGGCTTTGCCTTCCTGAACCACTCCCACAATGGAATTGACAAGAATAACAGCCAGAATAATGGCGGTGTCGCTGACCTCGCCCAGAAGCATAGAGATAGCTGCGGCGATAAAGAGAATAAAAATCAGCGGATCGTTGAGCTGTTCCAGAAAGGATTCCGCCCGGCTTTTTCGGCGCCCTTCCTGAAGAATATTTTGTCCCCGCTGGCCGTTCGGTGTGGCAGTCTGCTGTTTCATATGATCCATCCCTTCTTAGGTGTTGTCTGAACTGCAGTAACGCTGTCTGTACCAGATACTGCTTATCAATACATATGAAAACGAGGACAAAGTTATGACAGGATGTCCGCACAATCCAGATAACTGAGAATCTGGCCTGTACGCGGGATAATACCCTCAGTGAACAGGGAAGGAATAATCAGAAACATTCCAGGTAACGCTCCATTACCTGCGAAAGCGAGCGCACACCTGTACAGGCCCCCAGGGATTCCACCGCCAGAGAGGCGGTTATGTTGGCAAAGCGGCCGCATTCAGCCAGAGTCATATTTTCAGAAAGCCCGTAGAGGAATCCGGCGGCGAAGCCGTCTCCGGCTCCGGTGGTATCCATGCACCGGGCGTGTGGATAGGCCGGGAGAGAAAGCCGCTGGTCTTTGGATTTGATAAAACAGCCCTGGCTTCCCAGCTTGATCACCATACAGGAGACGCCGCAGGCCAGAAAGGCGTCCGCGATCTCGTCGGGATCTGAAAGGCCGGATACAGCTTTGGCCTCCTCGTAGTTGGGAAAGAGATAATCCAGATATTGAATGGCTTCCTGAATGTCGGAAAGCCGTTCGTTGTTTTTACAGCGGGTCATGTCGGCGCAGAGAATACAGCCCTGCTCCTTAGCAGAGCAAAACAGAGAGGCCATGGAGGGAACATCAAAGGCAGGGGACACAAAAATGCTGGCAAAACAGAGAATAGGTGCCTTGCTGAGGACTTCCGGTTTGATATCAGAGAGCGACAGCCTGCGCAGGGTTCCGTTTTGGCTGGTGATGAAAGAGCGTTCGGCCGCTTCGTCTACCAGAACAATGTTGATGCCGGTGTCCAGGGAAGGGTCAATCACAGAATCTTCTGTGGAGACCTTATTTTCCTGAAAATAATGCCTGAGAATCTGGCCGCTGAGATCACTGCCCAGCTTGGTAATCAGGTTGACCCGTTTTCCCAGACGGGCAAGGGTAACTGCTTCGTTGGCTGCATCGCCGCCAGGGGTCAGGGTAATGCGGTCAGCGGGGCAGGAACGGGCGGACAGCTGATCTTTGGAAATGGGGCGGGCCAGGACGTCCAGGATGGCGGCGCCGATGAGCGTGATGTCGTACATGAGGCAGACTCCTTTGTATAAGTGGATTTGGGTGTATTATAGCATGTTTGAGACATGACAGGCAATAGCCGGGCGGGAAGGGGCTATTTCATATGCAAAGGGATAGGGGTGTTGTCTTTTTCATTTAAATGCTTTAAATAGTACCGGGTATCCCTGGCAATGGTATCGGACAGCAGCACAACGGCAAGAAGATTTGGAACCGCCATCAGTGCATTGAGGGTGTCGGAAATGCTCCACACCAGTTCCAGGCGCACAACCGGGGCAAACACAAGAACCAGAATCCACAGAAAACGGTAAGGGAACAGAGATATTTTTCCAAATAAATATTCCAGGCACCGTTCCCCGTAGTAAGACCAGCCCAGTATGGTAGCATAAGCAAAGGTAATGATGCCGAAAATCAAAATCGGCCTGCCGATATACGGAATCTGTGAAAAGGCGGCAGTGGTCAGCTCCCCTCCGGAAAGACTTTCCCAGGCGGCGGCTCTGCCGCGCAGAATACTGCTTACCAGAACCAGTCCGGTAATAAGGCAGACTACCACCGTATCCCAGAAGGTGGCAGTGGAAGCGATAAGAGCCTGCCGGACAGGGTTCCGGGTGCGGGCGGCCGCGGCGATAATGGGAGCCGATCCCATTCCGGCCTCATTGGTAAAGAGCCCCCGTGCAATGCCATAGCGGGCGGCAAGCATGATGCCGGAGCCTGCCAGCCCGCCTCCCACAGCCTTCGTGCTTCCAAAGGCGGAGGAGATAATCAGGGAGAGACTCTCTCCCAGCAGATGATGATTCAAAACCAGGATTATACAGCATCCGGCCAGATAGGAGAAGGCCATAAACGGCACAAGCCGTTCGCAGACTCTGGCGATGGAGCGGACCCCGCCCAGAATCACCAGGCAGGTGATAAGTCCGGTCACAAGTCCTACCGCAAGGCAGACGGCATCGGGTCTGACTGCCAGAAGGCGCTCCAGGGCGGAGGAGCTTCCTTCCACAGCAGAGCGGACGGAGGTATCTATAATTACAGCGATGGCATTTACCTGGACCCCGCAGCCGATGCCAAAGGAGGTGAGAACGCCGAAGCAGGCAAAGAGAATCGCGGGAAAGCGCATCCCAAGGCCCCGCTCCAGGGCGTACATGGCGCCTCCAAGCATGGTACCGTCCTTGGTGCGCACCCGGTATTTTACAGCAATAAGGGATTCTGCGTAGGTGGTGGCCATGCCGAAGACCCCGGTAAGCCAGCACCAGAACACGGCGCCGGGACCGCCCAGGGCAATTGCCGTTCCCACACCGATGATATTGCCGGTCCCCAGGGTAGAGGCAAGAGAGGTGGAAAGAGCGGCAAAGGGGCTGATATCACCATTGGAATCTGAGTCTTTCGTAAAAGAGAGCCGGATGGCCAGCGGTGTTTTCCTTTGAATCAGGCCGGTTTTCCAGGTCATATAGAGGTGGGTGCCAAAAAGCAGGACAATCATGGGCATGCCCCAGAGGTATTGGTTGATGGTTTCGATGAATGCAGCGAAATGGTCCATAGACAGTTCCCTATTTTAAGGATTGTTAGAATTATATGCAGGGGCGGGGGAGGAATTGCCGGAATTTGGGATAAGATAGAATCCTGGCAAGGACGGCTTGTTCGAAGAGCTGCTCTGCTTTGGTGAATCCTCTGGTATTCCGGTAAAAAAAGGAGTATAATAACTTTTTAGACAAAGACCCGGCACAGCCGGAAATGGAAAGGATACAGATATGGGACATCTTGCAAGCAGAGACGCCTACAAGAATCTGGAGGACCGGATCAACTGGTTTACCCAGGGTGCGCCGGTGTCGGACACCCTCTATAAGATTCTGCAGGTGCTCTATACAGAAAAGGAAGCAAAATGGGTAGCCTTACTGCCGGTACGGCCCTTTACAGCCAGGAAAGCTGCAAGGATCTGGAATACCAGTGAGGCCAAGGCGGAGAAATTTCTGACACATTTATGTGAGAAAGCCTTACTGGTGGACTCTTACCACAATGGAGTGCGCAAGTTTGTGATGCCGCCTCCCATGGCAGGATTTATTGAATTTGCTCTGATGCGGACCAGAGGGGATATTGACCAGAAGTATTTGAGTGAGCTGTATTATCAGTATATGAATGTGGAGGAGGATTTTGTAAAGGATTTGTTCTTTGCCACTGAGACCCGGCTGGGCCGTGTCTTTGTCCAGGAGCCGGTGCTGTCCAATGCCAATACACTGCATATTCTGGATCACGAGCGGGCCAGTCATATTGTGGAGGAGGCGGAGTACATCGGCCTGGGCACCTGCTACTGCCGTCATAAGATGCTGCACGCAGGCCATCCCTGTGAGATTGATGCGCCTCTGGATGTGTGCCTTACGTTTGGAAATGTAGCCCGTTCCCTGGCGGAACACGGAGGATATGCCCGTCTGATTGACAAGGCAGAGGCTATGGACGCGCTGGAGCGCTCCTATGCCCATAACCTGGTCCAGATTGGTGAGAATGTCCGGGAGGATCCGGCGTTTATCTGTAATTGCTGCGGCTGCTGCTGTGAGGCTCTGCAGGCGGCGCGGAAGTTCAGTCCCATGCAGCCAGTGGCTACGACGAACTATATTCCGGCCGTAGCGGAAGAGACCTGTGTGGGCTGTGGAAAATGCGCAAAGGCCTGTCCGATCTTTGCTGTTTCCCTGAAAGAGGATGAAAATGGAAAGAAAAAGGCAGTGGTGGATAAAGAGATCTGCCTTGGCTGCGGTGTCTGTGCCGGAAACTGCCCCACAAAGGCCATTGAGATGAAGCGCCGGCCAATCCAGGTAATTACACCGGTGAACAGCACCCACCGCTTCGTGCTGCAGGCCATTGAAAAGGGAACTCTGCAGAATTTGATATTTGACAATCAGGCATTTTCCAACCACAGGGCCATGGCGGCTGTATTTGCGGCGATTCTGAAACTGCCGCCCCTGAAACAGGCTCTGGCAAGCAGACAGTTTAAATCCATTTATCTGGACAAACTTCTGTCGGCACAGATGAAGAAAAAATGATATTAAAAAATTCCTCCTTAACAAGTATTGCTGAAAAGCAGCAGGATATACTATACATTGTTACCCGAAAACAATAATACTTGGTATGGAGGAATTTTGTTATGAAAAAACAAATTTTATTTTTGGCGGCAGTTATGACAGCGGCAGTGCTGGCGGGCTGCGGACAGGCAGAGAAACCGGTGCAGGATGACCAGAACAATGATTCTGGCAATGTGACGGAGAATACCGTTCCCAATCATGGAAACAGCCAGCAGGATACAGAAAACGGCAGCGGGTCTGCAGGTGACGGAGAGAATGGAGGGTCAGCTGCAGACACACAGATGGGAATTGGTATTGTGTCACGTATGAAAAGAGTCCAGAATGCAGGCACCACAGACGGCTCTGCAGAGATTAATACTACCGTGGCAGCGGTTACGGTAGATGCAGAAGGACGTATCCTGGCGTGTATGATTGACAAGGTGGAGAACAAGCTTTCCATCTCCAATACAGGTGCGGTTGATGCGGCAGCCAACACGGAATATCCTACCACAAAAGAACAGGGGGACAGCTATGGCATGAAGGATGCTTCTCCCATTGGTAGAGAGTGGTATGAGCAGATTCAATATTTTGAGCAGTATGTGGTGGGAAAAACTGTAGAAGAGATCAATGGGATTGAAACGGACGATCACGGATATGCCCAGGAAAGTGATTTGAACAGTTCCGTGACCATTTCCATTACTGACTTTCAGGCAGCGATCACCAAGGCAGTAGAAAATGCCCGCTGAATAAATAAGTAAGGTTTTTACAGCTTCCTTTGAACAGGCCATCTTTCCGTACCGGCTGATTCGTGGATAATTGAACGTAGATGAAATGGAAAGGGGAAAGATGGCTGTTCAAATATCTTAAATGGAATTTCTGTTTTTTCTTGTGGTGCTCCATATATTCCTTTATAATAAAAATATAACTGCAGTATGCCGTATACTTTCCCGGCTGTGTACACCTGTGAGAAGAGGGCAGGGGAAAGTGTTGCAGGATATATTTCAGGCATAAGATAGAAAAAGAGACTATAAAAACGAGGGAGAAAAGTTATGCAGAAATTCTTGAAAAGCCTGCCGTTTAAATTACTGGTGGGTGTAATTGTGGGTATCGCTGTGGGGCTGGCGGCAGATGATACGGTTATGAATGTAGTTTTGACAGTCAAACAGGTGCTTGGGCAGCTGATTACTTTCTGTGTGCCGCTGATTGTAATTGGATTTATTGCGCCGTCTATCACAAAATTGGGAAATAATGCATCCAGAATGCTGGGCGTGGCCCTGGTTCTGGCCTATGTATCTTCCATTGGCGCCGCACTGGCTTCTATGGCAGCAGGCTTC
>CATJHO010000109.1 GCA_949740535.1 uncultured Lachnospiraceae bacterium
CATCGTTTCCGGGAACTGGACAATCAGCTGACCTTTGACTATTACTATGGTATTTCCAGCAAAGAAGGCAGCGAAGCCTACGGTGGAAATCCGATCGCAGCGGATATCATTACCTATACTTCCGACGATCTGCTTCCGACTGAGCAGGAAATGAAGGATTATGCGGAATCTCTTGGGGTGAAGGATAGATTTTAGGAACTGACGAAAAAGGGCTGCTGCAAAATAAGCGTTTGAAAGGACACGGGATACCGGAAAAGTCTGCTTCCTTATTCTGTAACAGCCCCTTTTCGTAATATTTCATATGGAGAACAAAAGTTATGACAGTACAGCAGTTTGTGCTGGCCTTGGTGGTGGGATTGGCCAGCGGTATGATTTCGTATCTGACAGCTTCAGGCATGAGTCTTATCATCAGCGGTATGGGGACCATTAACTTCGGCCAGGGGGCTTTTTACATACTGGGAGCGCTTTTGTGCTATTACACGGTAAAGGCAGATGTACCCTTTGTGGCTGCGCTGCTGATCGGTTTTCTGGTGCCGGCTCTTCTGGGAATTATTGTGGAATTCTTACTGCGCCCGGTCTTTGGACTGGATATGACTTACAGTATGCTGATTACCATGGGTATCAGCTATATGCTGTGTGACGGAATGTCTCTGATGTGGGGCAATGAGGTGCGGGCTACTCCGGTACCGGCCATGTTTGGAGGGGCAGTCCGGATAGCAGATTTTAATATTGCATTTCCGGCGTATTATCTCTTTATCATTGTATTTTCTGCCCTGATCGCCATTGCCATGCGTCTGATGTTCAGCCGGACAAAGCTGGGTATCTATTTCCGGGCCATTATCAGTGACCGGCATATGGTGGAATGCCTGGGAATCAATGTACAGATGCTGTTTACGGTAATGTTTATGATTGGACTGGGGCTGGGCGGAATTGCAGGAGCATTAAACGCGCCTATTTCCGGCCTGACGCCGGGACAGGGGCTTACCATATTCAATTCCGTGTTTCCGGTTCTGCTTGTCGGCGGATTGGATAATATGGACGGAGCACTGCCTGCGGCTTTGGTGATTGGCCTGGCTTCTGCCTTTGCCGCCATATTTATGCCGACCTATTACAATCTGGTTCCCAGTGTCATTATGGTGATAGCCGCATTTTTCCGGCCTAAGGGCCTGTTTGCCAGAAAGGAGGCCTAAAAATGGAAAAAAACGTGAAGACAGACCTCTATATCGGATTGGTGGTTCTGGCGGCGTATGGGATTGCCGGTACCTGTTTTGGAGAAAGCGTATCCAAGATTATGTCCTATGTGGTAATTATGACCCTGTTCGGCCTGAGTTTTAATCTGCAGTTTGGCTATGCGGGGATGACCAGCCTGGGACACGCCATGTATTTCGGCTTAAGCGGCTACATTCTGGTGGCTCTCTGTCTGAAGGGAAATCTGAATGTGTGGCTTGCCTGTATCCTTACTTTGGCAATTTGTTTTGTTCTTTACACACTGTGCGGAATTATCTGTCTGAAGAACAATATGATGACCTTTACCTTTTTGAGCATGGGTTTATCTCTAAGTGTTTCGACTATGTTTGGAAAATGGCTGTATATGGGCGGAACGGTTGGTCTGAACTGTAAGATTGCCCCTGCCTGGATGAATGACTACCGGGTTATGTTCCTTTTTATTCTGGCGGTTACAGCCTTTTGCACGGTACTTATTTATCTGTTGTCCAAAAGCCCCTTTGTGGCTATGCTCAAAGGCGGAAGGGAAAATGAGGAGCGCCTGATTTTTCTGGGAGTTAATACTAACCGGCTCCATACGGTTGTCTTTGTGATCAGCGGAATTTTTGCAGCGGCAGCCGGTATGCTTTTTGCTTTCCGCAACGGCGGTGCTTATACGGCTTCCCTGGACGCGGCGCTTTCTTTTGAAGCGATTATTATGTGCGTGGTGGGCGGAATGGGCAGCTTCTTCGGCCCGGTGCTTGGGGGGCTGATTGTGGCCCTGGTGTACAACTGGCTTCCTTCAGTCACTGATTATTATCAGGGATTTCTGGGATTTTTTGTACTGCTGATTGTCTACTTTATGCGTGAAGGCCTTCTTTCCAAATCAAGCCCCTTGATGCGGATGGGAAAGAAGAAAGCCAAAACATCCCAAGAGGAGTGAGGAGGAGCGGATTGTGACAGAGGATGTTATTTTGAGGACAGAGCATCTGGTCCGGTATTTCGGAGCATTGAAAGCGACTGATGACGTGAGTCTGGATATTTACCGGGGAGAAATACATGCAGTCATCGGACCCAACGGCGCCGGAAAGTCCACGCTTATGGATTTGATTGTAAACCGCACCAGCCCCAATGAGGGCCGGGTATTTTTTGAGGGAAAAGAGATTACCAGGGTTCCACCCTATAAAATAGCAGATCAGGGGCTGTGCAAATGTTTTCAGATCTCCAAGCTGTTCGGTCATCTGACCTGTTTTGAGAATATTCAGATTGCTCAGATTAAGAAGCACAAAAAAGTGTATGATTTTATGCCCAAACGGGCGGACTATCTTCACGATGAGGTGATGGAAGTTCTGGAAAGCGTGGGCATGGCCCGCAATGCAGGAGAGACGGCCGCGCTGTTAAGTTATGGCGATCAGAGGCGTCTGGAGATTGCCATCACGCTGGCTATGGAACCGAAACTGCTGATGTTAGATGAACCTACGGCAGGAGTGGCACGGGCGGAGGGGTATGAGATTATGAAAATGATCCGGGAGCTGGCGCTGAAGCGCGGCTTTACGGTAGTATTCATAGAGCATGATATGGAAATTGTATTTAATTACTCCGATCGTATCTCGGTTCTGGACCATGGAGCGCTGATTGCAACCGATACGCCGGCCAATATCCGAAACAATGAGTTTGTGCAGAATGCGTACGTTGGCGGAGGAGGCAGATAATATGGGCGGGACAGTGTTAGAATTGGAGAATATAGACGCTTATTATGGAGAAAGCCAGATTTTGTTTGGCCTGGGACTGGAAGTAAAACAGTCGGAGTCGGTATGTATTCTGGGACGAAACGGCGTAGGAAAATCTACCACCATGAAATCAATTATGGGACAGTTAAATCCCAAAGTTCACAGCCGGGTGACGGGGAGCATGAGATATCTGGATCATGAGCTGGTGGGAATGCCAAGTTTTCAGGTATCCAGAAAGGGGATTGCCTATGTGCCGCAGGGAAGGCATATTTTCCCGACCCTTACCACCAAGGAAAATCTGCTGATTGCAGAGCGGGCCGGAATTAACGGAAAGCAGGAGTGGACCATAGAACGGATCTATGAGCTTTTCCCCCGCTTAAAAGAACGGGAAAACTTTAAGGGAGGAAGGCTGTCCGGCGGTGAACAGCAGATGCTTACAGTAGCCAGAGGATTGATGCAGAACCCGCAGCTGCTTCTGCTGGACGAGATTACGGAAGGCCTGGCCCCTATTGTGGTGGAAGAACTGGGACAGGTTATCAATAAGCTGCGAAGCAGCGGCGTGACCATACTGCTGGCAGAGCAGAATGTGAATTTTGCGCTGGCGGTCAGCAGCGACTGTTATCTGATAGAGAAAGGGAAAGTTGTGTATCACGGAGCAGCAAAAGAAATTCCCAAGGAGATTTTTTCACAGTATTTGGGACTGTAATCGGATATCAATTTCAAAGAAGGAGTGTAGAATATGGCAGCAAAGAAAACAATTCGTCAGCTACTGGAGGCAAAAGAGTTTATATGGGCGCCCTGCATTTATGACTGTGTGTCCGCGCGGGTGGTGGAACTGTGCGGCTATAACGCCTGTTTGATCAGCAGCTGTGAACTGGAGTTCGCAATGAACGGAATTCCGGCGGGACTTTACAACTGGGAAGAGTATATCTGGGCGGCAGAGCGCATTGCCAATTCCACAACCCTCCCAGTGATTGTGGACGGAGAAAACGGAGGCGGAACTCCTATGCAGGTATACCGCAACTGTAAGCGGCTGGCGGAAGCAGGGGTTATGGCTGTTTCCATTGAGGATACGCTGTCCGGGGCAGTGAATGTGGATTATTTTTACGGGCGCAGCAGAGGGTATATGGATCGGGAGCTCTGGGCGGCCAATGTACATGCGGCTGTGGATGCGGTCAAGGGTACGGACTGTATGATTATTGCCAGAACCGACTGTAAAGGCGGCGGGGCGGCCCAGATAGGGGCCATAGGAGAAAATCCGTTCTGTATGGGACTGGAAGAGGCCATCCGCAGAGCGAAAATGGGCGTGGAAGCGGGAGCGGAGATTACTATGATCCAGAATATCTGCCATGCAGACTGTGAGGAAGAATGCAGGCGTATTGCAGCGGAGGTACCCGGCTACCGGTTTTACCCGGACGTTCATGCTACCAACGGCGTGCCGGATATGACACTGGAAGAGATGCAGGAGCTGGGCTTTCATCTGGTATCCAACCATGCGGCCATGAAGGGGGCCACCAAGGGTATGATGGAATATTTTATGGAGAACTTTAAGAATAAAAATACCGTATATTCGGAAAATGATGAGTTCTATGATATGGGCCATGTATTTACCCCCTTTAAGATGGAGGAATGGATTGAGCGGGATAAAAAATACAGCGCCTATGAAGAGGAGCTGAGAAAGAAAAACAGATAAATTGCAGGATGAAGGAGAAAAATCATGAAAAAGATTGTGTCTTTTTTTGGAGATAAAACAGAAATCTTCTGTCAGTTAAATCAAAGAGCGGAAGAATACGCTGGGTCTCTGGGAATGGAGTACCGCTGGGCTCCGCAGCTTCCCTTTTCGGAAGCGGCGGTTATTGAGGAGCTCAAGAATGCGGATGCGGGAATTATTGATATCGAGCCTTACGGAGAATCCATTTTCAGTCAGGTTAAGGACAGCTCCAGGCTGCTGGTCCGCTTCGGGGTGGGCTTTGATAAGGTTGACTTAAAAGCGGCAAGCAGGAATGGAATTGCCATCGCCAGAACCACCGGGGCCAATACCACAGGTGTGGCGGAGATGGCCCTTACCCTGATGCTGGCATGCAGACGGCGGATCAACCAGTATCAGGCCAGAACAAAGTCAGGAACATGGGTTAAGGACATCGGAAATGAACTGATCGGAGGTACAGTGGGAATCATCGGTTACGGCAATATTGGCCGTCGTCTGGCGCGGCTTTTAAAAGGCTTTGACTGTAGAATCCTGGCCTACGATCCGTTCCCAAGAAAAGAGACAATGGAGATGGACGGTGTGGAACTGGCAGGCTTGGAGGAGGTACTGCGCCAGTCAGACGCGGTCAGTATCCATGTACCTTATACAGAAGAAACACATCATATGATAAACAAAGAGACGCTGGCAGTGATGAAACCTGCGGCGGTGATTGTCAATACGGCCAGGGGAAACATCATTGACGAGGAAGCCCTGTACGAAGCCCTGAAGTCCGGCCGGATAGCCGGGGCCGGAGTGGATGTGTTTGCGAAGGAGCCGCTTCCGGTGGATTCACCTCTGCTGACGCTGGAAAATGCAGTGCTGACACCTCATGTATCCAGCCAGACGGTGGAGTCGCTCTGGAATATTTATAAAATGGCGATTGACATCAGTGCGGATTTCTTTGCCGGAAAGGGTTCTCCCCATATTTTGAACCCGGATTATGCAGAGCATAATTAACAGAAAAAGACGATTTCTGCAATGGCTTTTAAGACTGCCTGCCTTTGGACATATCCTTTATTTATTCACAGGGCAGAGAGGCTGGCAGGATAGAATCGGGACGAAACAGGAACGCTTCGTCCCGATCTTTGTATCTGCTTAAGACGTTTAAGGATTTACTTCCGCAATCCTGGATACGGCTACAAAGATCTCCGAAATCTTATACCAGGTGGGGTAGTCAACCACACCCGTGGCCGGGAGACCGAAAATGGATTGGAAGATGCGCACGGATTCTTCTGTGGCAGGGCCGAATATACCGTCCTCTGCGATCACAGGCATAGCCGGATAGGCCTGTTCGATGCGGTTTAACTGCTCCTGCATCTGCAGGACCTTCTGCCCGCGGGAGCCGACAGTCAGATCGGAACCCGGCCAGGAATAGGGCACACCGGAGATTTCTTCCGCAGTATTGATGTACATGTTGTTTCCGTAGTAATTTCGGAGAATTTCAATGGTGGAATAGCCCTGTTCCCCCAGATACTGGCTTCCCCACTGGCTCATCCAGTTGGGACAGGTTACCCGTTTTCCATCGCAGTACTGGGTGAGGATTGGCTGTTTTACATTGGGTCTGGACAGATAATTTCCGAACATCTCATCTACAATCCGGGAGATATTCTGGAAGATATTTCTGCCGTTGATCCATTTGTGATCGAAGGCAGTGGAGGAAGTGATGGTGAAATCATAGCCTTTGTTGCGGTACCATTCCGTATATACCCGGTTCAGGGTAAAGGACATGATGGCCAGAATGTTGGCCCGGATGGCGGCTTCGCTCCATGTGGCATAGATTTCACTGGAGGCTACATTTTTGATATAATCTTTATAGCGGACCCAGTAATTGGAAGCGGAGCTGTCGGTGGGAACACCATCGTGTACAATAACATATTCGGGAACCACCACACGGCTCAGAACAATCTCTCCCGTCTCATTTACAGGCTTGATTTCAGCCTCTGCAATTTTGGGCGGATAATTGCCGAACAGGGTGTGGGCGGGAATTACGAAGCGTTCATAGGCTTCCCCTTCCTGTATGGGAATCATATGGACGTTCTGGAGCGCCGTTACGTCAGGCAGGATTTCTGCACCGACCACTTCCACAGGCTCGTAGCCTGGCGCCGTTACTTCAATGGTGTACTCAGAATAAGGCTGCTGTTCACTGGGTTCCAGGCTGTACTCCGGAGGCGGAGCATCCAGTTCCAGTTCCTCAGTCTGGCCGGAGCTGTTGGTGGTAACTTCCTCCAGTTTCCGTTCCGGTTCTCCGGTATAGTAAATGGCGGCCTTGGCATCGGGGATGGGAGCTGCGCCCAGAGCAGATGTGACATTGATCTGCAGACGTCCCTTGCCGGTATGCTCTGTCTGCATGGCTTTTATGGGAAATTCGTGCATAGAAGTCCCTCATAGTGAATTGTTCTTATTACAGCTTATGCAGGGAATCCTCGTTTAGTTACTTGAGGTTTTTGGAAAAATATAGTATTATGTACATGATTTATACAACAGAAGATGAACAGCGGTCCAGGTAAAGGACAACAAATACATAGAAGTGGGAGTTTTATAATATATGACAAGGAGACAATCACCGAGACAAAATTTAAAGATTCAGGCGTATTCCATTTTAAAAAAGAAGATCGTGAATTGTGAATACCAGCCTGGCAGTATGCTGAACGAGGCACAATTGGCGGATGAGCTGGGTTTCAGCCGGACGCCTATCCGGGAGGCTATCAGCATTTTGGAAATGGAGGGTTTTTTGTGTATTGTCCCCAAAAAGGGAATCCTGGTGACCGATATTCTGCTCAGTGATATTGTCCAGATCTTTCAGGCGCGGATGGAGATTGAGCCGATCGCTCTTAAGCTGGCCGGTCCCAGAATTCCCAAAGAAGAGCTTCTGGAATGGAAGGAAAAATTTCTGTCCGGTGAGTCTTCGGTAGAAAAGGGCTATCAGATGGATACAGCCATGCATCTGGCGATTATCGGCTATTGCGGCAATTCCTATATCATAGATATGATGAAGAAAGTGTTTGATAAGAACACCCGGGTGATTGTATCCAGCACTGAGAACCGTGAACATGTGCAGGAAGCTCTGAGGGAGCATCTGGAAATTCTGGACTGCCTCCTGGAACAGGACTTTGAGAAAGGGGCAGTCAAAATGCGCGCCCATGTAGCGGGCTGTCGGAACGCTGCCCTGGATTTTTATTATTCCGCATAAAGTATTTATCAGGATATAATCAGGGTTGCAGCAAAGAAAAATTCAGTCACTAAAAAGGAGCGCAGACATGCACTTTCGCCCATGTATCGACATTCACAACGGAAAAGTAAAACAGATAGTAGGAGGAAGCCTGACAGATGAGCAGGATTACGCCAAGGAGAATTTTGTGTCTGAACAGGACGCGGCCTGGTATGCACGAAAATACCGCCGGGACGGTCTGAAAGGAGGGCATATCATTCAGTTGAACAGCGTGGATTCTCCTTACTATCCGGCCACAAAGGAACAGGCCCTCTCGGCCCTTCGGGCGTATCCCGGCGGTCTTCAGGCGGGAGGCGGGATTACACCGGAGAATGCAAAGGAGTATCTGGACGCCGGAGCTTCTCATGTGATTGTCACTTCCTATGTATTTCGCAATGGACGGATTTATTATGAGAATTTGGAGCATATTAGACGTATAACGGGAAAGGAACGGCTGGTTTTGGACTTAAGCTGCCGCAGAAAAGACGGAGCTTATTATATTGTGACGGATCGGTGGCAGAAATTCACGAATGTGAAGGTGACGGCACAGCTGCTCACAGAGCTGTCTGCCTGGTGTGCGGAATTCCTGGTCCATGCTGTGGATGTGGAGGGAAAGGCTTCCGGTATTGAGGAGGAGCTGGCCGTTCTTCTTGGAGAATGGACAGGAATCCCCATTACTTATGCAGGAGGCGTGGGAAGTATGGAAGATATTCAGAAATTAAAAGAGCTGGGCCGGGATCGTCTGGATGTGACGGTGGGAAGCGCCTTAAGTCTCTTTGGTGGTTGTATCCCTTACCGGAATGTGGTATACTTGGAATAAGATTCCTGATTTAGACAAATGCTTCAGAGAGTCTTAGAATAGGGTAAAGGAGTTGATCATATGCGTTATATTATCAGCGGAAAAAACATCGATGTAACAGAGGGGCTTCGGACAGCCATTACAGACAAGCTTGGAAAGCTGGAGCGCTATTTTACTCCGGACACAGAGGTTCAGGTAACCTTGAGTGTTGAGAAAGAGAGACAGAAAATAGAAGTTACGATTCCTGTAAAAGGAACGGTGATCCGTTCCGAACAGGTAAGCAATGATATGTATGTATCCATTGATCTGGTGGAGGAGGTCATTGAGCGCCAGCTTCGGAAATACAAGAATAAGCTGGTACAGCGGGAGCAGGGCGGCGGAAGCTTCCGGCAGGAATTCATTGACCGGGAAGCGGATGACGAGGAAGTAAAGATTATCCGTACCAAGTTCTTTGACCGGAAGCCCATGTATCCGGAGGATGCCTGCATCCAGATGGAGATGCTGGGACACAGCTTCTATGTATTTGTCAATGCGGAGACGGATCAGGTGAATGTGGTGTACAAGAGAAAGGGCAATACCTACGGATTGATGGAGCCGGAGGATTAAAAAGATTAGGGAGTGTTTGGCGGCACAGCTTCTGGGCTGTGCCGCTGTTTTTGCACAGGATTGTGTAGAAAAATGAGCTGCGGGAGGGCGCTTTGCGTATGTTCAATACGATAAAGGGGAAAATTCCAGGATTCCACACAAAAGGCGGGCTTATACCGGCGCTGGTTTTGGGAATCGGCGCAGGCCTGCTTCTGACCTTTGGCCGGATACTGGAGGCCGGGGGAAGCCTCAGTCATATGGGAATTGGGAGTCTGTTGCAGCTTCTGGTCTGCAGTATGCTCTTTACGGCAGCAGGCGGCGTACTTTTTGCCAGAATTGATTATAAGAAAGAGGTTTCTCAGGTTCAGGGAAAACTCATTTTTTCCCGGCGTTGTTTTTTTCTGTTCTGGGCCGGTCTGTTCGTCTGCTGGATTCCTGTTTTTCTGGCTTACTATCCGGTTATCTGGGCTTACGATGTAGGCCAGCAGGTTCCAACGGTCCGGGGGATGGTTCCGACCACTCAGCATCCTCTGCTCCATACCCTGTATCTGGATACCGTGGTGCGGATCGGTGGAAGGCCCGGCCATTACGAGCCGGGTATGTGTCTTCTGTCTTTCAGCCAGATGCTGGCCATGTCCGGGATGTATGCCTATGGAATCGAACACACCCGCCGCTGGGGGTGCAGTAAGTGGTGCAGGATCGCTCTGTTTGGCTTTTTTGCATTTCTTCCCTTTCATTCCATTCTCTCTGTGAGCATGACGAAAGATGTGTTGTTTTCCGGCTGCTGGCTGATCTGTGTTCTGAAGCTTTTTGATCTGATTGACAGACCGGAGGCATTTTTCAGATCCGGGAAAAGCATGGCTTCCTTTGTGCTGTTTCTGGGGCTTATGCTGCTGCTTCGTTCTAATGCAGTTTACGCCTTTGTTCCAGGGATGGCTGTGGGAATTGTAGTACTGCGCAGACTGCAGTGGAAGCGGTTTGCAGTTCTCTGCCTGTGCGGACTCTGTCTCTATGGGAGTGTGGAGGCGATCCTTTTTTCAGTTATGGATGCACAAAAGGGATATCCTCAGGAGCCTTACTGCGTTCCCATGCAGTGTCTGGTGGGAACGGCTCTGCGGCATCCGGAGCTGATCCCGGAGTACGGATCGGGAGAACTCTTGATGGATGTGATTCCCAGGGACTGGTTTTCGGAGGAGCTTGAGAGAGACTTTGATCCCCATCTGGCGGATCCCGTGAAGGAACGGTGGTGGCGGCTTGAGGGGGAAGCATTCTCTCCTGGGCATCTGTTGAAGGTCTGGGTATCTTATGGAATCCAATATCCCCTGGACTATCTGGACATCTGGGGAACGCTGACGCTGGGAGCCTGGTACCCCCTGGATAAGACCCATGGGCATATTTACGATTCCTATGAGTCAGAACGGCAGGGTTATCTGCTGACGGATTATAAAAATGTACCGGGCATTGATATGGAGCGGCCTGCAAGCAGATGGCCCTGGCTGGAGGGAATGTATGAGAAGTGTGCGACAGAGAATCTACACGAGAAAATTCCGGTGGTATCGCTGGTGTTTGCCCCTGCTTCCTACTGCTGGCTGATGCTGTTCTGCATTCTGCTGGCATGGTACCGGCGGAGATACCGGGAGCTTCTGCCCCTGGGACTGCTGTTTTTTTACTGGTGTACCGTACTGCTTGGCCCTGCGGTTCTGGTAAGATATCTGTATCCGGTCATGGTGACAGTGCCGTTTTTCCTGTGCCGGCTGAGGATCCGGCGCAGCAGCAGCTTGAATAATCCTTCTGATAGTGTTACAATGTAACGATAAGGGCATTTGTCCCGGAAAACGAGAAGACAGGAGTTAAGTCTGATGAGTATCATTACGAAAATGTTCGGAACGCACAGTGAGCGTGAATTAAAGCTGATTTATCCGATGGTGGATAAGATTGAGGCCCTGCGGCCTGCCATGATGGAGTTATCGGATGAAGAGCTTCGAGGGAAGACAAAAGAGTTCAAGGAGCGCCTGGCAAAGGGCGAGACGCTGGATGATCTTCTGGTTGATGCTTTTGCTGCCGTGCGGGAGGCGGCCAGACGTTCCATTGGAATGGAACATTACCGGGTTCAGCTGATTGGCGGAATTATCCTGCATCAGGGACGTATCGCTGAGATGAAGACCGGTGAAGGAAAGACTCTGGTATCTACCCTTCCGGCATACTTAAACGCGCTGGAGGGCAAGGGCGTTCATATCGTAACCGTCAATGATTATCTGGCCCACCGTGACTCGGAGTGGATGGGAAAGGTTCACGAGACCCTGGGATTGACCGTAGGCGTGGTGCTCAACAGCAATACCAACGATGAGCGCCGGGCCGCTTACAACTGCGATATTACTTATATTACCAATAACGAGCTGGGTTTTGACTATCTTCGTGATAATATGGTGATCTACAAGGAACAGCTGGTACAGCGGGATCTGCACTATGCCATTATCGACGAGGTGGACTCCGTTCTCATTGACGAGGCCCGTACACCGCTGATTATCTCAGGACAGAGCGGAAAGTCCACGAAGCTTTATGAAATTTGTGATGCTCTGGCCAAGACCATGAAGCGGG
>CATJHO010000110.1 GCA_949740535.1 uncultured Lachnospiraceae bacterium
CAGACTTGGCCTCGTTCTGCTCATCGCTAATCCAATCATAAGGAATCCACCAAGTAAAACTTGGTCCCCCTATGATAAGTCAGACTTGGCCTCGTTCTGCCTATCGTTAATCCGATCATAAGGAATCCACCAAGTAAAACTTGGTCCCCCTTATGATAAATTCCTTACCTCTCTGGCGTTAATTTCGTTTGTTATATCCTGGATAAAGGCATCCAATGTCTTCTGCCCTTCATCTCCGGCTACCCGGCTGCGGACTGATACCAGTCCTTCTTCTGCTTCCTTCTGGCCTACTACCAGCATGTAAGGAATCTTCTGCATCTGGGCCATACGGATCTTATATCCAATCTTCTCATCCTGGCCATCCAGTTCTGCCCGGATTCCGGCTGCTGCCAATGCATCCATTACCTTCCGGCCATACTCCATATGCTTCTCAGAGATAGGCAGTACCTTCACCTGTACCGGCGCCAGCCAGGCAGGGAATGCTCCCGCAAAATGCTCAATCAGGATGCCGATAAACCGCTCAATGGAGCCAAAGGCTACCCGGTGGATCATAATGGGACGGTGCTTTTCTCCGTCTGCCCCGATATACTCCAGCTCAAACCGCTGAGGAAGCTGGAAATCCAGCTGAATGGTGCCGCACTGCCAGGTTCTTCCGATCGCGTCTACCAGATGAAAATCAATCTTGGGTCCGTAAAATGCCCCGTCTCCCTCATTTACCACATAATCAAGTCCCAGCTCATCCAGGGCGCTGCGAAGGCCTTCCGTAGCCATCTCCCAGTCTTCATCACTTCCCATGCTGTCCTCCGGTCTGGTAGACAGCTCTACATGGTACTGGAAGCCAAAAAGGGTATATACCTCATTGATCAGCTTTGCCACTCCCATAATCTCGCTCTTAATCTGATCCGGAGTCATAAAGATATGGGCATCATCCTGGGTAAAGCAGCGCACGCGCATCAGTCCATGAAGCTGGCCGGACTTTTCATGACGGTGTACCAGTCCCAGCTCGCCCACCCGCATGGGCAGGTCCCGGTAGGAGCGGGGTTCCGATGCATAGACCAGAATTCCGCCAGGGCAGTTCATGGGTTTCACTGCATAATCCTGCTCGTCAATGATGGTGGTGTACATATTATTTTTATAATGATCCCAGTGGCCGGAAGTCTCCCAGAGGCTGCGGTTCAGAATAATCGGCGTGGCAACCTCCACATAACCGGCTTTCTTGTGAATCTCTCTCCAGTAGTCCAGCAGGGTATTCTTAAGTGTCATGCCCTTTGGCAGGAAGAAGGGAAATCCGGGACCTGCCTCATGCATCATAAAGAGGCCGAGCTCCCGTCCCAGTTTCCGGTGATCCCGCTTCTTTGCCTCTTCCATCATGGTCAGATAAGCTTCCAGCTCATCCTTTTTCGCAAATGCCGTGGCATAGATACGGGTCAGCATTTTGTTGTGCTCATCCCCCCGCCAGTAAGCGCCGGCAATGCTGGTAAGTTTATAGGCCTTTCCCACATCCTTTGTACTCCGAAGGTGGGGTCCTGCACAGAGATCCGTAAACTCGCCCTGCTTATAGAAGCTGATTTCTGCATCCTCCGGCAGATCTGAGATCAGTTCCACTTTGTAAGGCTCCTCTTTCTCCTCCGCCCATGCAAGCGCTTCCTTTCTCGGCAGGGTAAAACGCTCAACGGGAAGCGCTTCCTTTACAATCTTCTTCATCTCTCCCTCGATCCGCTCCAGATCCTCTGCCGTAATCGGTGTCTCAAAGTCAATATCATAATAGAATCCGTCTGCCACGGAAGGGCCGATGGCCAGCTTGGCATCCGGGTACAGACGCTTAACCGCCTGAGCCATCACATGGCTGGCCGTATGACGCAGGGTGGAAAGCCCCTTTTCATCTCTGGATGTCAGGATATTCAGCTCACAATCCTGATCCAACACAGTCCTTAAATCAACGGTCTCTCCATTCACTTCCCCGGCACAGGCTGCCCTTGCCAGTCCCTCGCTGATATCCAGGGCAATCTCATATACAGATTTGCTCTCTGCATACTCCTTCACAGAGCCGTCCTTCAATGTTACTTTCATCACACATCTCTCCTCTACTTGTCTTTTTGAATGTTATTATTGTTTCCGCAGGATACGGAAATTCCCTTGCGGATGGGGGCACTGTAAAATCCAATCACCATGCCCGCAAAAAAACAGGCCAGCGCCAGTAACAGCTTTTCCTTCTTCTCTGTGTCCATATGTCATTTCTCCTTTCCTTGATTTGCACATGCTTTTTGTGCATAGAGGGATACCTATAAGGTATTTCAATCATTTGCACACGCTTTTCTGTGCATAAAAAAATCCCTCCCTGCCATACCTGACAGAAAGGGACGATATTCTAATCGCGGTTCCACCCTGTTTGCTTCGATTGCTCGATAACCACTTATTTGACGATAACGGTGTCACCGGACCGGATTGGGGCCGCTCAGAGGTAGTTTTCAGTACGGACGGAACTGTCTCCCGCTCCTCTGCTTCCTGATGAGAATGCTTCCAGCAAATGCATTCCTCTCTGGCATCTTCCACAGCTTACTCGTCTCTTCTACGCGTTTTCCTATCTGCTTTTCATAGGCTTATTATAACATCCGGATTTCGTTTGTCAACCTATTTAATCTTTCCAAAAGAACTAAAATGGAATATCCTTTATTCCTCATCTTCCTTAAGCCTGCTCCCCAGAATCCGAAACAGCACGCCTGCCCCCAGAACCCCTGCCAGATACAGCTTTCCTGAGAATTCTGTCACCAGAGGCAGCAGGAAACCCAGAAATGGAATTGACAGGCTTACCTTCCCAATCACATTTTCATAGGCTATGGGAAGCACATCATTTCCGGCATTGGCATCGCCCTTGGTAAGCAGTTCCTGCTCTTCCTTCCGGTTCTCCACCGTCCGGTGGGTAATCACGGTTGTGGAATCGTGGCCTCCATAGAATACCACCACATCCCCCTCCTGAATCATAGAGACTTCCGCCGGTCTGGCATAAACCACACTGCCGACAGGTATAGACGGCTCCATACTGCCGCTGACAATGGCATATAGTTCATACCCCAGAAAGCGGGGGATTGTTAATGGCAGGCAGAGCACAATCACCACCAGCAGCAGTGTCAGTCCAAGTCCGCTGCACAGCTTTCCCATAAAGGAAGGCTTCTTTTTTTCATTTACTTCAGTTCCCAATTGTCCAGTTCCTCATACGCGCCTGCGCGCCTTTTCTTCCATGCTATGATTCCCATTGCTGTCAGGGCGGCCGCTGCACAAAGACCGATCAGGATAGAGGCTCCATAGACAAATTTCCCGTCCGGATTGATTATCAGGTTCTGCAGATTGGCTAAAGGCACCTGCTCATCATCCAGATCCATCAAATCTCCCGGAGCCAGCGGCACCTGTTCCTCCCCGATGTTCTCGGTTCCTTCCTCTGCATTCTCTGCGGCTTCTTCACCCGCTTCTCCCTGTCCGGCTCCTCCAGTGCCCGTACCGCCGCCGGTACCTGTTGTTCCATTTCCCTGCTCTGTCGTCTGTGTACCGGGACTTGTGACAACTGTGGTTCCGTCATTTATGGTCGTAGTGGTGGTATTCCCTGTTTCAGCACGCCGGTATACAAAGGTAAATTCATTCTTGGAAGCATCCTTCTGAAGCGTCCTGGTCAGGTTGTAGGCCTGAGGCTCATAGCCTTCGATATACAGGAAGGCCACAACCGGCTTATCTCCTACATTGCCGTAATAAGTGGCGCTGGGAGCCAGGGTATTGCCCGCAGAGTCCCGGTAATTCACCTGATAGGGTACCATATCGCCCTTGATTCCATAGGCTACTACGAAATCCTGGTCTCCTTTTACCGGAAATGCACTGTTGCTTACTTCACCTACGGTATTATTGTCACGGCCGCTTCTTCGGATTCCCTTGACATAATACTTACTGTCTTTCGGAAGAGATACATAGCTTAATACATTAAAAGGTACCACCTTTTTGTACTCTACCTGCTCAATGGTGATCCGATCTTCTGTAATCTCCACATGATACCGATCGGAGATTCCCGGCAGAACTGTTACACCGGAAAAATCTCCCTGATTTCCCGCATAAAAAGTCAGCCGGTAGGTTGTCTGAGAGTCTGTATCTGACTGTGCTTCCGGCGCCGAAGCCATACTTTCTACAGAGGATCCGCAAAGAAGCACGCAAAGAGAAAGCACTGCAAGCCAGATCCTGCGCCCTTTATTCATGGTCTTCTCCTCCTCTCCGCCTGCGGCTTGCCATCGCAAGCCCCATAAAAGCAATGCCGCTCAAGAGCGCCAGAAGCGACCACAACAGAATCTGCATCTGGTCTCCGGTCCGCACATCATTTCCCACCTTGTAAATCTCGTTGGATTCCCGGCGGCTCTCCGTATCATTCTGCAGTTTATCTACTGCAAAGTTCATCTGCAGCTTTGCAATGGTATTCTGGTACGCATTTCCATGAGTCTCCCCATCCAGGGTTACCTTCAGGGAAATCGTTGCTTTCTTGTCTGTTTCCAGTTTATCCAGATAAAAATAATCTTTCAGGCTGTCTGTGGCCTCATGGAGGCCTTCTCCTGCTCTGGAAGGCTTTTCCCCGCCTACATTTTCACTGCTGTAAAGCACCTCTTCCTCGCCCTTACTGTTCGTGTAAGTCAGTATATAGGTATAAGCGCTGCCTTCAGCCACTTCCTGGCTGTCTTCCAGACTCTGCAGCACCGTATTGGTCATATACCAGTCCGTTGCGTATTTATCTTTATTCTCCAGGCTGATACTGATACGGATACTGTCTCCCGGAAGAAGTTTGGAAACAGCGTCTGCTATATCAGAAGACTTGAAATTACTCTCCATCTTATCCCCGGTAAACCGCACATACCAGCCGTTCCCGCCGATAAGCTCCTCCCCATGGGCAGTCATGACATTCCCTGCTGTCAGAAGCAGGATAAGAAACAGACTGCAAAGCTTTTTTTTCATAAATCCCTACCTCCCCAGGCTCAAAGTTCCGTTGGCATCCACAGTTACATCCACGCCCCAGGCGCTCTTAATGGCATCTTTGGCATTGTGGGTCTGTACGGCGTCCGCCTCAATCTCCAGCACAAACTGTTCACTTTCATACGTATATTTTCCATCTGCTCCAATCTGCCAAAGCTCCCCTTCCACATCCTTGCTGATGGCCAGAAAGTCCACAAAGGTCGGAGTCTTCTGTCCTTTTCCCAACACGCCGGTATAGTAGAGAACCATCCGCTCATCCGTACTGGCTGCCGTATCCATCACCCAGTCGTTGTGGGACAGAGCGCTGCCTGACGTCTCCAGGTCCTTCCAGGGCTTCAGTTCAATGAAATCCGGCGATATATCCGGCCGTTTCTCCCGCTCCTCCAGCGGAACCAGGGTCCCGTCAGCTTTCTTCTCCACATCCACCCAGTAGCGGTAGATCAATACCCGCACATATTCATCAATATTTCCACTGTTGCGGACACGCAGGGCTTCCTTATAGTCTTTGCCCAGCTGAAGGCTTTCCTGTTCCCCGTTCTGTCCTGTATACAGCATAAGAGAAAGAAGGGCGCCGCCGCCCTCATCCCAGCGGTCATCCCGCTGGGCATAATTGCGCCAGCTTACATCCCTTTCATTTTCCATCAGCGTCACACCGATGTCATACATCTGCAGGGTTGCAGAATAATTTTCACTATAGTAGGTCAAAGCCGCCTGACTGCTTCCTGCCATGCTTCCAAGAAGCAGAAGCACAGCCAGGGCGAAAAGAACTCCTGTTGTATAGGCGCCCCTGGATCGGTTTTTCTTTTTCTTCTTCATGATCCGGCCTCCTCACTTAGCTCTTCCTGTTTCGCTGGTCCCCATTCCGCATAAGGCGTATAGGTTCCGTCCCCGTTCTGCCGGTAAAGCACCGGTGCACTTTCCTGCACAATCACCACATGAAAAGTATCCAGTATCTGATCGGTATTCAAGTCCTTATTGGGAGCAAAGGTCATCTTAAGCTCACAGGTGGTGCCGCCCGGCTTTAGTATCTGATCGTAATACCACCAATCGCCTTCTCTTCTCCAATGGGCCCCATCTTTGGCATCCTCTTCTTCTACCTTCTCAAGAGAAACCATGCCTTCTCCAAAATACGCCCGCACCCGGACAAAACAGTCACTGTCTCCGTTATTTTCAATCTGAATCGTTTTGCTCAGATCCTCTACCTCTTCTTTAAGTTCCGTATCGGGGCCAAAGGTCACCGGCCAGCCGCCTCTCGCCGTGGTGTAGGTGGTAAAATACGCCAGAGAATCCTTGAGTGCAGAACCAAACAACAGCACAAGAGCAAGGGCCGTCAAAAGAGCCGTCCGTCTGTGGTATGAACCCTTCCTACTCATTGGCTGCTCCTCCCTCCTGATTGCCTGTAATCTGAACGCCCTGCCATTTGCCATCTATATGGGTGAATTTATTGACGATTCCGGATCCATTGTTCCCGTCCGGATCGTAATCATTGACAAAGGTTACTTTTGCGGCGATCTCCAGCCCGTTTTCATCATCCGTTTCACCCTTAATCCCGCCGGAAGCGCCCAGAAACTTATCAATCACCACCGTACCGGGCTGATTCTCTTCCTTAATCACTGCAGAAGCGGGATTGCCGGTTTCCGCACCCCAGCCGGTCAGCTTATAGGACGCCCCGGAATAGACCTCCCGGACTGTCACTACCGAACCTGCCGGTATCTTTCGGGCCAGCGCGCGTTTCTGACCGGCCTCTGAAAAACTCAGTCCCACTACGTCACTGTATACAGTCTTCGGCTTCCCATTCTCATCCACACCCTTCACGGCATCGATCTGGAAGACAAACATAGACTCCTTCACGGCCGGATCAAAGGTGGTAAGACTCTTGACAATCTCCAGATTGAGATAACGCTCCTGCCGCTCTGGCTTAAGGCCGACTGTAACATCATAGATCCAGTCATCCGTGCCTGCATTGGAATCACTTGCTCTCTCATAGGCATTATCCGGAACAGATACCAGATAGGGAAGGAAGGTATAGAGATACTCCGCTGTCATAAACGGCTTCGCCCATACCAGATACAGTCCCTGAGCTACCGTGTGTTCCTCGTCTCCTGCCAGAATCATCTTAGAGAAGCAGGGGAGATTTTCCAGTTCTGCCCTTTCCGGTATCAGAAATTTCTCTCCTGCCGGATCTGCACCTTCCGCTTCCGACGGTGTTGCCTTCCCTCCACCCTGATCTGTCAGCTGAAAAACCGGAAGCTTCAGCAGATCTGCCGCCCAGCGGGCTGTCTTCTCCCACTCTTCCGTCTTTGCTTCAAACACAGTCTTATTCAGGGCTGCAATATCCACGACGCCTTCCGGAATCTCCCCTGCCAGCTCCCCAAACTCGGTAACAAAGGTATATCTTCCATAAAGATCCACCGTTGCTATCTGATACAGATATACTTCCACCTGTACTTCTCCCAGTTCCTTCAGATCCGTCCATTCAGGATTCTCCAGATTTTCTTTGCTTACCTTCAGGGTACACGCCTGTGTATCATCAATCTGTTCACGGGCCAGGCTGTCTTTTTGAGGCAATGCCAGCGCAAGGCTCAATACAGCCGCCAGTATGGCACAGAGCCAGCCCCTTTTCCTGTATCTCCTTCTCATAATCATTCCTCTCCTTCTATCTTCTCCCACGTCGGATTTTCACCCAAATCAACAGCAGCAGCAAGATGGGAACCATCAAAACAGGTGTAATTAAAATTGGCTTTAACTGCATAGCATCCGCCGTCACACGGATGGAAGACGCATCCGCCAGATTATCGATGCGGTGGCCGCGCACCAGCATCCGGTGGCTGTTGATTCCGTAGGGGGTACAGGTTACCAGTGTGCAGTAATCTCTCTCTTCCACCAGCTCCAGATCCTGAACCTCTTCCGGAAGCACAATGTGAATCTGATCTACCTCATAAGTCAGCGTCTCATCCAGCACCCGGATTACAAAGGTATCCCCTTCCCGAAGCTGATCCAGATCCGTAAACAATCTGGCGGAAGGAAGTCCCCGGTGGCCGGACAGCACGCAGTGGCTTCCAGGCCCGCCTACCGGCAGGGAAGTTCCCTCAATATGTCCCACCGCAATCTGGAGCACTGTCTCTTCTACTCCATGGTAAATAGGCAGATAGCAGTTAATGCTTTCAATTTCAATATACCCCATAATCCCATTGCCTGATACATTAAGCAGGGATTCATATTCCTGATACTCTTCCTCTGTAAGACTGTAGCGGTTTCCCTTTGTCCATAAGCTTTCATTGTAAGCTCTGGCTTCATTCCACAGCCGCTCATACGTCTCATCATCCAAATCCGCCACGGCCTCCGCATAATCTGAAATGGCCTGGGACTGGTGGAATTTGTTCCAATAATCGCTGACTGTCGGGTACAGCAGCAAGGACAAGCCTGCAAGCAGGATCACTATTAAAATAATGGTTGACATGTGTTTCTTCATGCAGGATTCTCCTTGCTGTTGTATACCGGGGAGGCAGATGCCTCCCCGGCCGCCCCGGTTCACGGTCAAAACCTGTAAACCCTGGCATACAACAGACAAATCATGTTCTAGTCAAATTCTTTGGCAGTCCTTACTCCTCACTGCTCATGCGCTTTCTCACTACCAGCATAATGCAGGCGCCGACTACCAGGATACCGCCCAATACGTAGAAGATAGTCGTACCGATACCACCGGTGGAGGGAAGCTCTGCGCCGGTATTATTCTCAACAGTAATCGTTGTCAGAGAAACCTCTGCTGTACTTGATGTTGCTGAAGCAGTTTTTTCCAGAATTTCAACATCAATCGGACTCTGCAGTTTGTTATAGCCTGTGGGAGCTTTTATCTCTGTCAGTTTATACTTTCCTGCTGCCAAGCCCTTGATTAAAATTTTACCGTCGTCAGATGTAATCGTAATCGTTTCAAGCTCGCCTTTTTCTTCTCCATCCTGTGCGGTTGAAGCAACATAATATGTTTTGCCATCTTGGTCTGTTTTCTCAGTAAATGTTATCTTTATTCCCTCTGCTGTTTCCAGTGAGAATTCTGCACCTGTCAGGGGAGCTTTGGTGGCGCCGTCAATCTTGGTGATCTCCAGATCATAAAGATCGGTGGTTACCTCAGTAGGCGGTGTTGATGTCTGATGATTATCGTCACCAAAATCAAGGATTGCTGTATTCTTAACCGGATCAACTCCAACCACAGCATCTTCATTAATTGTTGCCTGATAGGAAATCACAATCTTGCTGCCAGTCTCCAGTCCCTCACAGTAACCCTCTGCAAAGGTAATTTCAAATGTGCAGCCATCTTCCAAACCTTCCGTAGTAAGTGTATACCCAGCAACATCTGTTCCGACTGCACCTTCTGCCGCATTCGGAGGCAGCAGTTTAACCGTAACACTACTCGGATCAAACGTCAGACCAGCCGACATCTTATCATGTAATTTATAATCCTGTGCTCCAGCTGCTATTTCAATTGTCACATCATAATCAAGAACATCGCCAACCGACGCAGTAGGCTGCTGAACCTCTTTGTCAACTGTCGGCTTTTTATTCTTCTCTGTAATGGTTGCATTTGGCTCGGCTGTATCCAGTGAACACAGTGTACCCATAGAAGAATCTAACAGATAGTAACCCAGCGGCAGGTTATTAAACTTAACTATCCAGGTAATAGAATCTGTCGCTTCTCCTTCTGTTTCTACCGCTTGCCCCGCTATATTATTATCCTTCGCATAATCCAATGCTGCCTTTGCGAATGCTTCAGTAACAACTGTGTTGCTTGCTGTCGCAGTATTATTCCATGTTACATATCCATCCGTATTTACTTTGACATACTTAGAACCTTCACCTTCCACAAACGCTTTCCACTCGTCTGTGACAGTATAGTAGTATACATCACCATCTTTCACCAAATCAAACATCTTAAAGATGGTATAGGTCTGTTTTGAGCTTCCGTTTGAAATAGTAAGAGACCCTTCTCCTGTCTCACCAAGATATCCATCATTTACATTTACTTCTTTCGTTTCTGTGACTGGTGCTTCCGGCTCTTCCGGCAGATCCCCGGACGCCATAACGCTGCTGCCCATCCCCAGTACCAGCATCATAGCCAGTACAAGGCTTAACAACTTTTTCATTTTTTTCATCACTTATTCTCCTTTTCCCTTTTTATTGCTTTAAACTATCAGTTTCTGCGGCCTTTGGCCGCATTATCAGTTCTCAGAAGAACTCTTACCTCCTTCCTTGAACTTTTTTCTATACATCAGGCCTGCCATCAGCAAAAGGCTGATGCCTGCCATTGTATATAAGTTTGTACCGGGACCTCCCGATTCGGGAAGTTCATAGATGAGAACGCGGTTGGTGTACAGGACATTGCTCTCTCCTGCTTCCGGAATACTTCCTGAAGCCGTCTTATCGTCCGTCAGGTTCTCTCCCTGTCCTTCACCGTCCACTACAATTCCTGTAAAATAATAGTAGTCACTGTCGCCATCCGGTTCCAGAACCGGCTCTCCATTTTCATCATATAGGGTGTTGCCATTCTCATCCTTCTTTTCTTTATACTTTGTGGCACCGTTTAATTCTCTCACTGTATAAAGTGTGCCTTGCGGCAGGAATTGTACAACAATATATTCCCCATTCTTTAATGTAAATGTTCCGCCATCCCAAACAATCAGATCCGATCCTACTTTGTTTCCATTCTTATCATATTTATAGTAAGAATAGTCATCCGGCAGGGCAGTGACTCCATCAGGGGCAGTCAGCTTGATCTCAAATTCAAATTCATCCCCGCTGTCCCACTCAACTTCACTTCCATCAAGATTGCTGGTTCCTGCCACCTTTTTGTCAACCCGCAGTCTGCCATAATCCTTGTCGGTCGTCTCAAGGCCCTTTACCGTAACAGAGGGAAGTGTAAACTCCATCCAGCAGGTGGAACCGGAAGCGCCGCGCTCGGTATAGAATATGTTCAGCGTATGTTCTCCGGGCTCTCCCTTGTTCAGGTAATCCCAAAGATTTACGTATTCGCCTACTGACCGGTGGACACCGCCGATGTCGCAGACCAGCCG
>CATJHO010000111.1 GCA_949740535.1 uncultured Lachnospiraceae bacterium
CGAGGAGAATGGTTGTTGCATGATATGAAACAAAATAAGAAAAGGGGTATTGATAGCGGACGTTCTGACGGCCTCTTCTTGCATGGCTTTTGCCATGCAAGAAGCATCGGATGTTCATCCGATGTGAAAACAAAGAAAAGCGGATGCTTACAAGCAAGCTTGACGCATCCGCTTTTCTTTGTTTTTACGCCGTCTGAACTGTTACGCGGCATTGTTGATTGCTGTCAGCAGGGCATCTATGGAAGCGCGGATAATGTCGGGATCTACTGCGGCTCCCCAGTAGAGGTTTCCATCGGGTTTCTGGATGCCCACGTAGGCGATGGCGCGGGAACTGGAGCTCTGCTCCAGGGCATGCTCCTGGTATGTTACCAGATTGTACTGAAGCCCAAAGCATTTCTTCAGGGCATTGCTGACCGCATTGAGACGGCCGTTTCCTTCCGCATAAGTTACTTCTCTGCGTCCCTGATACTCTGTATGAACTTCCGCTGTGATTCCATTTACCTGCTGGAAATGTACTTCTGTAATATTGTAAGGATGGGTCAGGCTCTCGAACTTGCGCTTGAACAGCTCGAAAATCTCCTCCGGCAGCAGCTCTTTGTTCTTGTGGTCCGATTCTTCCTTGGCCGCATAGCCCATAGCTTCCCGCATCTTGGGCGGCAGATTGAGACCGAAGTTCTGCTCTAAGATATAGCCCACGCCGCCCTTGCCGGACTGGCTGTTGATCCGGATTACATCGGCATCGTAATTCCGGGTGATGTCTCTGGGATCAATCGGCAGATAGGGAACATTCCACAGCTCACAGTGATTGTCTTCCCGGTAATGCATGCCCTTGGCAATCGCATCCTGATGGGAGCCGGAAAAGGCTGCAAATACAAGGGCTCCCGAATAGGGACTGCGCTCGTTGATCTTCATGCCTGTAAACTTCTCATAGGCCTCACAGATCTCCGGCATATTACTGAAATCAAGCTCCGGATCCACGCCCTGGGAATACATATTCATAGCCAGGGTGACAACATCCACATTGCCGGTACGCTCTCCATTTCCAAAAAGGGTGCCCTCTACCCGGTCTGCTCCTGCCAGAAGCCCCATCTCTGTGTCGGCTACACCGCAGCCCCGGTCATTGTGCGGGTGCAGGGAGAGGACAACGCTGTCCCGGTATTTCATGTTTTCACTCATATACTCAATCTGGCTGGCGTACACATGGGGCATGGAGTGCTGGACCGTAACCGGAAGATTGATAATGGCTTTGCGGTCCGGTGTGGGCTTCCACACATCCAGCACCGCATTGCACACCTCCAGGGCATACTCCGGCTCCGTTCCCGTGAAACTCTCCGGGCTGTACTCAAAGAGATAGTTTCCGCCTGTCTCATCTGTCAGCTTCTTCAAAAGCGCCGCTCCATCTACGGCGATTTTGAGAATCTCCTCCTTGGACTTGTGGAACACCTGCTCCCGCTGTGCCACGGAAGTAGAATTATAGACATGTACCACTGCCTTTTCCGCACCCTCCAGGGCCTCAAAGGTTTTGCGGATAATATGTTCTCTGGCCTGGGTCAGCACCTGAATGGTCACGTCATCGGGGATGAGATTCTGTTCGATCAGCGTCCGCAGGAAGGTATATTCCGTCTCGGATGCTGCCGGGAATCCCACCTCAATCTCCTTAAATCCCACTTTGCACAGAAGCTTGAAAAATCCCACCTTCTGTTCCAGGGTCATAGGTACAACCAGGGCCTGGTTTCCATCCCGCAGATCTACGCTGCACCAGACCGGGGCTTTGTCTACGTAGTCCTTTTCTGCCCATTTCATGCATTTGTACGGGGGTAAAAAATACTGTCTCTGATACTTTTTGGGTGTCATCATGGTTTTTTCTCTCCTTCTATTTTTTCATAATTGCCGGGCTGTCTTGTGTAGTAAAAAGGAATGATTTCTGCCAAATGTTCTGACCAGCTGAACTGCTGCATAAAAAAAACCTTCCGTCTCTGCCTACAGCTTCTAACTGTATTCAGAGACGAAAGGCTGTTATTCCTGCCCTACGCGGTACCACTCTGCTTTGTGAATCTTCACACGCTCATCAGATACGGATTCTTCTCGAACCTTATATCCTCCCCGCTGTAACGGTCGGGCTCCGTCTGCATCTACTCTCTCCTTGGCGGAGATTTGGGACAGCCGCTTAGAGGTCAGTTCCAATCCTCTCTTCCACTGCTTCACACCAGCCAGCAGCTCTCTGAACGCCGAGGGAACTGTACTACTCCTCATCCTTGCATTTGCTATATCGTTATTAAGAATAACAAAGAAGCCGCTAAGTGTCAAGCATTAATTTTTATCTGCCAAACTCCGACAGCACCAGCCCCGGATTCCGCTCCAGGGTCATGCCCACACTCCAGGCATTGGCCCAGATGAGCAGCGGACGTCCTTTCAGGTCTTTAATCTTCTTCATATCCGAGGTGCCTGTCAGCTTACTCATATCGATCTCTTCATTCTCAATCCAGCGGATATGTTCATAGGGCAGAGGCTCCAGCTTAATATCTACATTGTATTCATTTTCCAGACGGTACTTCAGCACGTCAAACTGCAGGACACCTACTACGCCTACAATAATCTCCTCCATGCCCGTATTAAACTCCTGGAAGATCTGAATAGCGCCCTCCTGGGCAATCTGCTCAATTCCCTTTACAAACTGCTTGCGCTTCATGGTATCCATCTGACGCACTCTGGCAAAGTGCTCTGGAGCGAAGGTGGGAATTCCCTCATACTGCAGTTTCTTTCCCGGCATACAGATCGTGTCCCCAATGGAGAAAATACCCGGATCAAAGACGCCGATAATATCTCCCGCGTAAGCCTCTTCCACAATCTTCCGATCCTGGGCCATAATCTGCTGAGGCTGAGACAGGCGCTGTTTCCTGCCGCTCTGAACGTGATAGACTTCCATACCCGCAGTAAACTTCCCGGAACAGATGCGCATAAAAGCAATCCGATCCCTGTGCGCCTTGTTCATATTGGCCTGAATCTTGAACACAAAGGCTGAAAATGCTTCCTTCATAGGATCCACCACCCCGATATCTGCCTTCCTGGGCAGAGGAGAGGTGGTCATCTGCAGGAAATGCCTGAGAAAAGTCTCTACGCCAAAATTGGTCAGAGCCGATCCAAAGAACACCGGCGACAATTCCCCACGGCTTACCAGCTCCTGGTCAAATTCAGCACTGGCTCCGTCCAGCAGCTCAATATCATCGGAAAGTTTTTCCTTCTGTCCCGGATCGAGAATCTCTAAAATGCCCGGATCTTCAAGGGCCAGCTCCAGCTCCTGGCCTTCTTTTGTTCCCTTCTCTGTATCCGAAAACAGCAGGACCTTCTCTGTGTTCCGATCGTAAACACCTTTAAACCCTTTGCCGGATCCAATGGGCCAGTTCACCGGACAGGTGGCAATTCCCAGCTCATTCTCTATATCATCCAGAAGCTCAAAAATATCCATAGAATCCCGGTCCATCTTATTGATGAACGTAAAAATGGGAATATGACGCATGGCGCAGACCTTAAACAGTTTCCTGGTCTGGGCCTCCACGCCCTTGGAGCCGTCGATCACCATCACTGCAGAATCCGCCGCCATCAATGTCCGGTAAGTATCCTCGGAAAAGTCCTGATGCCCCGGCGTATCCAGAATATTGATACAGTAATTGTCATATTCAAACTGCAGGACCGAAGAGGTCACAGAAATACCTCTCTCCTTCTCAATCTCCATCCAGTCCGACACCGCATGGCGGGCCGTAGCCTTACCCTTCACAGATCCGGCCAGATTGATAGCTCCTCCATAGAGCAGAAATTTCTCTGTCAGTGTGGTCTTTCCCGCATCCGGGTGGGAGATAATTGCAAAGGTTCTTCTCTTTTCAATCTCTTTCACATAATCAGCCATTCTTTTTTCCATTCCTTATCTGCCCTTGACAGACCAGCAGACACGCGCCTTCTGCCCGGCAAGGGTATTGTTGTCCGTTACTAGTATACACATTTTTCCTATATTTTCAAGCATTCTATGGAAAATTCGGCAGGGTATTCTTATGTTTATCCCTCAAACAGTCGAAACTAATAATAGATACATTTTTTTACAAGACAACTGTCAATACAGGCGGTTAGAAGCAAAGGGGGGATTTCTATGAAGCCTGTTACCAATTACTATCCAGAAACAAAGCTCTGGAAAAGTCCGTATTCCACACTGCGGAATCTGCCAGAAACCGCACTCAGCCAGCCGGCCGGCCAAGATCCTGCCCTGAAAAATCCTCAAAAGGATCAGGTGGAGCTGGCTGAACCGACTTCCGCCAGCCTGGAAACGAAAACCCAGAAGCTTCTGGATCAGCTGGTTAAAAATTTCCCCGGTCTTTCCTTTGAAATCGTACCGGACAGTGAATTTCTAAACCTTAAGGATAAAGCCGCTTCCCTGGGTCATGGTAAGCATCTTCTCCTGTCTGAATCCTTTCTGGAGCGGATGGGAAGCAGCGAAAAAGATTTTGAGACCTGCAGGACCATACTTCTCTCCTCTGTTCTTCTGCTTTCTGAAAATCATGTGTCAGGCGTATTTTTAGGTGAAAAACAGGCCGTTTCCTGGAACATAAAAGATAAGGAAGAGCCCCAGGATACCAAGAAGGAGACGCTGGCTCAAATGCTGGAGAGCCTAAAGGAAGCGAAAGACAGCAAATTCAAGATTTCCACCAATGTTTCCTACGAAACAGGAGAACTCTACCGGAAACTGGCACGGGCAGGAAACAAGCCCCTGGTACAGACAGTCATGAGTGAAGCTTACCAGCAGATTGCAGCTCTGCGCCTGGTCTCCTGTCTGGGAGACGACAAGGAGCGGGCCAAGGCCCAGAAAGCCATCCGCTCTCTTCAGAAGCTGACCCTTCGAAGCCGTCAGAAGATCCGGCACCTGGATCAGGAAACACTTCTGAAGCTTAAAAAGAAACGGGCCATCAAGCGCCAGGAAGAGGCCAAAGCACGAGAGCTTCAAAAAGAGCTGAAGAAAAAACAGTCCCGCAGACTGCGCCGTGATCGCAGAATTATGGAAGAAGGAGAGGCTGCCGATCGGGAAATCCGCAGACTGAAAGCCTATCTTTCCCAGACTGGCAATACCCAGCTGCTCTCTGCTGCTCTAAACGGAATGATACCAGCCGGTGATCTGTCCGGCCAGGACACCAGCAGTGTCAGCGCCGATCAAATTGAGATCTCGCAGCCCACAGCATTTTAGAATTTTTATATCATCCCTTATGGGGCTGTCGCATTAAGAAAATCGATACAAGATATAGATGGTATGAATCATTCTTTTATACTATATCTTGTATATGTTTTGCTTAGTGCGACAGCTCCATTTTGCTAATAAAACAAAGAATCCGCAGTCCCGTCTTCCGGGTCTGCGGATTCTTCTTATATCTTATTCCTCTGACTTTCCATAGTACTCGCTGAACAAATCATTAACCGCCTTATAGGTCTCGCCAGAGATAGACGGCAGGGAGCCGCCCCAGGCTTCTTCTGCCTGCTTAAATCCCTTCTCGATGGCATCCTGCATCTTCTTCATCTGCTCCGGATTGTCTCCTGCAAGGGCCTGTGCAAAATCAAAGAGTCTCTGAGAGGTCTGCTTTACTCCCCAGTAGCCGTCCTCAGAAATAGCCTCCTGTGCCTCTGCCTTGGTCTGTGCATCCACCGTAAAGTTGCCGCTGGCAATGGTCTTCCAGAGATTGTCTCCCTGAACAGCCAGTCCCGTGATGCCCTGCTTCTGGAACATCTGCATTACCATATTGGTAAAGCGGGCTGTCTGATTCTCCTGATCCGCCTTCAGACTCTGTACCAGCTTCGCGCGCTCAGACTCGCTCATCTTTGTTGTAACCTTTGTATCCTGGCTGAACTCCACACGATCCGTATTGGGTTTGGAACCCACACCGGTAACAGCAGTCTTATCTTCCTGCTTTTGTACCGCCTCTGCAGCCTTCACCGCATTGTTTGCAGTTACGGAAGCATAGCCGGAAGCTGCCTGGACATTCTGATAATAATTATCCTCAAGCCTCAAACTTATTTCCCCCTTTCTGTTATGTACTTAGAAAAACCGCTGATTGATTCTCTATGTTAAATATATCGGCAGAAAATCCCAGAAGTTAAGCGCTAAAACCAGTACCAGTCAGAATTCCTCACCATCACAGCACCCGCCTGGCAGAATGTTGTTTATCACAAACCACAGCTTCCTATGAAAAGAAAAATCTCCATCCAAGGTACAAGAGAACAAGCCCGGCTGCCACCCATATCTGGCGCATAAGAATCCGGTTTTCTCTCTCCTCCCGGCCCTTGCGCCGCTCCTCAGCTTCCATAACCGCTCCCCAGGGACTGTACCGATGCATACGCAGAGTGAATCCTTTTCCCTCATGTCCCAGAGCATTCAGAAAATCCCGCCAGTTTTTTTCCAGAAACTGAAGCCCCCTTTTGCAGGCCTCCTCTTCTGTCTCCCCGGACAGTATTTGAAAAAATCCGGCCGGTTCTTCCTGATATTTTGACTGAGCGCTGTTTTCTCCCGAACCTTTCTCCCGAAACATCCGGTAAGCATACTCCAGTCCTTTTTCTGCTGCCATCTTGGAATCCTTTGTTTTTTCATACACATCCATTGTATAATAATATGCCCGGTAAGCCTCTTTCCGGCTCAGATAATAGTCTACCAGACGGCTGACCAGACTTTCCATTGGAAAAGGTACAGAGCCCGTTCCAGGCCCGTCTGATACATAGATCTGCCCTTTAATAGAAGTCAAAGCCGCATAATAACCCGCCGCCTCCCAGCTTCCGCCTGCTCTTGTAAAAAGTCTGTTGCTCTCCCGAAGGTGCGCCGCAAAAACTTCTGCCCGTTCCAGCTCCTCTCCCATAAAAACTCCCTGCCGGTTCCCGCTTCCTGCACTGCCATTGACCGAAAATGCAGCCTCTGCTTTTCTGTGCAAATCAAACGCAGTGCTCATTCGTATTCCATTTCCTCCGGAAAACTTATACACACTGCCTTCCGCTATGGAAGATGCCTGCATTCTGCTCCCTTCGGCCTGGCCTCTGCCTTCTATAACAGCCCCTCCCGCTCTCCCTGATACCCCAGAGCTTCCCGCAGAAGCCTTCTGAGCCAAGCCGGCGGAGAGCTGACCGGCTCTTTTCATGGAAATATGTTCTCCGGCTGTCTGCTTGTAAAGGCTGTACCAGACACGATTCAAAGTTTCCTTCTCTCCTGTCTGCTCCAGAAGGCTCACAAGATTTCCAAGCCGCAGTTCCACCAGCAGCTGCAGCTTCATCGACAGCACTGCATCCAGCCTGTCTTTCTGGATCAGCTGGTTTTCTCCCGTAGTACAGGTCAGAACTGCTTCCAGAAGCTTTAGATAAAGCTTTGATAATTCCTCCAGCTGCCCAGCCAATGACCCGTAAGAAGCAGGCTGCCAGTTCTTAAACGCTTCCCAAAGCTCCTGCTCCATCTCCAGAATCCACTTTAACTGCTCTTCCTCCAGAAGCCTGCCCTCCACTCCGAACCATCGGCTCTGCTTAGAAAGCTCTGGCGTATCCCGGCTGATTCTCTCATTTTCTCTCTCTGCAGTTTCCTGTCGTTCTTCCTCCAGCTTTTCCCGTTCTTCTTCCACCCGTCTGGCCGCCTGCTCCACCAGAACCCGCCCTGCTTCCAATTCCATGAACCTGCGTGCCGCCCGTGCCTCTGCTCCTCCTGGAGATGGAAGCTGAACATGATTCCCTTCATTTCCCTTGATTTTTTCCATACACCCACCTCATTCTGCTTCCAAAATACCCTTCTATATGAATTATCGGCCGATCATCCTGTGGAATAAATCAAAGAGAAAAATTCCGTACTCAAAACACTCACCTTTCTGCAAAAAGATGTGGCAGAATAAGCGGTAAACTCATTCTGCCACATCTTTTTATATGTATTCTTATTGAATTCTCTTTAATACTTGCTGTTGTTATCTCCTGTATAGTAAGAGCTGTAATTCTCACGACCGGAGGAAGCAGACGCACTTACAGAATCATCCTCATAATCCATTTCCACAACTGGCTCTTCTTCATATACAGCTGACACGGAATCACTGCGAAGCTTAAATCTTCTCACCTGAGACTTCAGCATCTCTGCCTGGCTGGACAGCTCCTCGCTGGCAGCTGCACTCTGCTCTGCCGTAGCGGAGTTCGTCTGTACCACGCTGGAGATCTGGTCGATTCCCTGCGTTACTTCCTGGATTGCATTGGACTGCTCGCCTGTAGCCTGTGAAATCTTATCTACAACATCAACTGCAACCTTTGTGCTTTCCACAGTCATCAGAAGCGCCTGCGCAGTGCTGCCTGCAATCTTGGTTCCATTCTCCACTGCCTGGATAGACTCTTCAATGAGAGCCGTCGTGTTCTTAGCCGCCTCCGCGCTCTTGGAAGCCAGATTCCGCACCTCATCTGCAACTACCGCAAATCCCTTGCCCGCAGAACCCGCACGTGCTGCCTCTACCGCAGCATTCAGAGCCAGAATATTAGTCTGGAATGCAATATCTTCAATGGTCTTAATAATCTTGCCGATCTCATTAGAGCTCTGGCTGATAGCAGACATAGCCGCAATCATATCTTCCATTCTCTGGTTAGAAACAGTCAGCTCGTCGCCAGCCTTGCCAACCTGCTCGCTGGCAATCTTGGAATTCTCTGCTGTCTGTGTAACCTTTTCGGAAATCTCATTGATAGAAGCCGCAAGCTGCTCCACAGAGCTTGCCTGCTCCGTAGCTCCCTGAGAAAGAGCCTGAGCTCCGTTGGATACCTGCTCGGAACCGCTTGCCACCTGATCGGACGCCTCGTTAATTCTGCTCAATGTATTGCTCAAATTCATATTCATCTTCCGAATGGAAGCCAGAAGGGGCGCAAAATCACCTACATAGTACTCTTCTGCGGTAGTGCGGACATTGAAATTCCCCTTTGCCATCTCTGCCATCAGACGATTCAAATCGGAAATCATGGCGTCCAGAGCCTTGAAGGTGAAACGGAAGCTCTCTACCAGAACGCCAATCTCATCCTTGCCGTTATAATTCAAATCATTCTTAATCAGACCCTTGGACAGATTCTTCGCCGCATCCTCTACTTCTGCTACCGGCCTTACGATAGAAGCGGTAACCTTAATGCTGATAAAGAAAGCAAGAAGCACTGCCGCAACTAACAGGCACACAACAATAATCATATCCTGATTGGTAGACTTTACACTTTCATCCAGTGTATCATCCTGGAGAACTGCTGTGGCGTCATCCAGCACCAGCGCCTGAGCTACGACTGCATCCAGTGTTGGTGTACACTCTTCAACCAGAATCCGCTCAGACTCTGTCATTCCAGCAGTATCCGCTGTATTGGAGGCTGCTTCCGCCCGCAGGCTTTCTTCTACTCTTCCACCGATGGCAATCCACTCTTCCATGAGTGATGCGTACTTATTTACCTCTGCCGCATCCAGAAGGTCCATCTCTTTCAAATCGTTGATATTCTCGCGTATTGATACAATCAGTTCATCCACACGCTTTGCATTGGACTCTAAGGTTGCATTGTCCTTTGAAATTGCCATATCGCGCAGATACCGGGCCGCTGTATTCGTACTCATCCGGCTGTTGCGCACCAGACTCCTGGCCGTCATCGCACCATTTGAAAACTCATGTAAATTTTGATTGGCACCATTCAGCTTTGAAATTGCAGTTACTGAAATAATAACTGTCAGCATTAAAATAATTGCATAACTTACCAGTAATCTGCTTCTGATTTTCAAGTTGTTTAACATTTCTTTCCCCTTCTTTTCCTCTTTATTTTGCAGTACTTACCATGCAGATCCACAGACAGCTTTCTTTTCTGCTTCTTCGCATGCTCCCCGTAATGCGCTTTTGTATTATGCTATTTTATCATACTGCGAATTTATCCTGTTGTCCACAGAAAACAAAGAAATTTTTCATCTTTTAATCAATTCTGAGTACAAATCTGCTTGTCAGCTCTTTCAGCATCTGTGACTGGCTGGACAGCTCTTCGCTGGCAGCCGCACTTTCCTCTGCCGTAGCGGAATTCGTCTGTACCACACTGGAAATCTGATCCATGCCCTGGGTAATTTCCTGGATGGAATTGGCCTGCTGCTGTGCTGCCATAGTAATCTTTGATACCAGTTCTACCGCATTCTTTGTACTCTCCACTGTAGACAGAAGGGCCTCCGCTGTGCTGCCTGCAATCTTGGTTCCATTCTCCACTGCCTGCATGGATCCTTCAATAAGAAGCGTCGTATTCTGAGCTGCCTCCGCGCTCTTGGAGGCCAGATTCCGGACTTCATCTGCCACTACCGCAAAACCTTTGCCTGCGGATCCTGCCCGTGCTGCCTCCACCGCAGCATTTAAAGCCAGAATATTCGTCTGGAATGCGATATCCTCTATGGTCTTGATAATCTTGCCAATCTCACCGGACCGATCACTGATCTCAGACATAGCAGAAATCATTTCTTCCATCTTCTGGTTGGAAATCTGAAGATCGGCACCTGCGCTTTCTACCTGATCGCTGGCCATCTTGGCATTCTCAGAGGTCTTCTTTACCTGTTCGGAAATATCATTGATAGAAGCAGCAAGCTGCTGAACGGCGCTGGCCTGCTCCGTAGCTCCCTGAGACAATCCCTGAGCGCCGCTGGATACCTGATCGGAACCGCTGGCCACCTGATCACTGGCCTCATTGATATGGGCAAGTGTTACGCTCAGATATTTATTCATTTCACGGATAGAGGAAAGAATCGGCTTAAAATCACCCACATAATACTCTTCCGCCCTTGTCCGGATATCAAAATTCCCCTTTGCCATCTCATTCATCAAATAGGAAATATCCTGAATCACACCAGAGAGCACCTCGCTGGTCCTCCGGAAGCTGCCTGCCAGAACACCCAGCTCATCTCTGGATTCATAAGTAATATTGTTCTCAATCGTTCCATTGGAAATCGCCTGGGCTGTCTTTTCCAGCTCATAAATAGGCCGTGTAAGCCCCTTAATCAAGACAGACATAATAATAACTGCAACCGCCAGAGCTGCCGCCAGCAGGGCAATGAGGAACAAAGAAGAACTGTTCGTGGTACTGTTCACAGTCTTATTCATGCTGCTTGCAGCCTCATTGGCTTCCTTATAGATCGCCTCTGCCGCTGCAGAACTTTCCTCAAAAATCTGCGAAAACTCGCCGGTCAGCTGCCGCCTGGCCTCCTCCCAGTTTCCAGCCTCCATCTGTCCAATAATTTCACCGATTAGCGCCTGCGCCTCACCGCTTTCATTGAGAAGCTTTGTTACAGATGCAGAAGGAGTATCCGACATCTCCTGCAGCTTGTTCAGCCCGGCCACTACTTCTTCCGCGCTCGCATTGATCCGATCCGCATATTTAGCCAGATCCTCTTCAACCAAAGCTGCATTCAGACTTCCCCATACATTGTACATCTTCTCGGCAATACTCATTCCCTCTGTAGCTGCCACGAAGGGACCCTCGTACATCTGCTTGGACTTCCCTCCAACAGAGCGCAGCGCGCTTATGGAAAGTATCACCAAAATGACGCTGATCACCAGAACTGAACTGAAAGAAACAATCAGCTTTTGTGAAATTTTCAAATTCTTCATCTCTTATTCCATCCTTATATTATTTTCATTGTCTTTCTGTGAGTCCGTGGTTCCTTCTTCCGTACTCCCAGCCGGCCGCAGTTTCTGCCGGATCTGCTCCCTCTTCTCTGCAAAAGACTGCTTAATTCTGGAATACCAAATCCGTTTCAGCCGGACCAGACAGCAGACAGAATACAGCCAGGGAAATTTTTTCAGAACCGGAAACAATCCATCCATATACTCTTTTGGCGGGAAGAGGCATTCCTTTTCCCGGTTCATCCATTCGCTTTTTCTATCTCTTTTATAAAAATCCGCAACATCCTGAAGCAGGGGAAGAATCTGCCCGCTGATCTGTCTGCCTTCTTTGCCCTTGGAAAGGATATAGGCTTCCATCCCGTTGTAGATCTCCATATTATCACTGATCTCATTACTGAACCAGATATTGCCCAGCTTCCGCAGATGCTCCGAAAACTCCAGAAACTTAAGCCGCTTCAGGGTTTTATCTATGTAAGGCCAGTTCAGCTCTTCCTGATGGGCCTTCCCGTATAAATAAAAATCCAGCACCGTCCGGATACCGGCACGTCCCAGGGCATATTCACTGGCAGCTCTCCCTGCCATATAAATGTAGGCTTCCTCCTTGTCAAAGCTTCGCAGCCAGCGATACCCCTTGACCTTGGAAAACATTCGTATGGGAGAATCAAAATACCGCTCCAGCCGCCGGTTCACAAACCGAAGCTTCTCATAAAAAGCCACATAGATGCCAGGAATCTTATAATACAGAATCCCGTCATCCTCCCGATTCTCCTGCCGCTCATAGTCCATGCGGGTCATGATCTCATCCACCCGGTGCAGATCCCCTTTGGAAACCCAGATCCGGATCCGGTCCATCTTCCGCATTTCCTTGTGAGGATATAGCGCCCGAAGCTCCGTGCCCTCCAAGAGAATAAAATGTATCCGGTTCCGTTCCAGCTGCCAGAACATCACTTCCTGAGCGCTCTGATACCCGGCTGTATTCTTAAGCTCCCTCTGGTAACTCTCAAAAAACAAATCCCGGATAGACTTATCAATCTCCGCTCCAAAGCCCAGCACACCCAGCCAGCTTAAACTGGCTACCTGATTCGTCTCCGCCAGATGGTAAATATTTCTCCAGGACATCATGCCGCCTGTCAGGACAGGGGCTTTCTTCTGATTCATGACTGCCGATACCAGCATAAGAAGATACCGGCTCTCCTGCTGCATCATGTACATCGAAAGAAACCCCTTATGCCATATAATCCATCATCAGCCCAAGAGCCATATAATTGCTCATATTATAAGCGCCTGATTTGGAAAAGGTATTCATAAAATTGTAACTGTCTGTCAAAAGATTTCTCTCTGTCTGACGCATATTATCCTGGACCAGCCGGGCAGAATTGGTCCGAAGTCCTGCAGACCCTTTGTCAAAGGCTGCCTGAGCAATTCCATTCCTTCCGGAAATAATATCCCGTACCAGCTCCGGCTCTTTCTCCAAATTCGCTGTCAGTTTCTCTTTATCAAAAGAAAGTGTACCATCTTTATTTGTTGTAATTCCGGCTTTCTCAAGAGACTGCCGGGAGCCCAGCCCTCTTACCAGATTCCGAAGCTGATTTGTCACTTCAGGCCCCTTATCTGTATTACGGCCCAAAAAATCCACGGCTTTGTTATAACTCTTAACCAGCTCCTCTACACCGGAAACAATCTTATTCGGATCTGCCTGGGGTGAGATTACTGCTTTTCCCTCTTTCTTAAGAGAAGCTTTTATCCTTCCCATATCCAGAGATATCTCGTTGGTAGAAGAAACATAATTCCGGCTGGAACCGTTCTGGGTAACTGTATACCTGGCATTCTGCGCTGCCTGGGCTGTTACCTGGGCACCCTCGGCAATTCCCATACTGCCGCTGACCTGGAAGTTATTCCCTTCTCCCGTCACCTTCCCTGTTATCTGAAGGGATGCCTTGCCGTCCTTCACCACAACACCCGCTTCTACGCCGCTCTTTGCCCGGTTAATCTGGCTTGCAGCCTCCTCCAGCATCTCCTGGTTTGTCCGCAGGCCCCCATCCGCCTTACGGGCATCCACCCGGACAGACGCATAAGATACGCCTCCGGAAGCGCTCTGGGAACGAATCGTAAAATCCATTCCAGAAGTGCCCTTGGCCAATGCATCCACTCCATTGCTCTGATTGGTCTGAGCTTTCGCCGTCTGTACCACATTCAGCGCCAGCTCCGCCGAAGACCCTGAACCAAACCGTTCCTCTGCTGTCACCACAGAAGAATCCGAACTGCCCACAGTAAGTGCATTGGCAGCTCCTGAAGCATTCGAGTCCCGAAGCGTATTCGCAGACTGCATCAGATCCGTCATAGTCGAATTATAATCTTTCAGAAAATTCAAACTTGAATCTTTGTAGGAGCGATTGACACGCTGCACCGGAGAAACTGCCTGCCGATTAGAATGGTAATTCTGCAATGCCTGCTGTAACCGAAGCTGATTAATGGCGGACGTATAGTTCATATAACTGCTCATTGAAGAGCCGACTCTTCCAACTGCCATATCTTTGCCCCCTTTTCCTTTTATCCTCAAGGTGCCAAATCGGCACCCTAATGATATACATATTTTCAGATACTCCTATATTATATATCGGTTCTAAAGTAATATAAATAACTAAATTTCAAAAAAATTGTTATTTTTTTATCTATTTTTTAAAATTCTTCCCTCCCGAAGCTGCCGGACTCTGCGTTCCTCAAAAATATCCAGTGCTTTGGCACTGTATCCGGCGTTCTTTTCATCGGAGACAAGCATTCCTTCCACCAAGGTCAGTACCCGCTTATGCATAATATTCACCAGCTCCACGGAATGACTGCTGACAAGAACCGTGATCCCCTGACGGTTGATATCATTCAAGAGATTCATCATGTCCCAGGACATATCCGGATCCAGATTTGCCGTAGGCTCATCTGCCAGCAGAATCTGCGGATCCGTCAAAAGAGCTCTGGCCAGAAGAACCCTGGCCTCCTCTCCCACAGACAGTTCCTGCGGATAGCGTCCGGCCTTGTGAGCCATCCCCACCCTTCCCAGCACTTCCATAATCCGCTGCCGACTTCTGGAACGGGAATAACCGCAGGAGCGCATCACCAGCAGAAGGTTATCATAGGCCGTCCGGTCCCTGAGACAGCGCATATCCGCCTGCATAATTCCAAACTTTCTTCGAAAATAAGGGATTTCTTTCCTTTTTAACTGGCTGATATCCTGCTGATCGATGTAGATCTTCCCCTCGGTGGCATCCTCCTGCCTGCTCAGAAGCTTCAAAATGCTGGACTTTCCCACACCGCTTTTTCCAATCAAAAATAAAAATTCGCCCTTTTCCACACGAAACGAAATGTCCTCCAGCACCAGCTCGTCTGGGTCAAATATTTTTGTTACATGCTCAAATACTATCTGAGACATGACTGTTCCCCCTGCATCCTATCTGTTATCCCATAAATTCTACAATATTTCCGAAAAAAAAGAAAGGGTGAATTTTTTCCACCCTCTCTTTCCTCAGAATTCCTGTCAAGGCCGTGCATAAAAGGAATCTTTTCCTGCCAGCTTTGTGCTGATCACCCGATCCAGCTCCACGATCTTTTCCAGATTTCTTCTGATATTTTCTCCTATCTCCCCGATCTTCTTTTCTTCAAAGGAAGCTTCCCCGGAAAGCTTACGCTCCCCTTTCATCAAAGCCAGAACTCCTGCCCGCTCCTCCTTGGACATACAGTCCAGAAGCGCGTAGATGTTTTCCTCACTGGCAGAAAGGTGATCCAGTTCCTCCTGGCGCATCTCTAAAAGCATCTGTGCCGCCACTCTGTCATCTCTTGACAGGATGTCTGCTATCTCTCCTGTTACGCGGAACACTTCATTTACAGACTGATACCGCCTCTGCATCTGCTTGAGAAGCTCTGTCCATAATTCCTGATCTGCCATCTCTGCCTCCTAATTGTTGAGCATTCTGCTGGCTTCCCGGAATGCTTCCCGCAGTTCCTCTACCAGCTCCTTCAGCTCCTGAATTACTTTCGGGTTCCTGCCTGCGCTGATCCGTGCCAGTTCATAAATAAAGAAATCATACATAATGCTCAGTTCTCTGCTGATGGCATATTGTCTGTCCAGAGTAGTTTTTAAATACTGCACAATCTCTCTGGAGCGGGTTACGGACTGATTAAACAGTGCGTCATCCTTTACCTCCAATGCCAGTTCTGCCCTGGTAAGTCTCTTCACCAGCTCATCAAACAAGAGCAAAAGCATTTCGCTGGCCGTCATGGTGTTGACTGACTGGGTTTTATACTGCTGATAACCATTCATCACTGTTTCACTTCTTACCCTTTCTCTCTCTTACTCCCACAGAACCGCATATCATTTCCCCGTGCGCTCCTGTATCTTAGAAGCCAAGTGAACTGATATAACTGCTCTGAGAATTCATCTGGGAAATCAATGTTTCCAGCTGTGTGAACTGGCTGATGTACCGATCCTGTTCCGTTTTCAGCTTTGCTTTCAAATTCGCCAGAATCTTGTCAACATCATCAATCTCTGACTTCAAAGAGTTGCTCAGCACACTGGTCGGAGCATGGGTGGAACCTGCCTTCTCAATCAGAATACCCTTGGTAGCTCCCATGGTATTCACATACTTATTCATCGTATTCTTCAGATTTGATGCAATGCCGTCTGCCTTGGTAAATGCCGCTTTGACTGCATCGGGATCCTGCTCCAGGGCCGCCTTGAACTTCGTCTCGTCAAAGGAAAGCTTGCCGTTGTCCTGCCAGCTGCTGGATACGGAAATTCCCATGGCTTCCATCGCCTGCTGATCCTTGGGAAGAATCGCCCACCGCAGATCGTCGGACAGACTGCGCAGCTCACTGGAGCCGAACAGGATTCCGGCCTGGGCCTTTTCCTCCCACAGCTTAATTTCGCTCTCGCTCATTTCCTTTTTCTGATCGTCCGTCAGCGGGAAGTAATCTCTGTCCGGACGGGTGCTCAGCTGGGTATTCACCAGCTCCAGAATCTCATTGTATTCTTTCACCATATCGGAAATAGCGCTGACCATCTTGTCGGAGCTTACATTAGTCTCAAAGGTAACCGCATCCTCAATGTCCCCGCTTACCTCATCTCCATTGTAACCGAACACGCCTTTGGCCGTCACATTGAGGCCGTCGATGGAAAAGCTGTTGCTTCCCCGTGTCAGCTCGATGACTTCATCAGAACCCGCATACTTGACTGCTACAATTGCATCCCGGCCCGCTGTATAAGCAAAGCCATTGGTTCCCTCGGCCGGGTTATCTGTCTCTGTGCCAAACAGCAGGGCTGCTCCGTCACCCTCTAATTCAATGGAACCGGACGCTCCTCCCACGGTAGACTCCATTACGAACTTATCTGCCGTAGACATATAGGAAATCTTCACACCCGCATCGGATTTGTTGATCTTATCCATAATGGAATTGATGGAATCCTTGGCCGTAAATTCAAATTCCTTACCATTGATTTTCATGGTGTAGGTCTTGTCATCTGCCATCTTATCGGCGCCGTTTAATCCGGAATTCTTTATTCCTGCGCCCAGATTCAGCCGGTTGGACTCCCCTGTTGTGATCCCCATGCCGCCGTAGGAAGACATAACGGAGTTACTGCCCTCTACTATGCTGAGTGTGGAGGTTGTATCCTCTTTGGCGGAACCGTCCGCGTTCTTCTCATTGGGTATGGTAGTCTTGAAGGTAAGCTTATTGTCCTTCAGGTCAACTTCCACTCTTCCCTCGCCAAAGGCCGCGTCCAGCCCCTTCTGCAGTTCTTCCTTTACGTACTCCAGGCCGCCGTTCGCATCCCTTCTATTCCATGCAGCATCATCAGCAGAAGGAAGTTTAATCTCCTTGGTGGTTCCATTATAGTTGAAGTACAGACTCTTTCCGCCCAGACGCTGTGCCAGGGTCTGGTTCTCAGATAATTTGGCTGGCAGTCCGGCCTGAATACCCTCGCCTCCCGGAATATCTAAGCCAACCCTGTTATTTTTCTTCATGGCATCTACCTGCTCTTTAAAGCCCATAGCTTCCAGAGCAGATCCGCCTGTCAGACTCACCGCATTATTCTTCTGTTTAATTGTAAAGACATCCTTGCCGTTCCCATCCTTTGTAACGCCTATCTCCACCGAATCGAACAACGTCTGCTTCCTGGATCCGCTGTCCTCGCCAACTTCCACCTTTTTCATGGCTTCATTAAAGGCGTCTGCTGCTTCCTGAGCGTTTGCAAAAGGCTTACCCTCTCCATATTCCAGAGACACACTGTAAGACTTGCCGCCTATCTTAAACTGAAGATTCTTTCCCGCCAGGGTACTGATATCCATAGCTTCCGGATTGATCTCGCCGGTTGTCAGCTTCCGATCCGATACGGCAGAGGAGGACATCAGTTTGGCATTCTGTGCCAGCTGCTTCACGCCAAGAATAGATACGTTGGCCGCCGCTGTCTTATTGGCCCCCGCCACGCTGATAAACTTATTGTTCTTGCCTATTACACTGGTAGAGGCTGCTCCCCAGAAGGCATCACTGAACAGATTGGTGCTGGAAGACATGGTCGCTGTATACTTGTTGGCAAACGCAATCATCTTATCACTGATATTGCGATAGGCCTGCTGCTGCCATTCCAGCTTTGTCTTCGCCTGCTCCTGCTTGGTTATCTTCGTCTGTGTTCCGGAAGTCATTCCCTGAATCAGCTCATCCCGATCGAGACCGCTGGCAAGTCCGCCATAACCTCTTAAACTTGACATTGCGTTGTTTGTCGATGAACTGAGACTGCTGATACTAGCCATATTAATCCACTCCTTCTTCTTTGAAATCTCTCATGTTACTTAAATCTGTCTGTTCCTATTCTCCCCGCCGGTCATGCTGTCTGTAAAAAGTAACAACATGTAAGCAGCAGCGCCAGACTGCCTATTTTTAATACAATTTCGAAATTACTCTGTACTTATTTATCGGCATATAGTATACTTTAGTTAATACTCAAATGAAATTTTTAGAAACGGAGGAATTTACTTTGGCTACAATCATTGCACTTACCAATCAGAAGGGCGGGGTCGGCAAGACCACAACTTCAAGTGCTTTGGCAGCCGGACTTACCAGAGAGGGCAGAAAAGTACTCGGCATTGATCTGGATCCCCAGGGTAATTTCGGATTCAGTCTCGGCCTTGATATTGAAGATTCCAAAACCATTTATGAGGTATTCAAATATCAGATCCCCATTGAAGACGCCATCCAGCCTACGGATTACTGTGATTTGATCACATCCAATATCCTGCTGAGCAGCGCGGAGCTTGAATTTAACGAACCGGGAAGAGAGCTGATGCTTAAACGGCTTCTCATGCCCATAGAAGACCGCTATGATTTTATCATCATCGATACACCGCCGGCTCTCAATATTCTGACCGTAAATGCTTACGCGGCTGCCGATTATCTTATTATTCCTATGGTGGCAGAGATCCTAAGCATTGTAGGCGTGGCTCAGATTAAAGAAACCATCAATTCTGTCCAGCAGTCCGTCAATCCTCATCTTCATGTGCTGGGGATTGTACTGACCAAGTTCAACCGCCGGACCATCCTGGCACGGGAGGTAAAAGAAATGGCGCAAAATATCGCCGGACAGATCCACAGTACCGTATTTGAGACGCAAATCCGCCCCAGCGTGACCGTTGCCGAGGCTCCGGCCCACGGAGAAAGTATCTATGATTACGCTCCCCGTTCCAATCCTTCCATTGATTACAATGCCTTTGTAAGAGAAGTATTATATAAGATCAGTCAGCAGGAGGTTCTACATGGCACGCAAAAGTAATAAAACCGCACACGTTTTAAATCTGCTTTCCGGACAGCAGGACGCAGGGGGCGATACAGAAAAAGAGAGTGAGCAGGCTCAGGCGAAGGATGCTCCTAAGGAAGCGGAAGACAAAGACACAGCGCCAAAGCCCGATCCGAAATCAGAACCTGTCAGAACCCCGGCAGCTCCCGTTCCGGAAGTTCCTTCTAATATTTCCATCATTGACAGCGCTGCCAGGGAAGACGATCCCATAGCTGAAAAGATTCGGGAAGAATTGTTAAAAGATCTGGAGCCGGAAGCGCAGGCAGTTCCGGAACCTGCGGCAAAAACCGCTATGCTAAAGACCGCAGCAGAAGCGGCGGATATGCTTCCTGCAGAAGAGCTCAGGGAAGAGACCGAAGCGGCAGTACCTGACTCCCAACCGGAAACCGTACCTAAAGCAGAAACTGCAGCAGAGCCTGTACCGGCGGCAGAGCCCGCAGTATCGGAACCCGTATCTGCCGCACCAGAACCTGCAGCCATAACTTCGCAGGCAAAGCCTGAATCTGCAGATGCTGTTGCTGAATCCGGGACTAAACCTGCACCTGCGCCAGAACCCACAGAAGCTATACCGGAACCTGCGGCAGAAGCTGCAGCAGAGCCCAAGCCCCCACAGGAAGTTGTGGAGCTTACCCCAAAACCGCCGGCAGAACCGGAACCGGATTACGTAATGCTGAATCTCATGCAGCGGATCGTAGAGGATAAGATCATTTATTTTATGAAGCAGTTTGATGTGTGTACCTGCGACCGCTGCAAGGCAGATACCATTGCTTTGACCTTAAGCGGCCTTCCGGCCAAATACAAAATTGTCGATAAATTTGCTGTGGATCCTCTGGTCAGCTACTATACCAGCCGTCTCATCAGCCAGGTTACCGTGGAAGCTCTGAAAGCCTGCACCCAGGTCAAGGATAACCCGCGGCATTAATTTCTGCGGCTGTGCCGGGAAAACAGGAGTTGTTATACATGAAAGATCAGGCACATATCTCTTTTACAGAAACGGAACTGCTTCCGGAAATACCCGTACATTTCGCCAATCAGGCCTTTCAGTTTCAGGAATTGATGATGATGTACAACTGTGCCATCCGGGAAGTCCGCACCAAGCTGGAGGTTTTAAATGATGAGCTGAGTATCCGCCACAAGCGGAACCCTATCAACCATATTGCTTCCCGCATCAAGCGGCCTTTAAGCATCATTCAGAAGCTGAAGCGCTATGATGCTCCTTTTACGGTGGAGGCTGTTGAGGCCAATCTCAATGATGTGGCCGGGATCCGTGTAATCTGTTCCTTCATCGATGACATTTATGCAGTGGCTGATATGCTGCTAAAACAGGACGATATCACGCTGATCCGCAGGAAAGACTATATTCAGAACCCAAAACCCAATGGATACCGCAGTCTTCATCTTATCGTAGAGATTCCGGTGTTCTTTTCTGAACAGAAACGGAATCTGCGGGTTGAGGTGCAGATCCGTACTATCGCTATGGATTTCTGGGCCAATGTAGATCATCAGCTCAAGTATAAACAGGATGTGGAGAATCCTGAGAAGATTTCTGCCCAGCTGAAAGAATGCGCGGACATCATCGCTCAGACAGATGCCCGCATGCTTGCTATCAAGAATCAGATTTACTCCAATGAGCCTTTCCATGCCTCTTTGCAGGACAGGCTTGAGAAGCTGGAACTGCCTTTGAACCATTGAACACAAAAGCTTGGGGAGCTGCAGCTCCCTAAGCTTTTGCTCCCCAGATTCACATCTCTTATTTCAAATTCTACGCTCCAGCTGTCAGAATTTTCTCCAGTTCCTCCACATCCCCGGTCTTCACAACCTCCACCTGTTCCGGTGCAGACACCAGAACCGCCGTGGTTACATCATAGCCTTCTGCCTGAATGGCATTCAGATCAAACTCCAGCAGACGCTCTCCGGCCTTTACTTTGGCACCGGATTCCTTCAGAGCGCAAAAATGCTTTCCATTCAATTCCACTGTATTGATTCCCACATGAATCAGAATCTCAATTCCGCTCTCACTCACAAGCCCAATGGCATGTTTTGTGTCAAAGAACATGGCAATCTCTCCGTCAAAAGGCGCTGCCACCACTCCCCTGGCCGGAATGATTCCAACGCCGGATCCAAGGGCGCCGGAAGCAAAGGTTGCATCCCCGATTTCCGTATGCGGTATCACGCGTCCTGCCACGGGTGCATACACGGCATTGGGCTCTGTATCCATATGAACCGCCGGCTCCGCCTCATTTACTGCCTTTTCTGCCTCTGCCTTAACCGCCTCTTCCGGATCCTTATATCCAAACATCCAGGTAAGCACAAAGGATACAGCTGCCGCAATAAGGAACATAATGATATAATTGACCGGGTCATGGAGACAGAGCAACAGGCCAAAGATACCTGTCACGCCTGTTCCCGATGCCCCAAGTCCCACAATCGAGGCATACAGCGCTCCGCAGGCACCGCCTACGGCTCCGCAGATAAAGGGTTTGAAGAACCGCAGATTTACACCAAAGATAGCCGGCTCTGTAATCCCCATAAAACAGGACATTGCAGAAGGAACTGCCATGGATTTGGTTCTCTGATTCTTCGTCTTCAGGGCAACTGCCAGTGTCGCCGCACCCTGGGCAATGTTGGCAGCAGAGGCCAGCGGCAGCCAGTAAGTTACGCCGTAAAGCCCAAGCTGTCCCACATCAATCACGGTATACATATGATGTACGCCTGCCACAACGGTTGTTGAATAGAGACCGCCCATCAAAAAGCTCCCGATTCCAAAGGGCAGGGCAATCAGCTGCTGAACACCGCCGATAATTCCATTTTCAATGGCCACAAACACCGGACCGATTATGGAGTATGTAAGATATCCCGTTACAAATACGCTCACCAGAGGCGTGACAAACAGGTCAAACATGGCCGGAACAATTTTGTGCAGTTTCTTCTCAATCATGCACATCACGAAGACGGCAATAATCACCGGAATCACATGTCCCTGATAGCCTACCAGATCCACCTCATAAAGTCCAAACCATACCTTCTGGGTTCTGAGAACACCTTCGCTGGCTACGGTCCAGGCATTCTGGAGATCCGGGTGGATCATCAGCATACCAATGACAGCTCCCAGATAGAGATTGCCGCCGAACACCTTGGCCGCGCTGCAGGCAATGAGAATCGGCAGGAACACATAGGCTGTGTTGGCAAACAAGTTGGCAAATACGAATATAGAGCCCGATGTGTCAATATTCAGAAATCCGTTATTTACCATAAAGTTCAGTGCTTCCATAATTCCCATCAGGAAACCGCTTGCCACAATGGCCGGAATAATAGGAACAAAGATATCTCCCAGGGTCTTAACGGCCTGCTTGTAAAGGGGCTGCTTGGCCGCGGCTGCCGCCTTGGCTTCCTCCTTGCTGGCTGCCGTCAGACCTGACACTGCCAGAAATTCATCGTAAACCTTGTTGACAATTCCCGTTCCCAGAATGATCTGAAGCTGTCCGGATGCGCTGAACACACCTTTGACTCCGTCAATCTCCTCCACCGCCTTGACGTCACATCTGGCATTGTCCGCCAGCACCAGGCGGAGCCGGGTTGCACAGTGAGCTGCAGATATGAGATTTTCCTTTTTTCCGACCTTCTCATAAATCTCTTCTGCCGTTTTTCTGTAGTCCATAACTTCTCCTCTCCTTTTTAGGCCCCATGGGCCGTTTTATATTAACCGCAATGACCTGAAGCTGCGATCAATTTTCCCTTTCTGCTTCTTCTGTGTGAAAATAATACGTTCCCCGGCATTTTCCGCCTTCTGCATGGACCCTTATAGAATCTCCTTCCGGGTAAAAGCGGGTGGTAAATACATCCTCTCCCTCATTCAGAAAAACCTCCACACTGGAGACATCCATAAGGATCCGCAGACGGTCCAGCTCTTCCAGTTCCCTCCCCCGCAGAATCCGTCCTGCCCCAAGAGATGGATCTGTAAATTCCATGCGGAAAATTTTTTCCTTCCTATTATAAGAAAGCTCCAATCCATCCGCCAGAATAATCCGGATGTCCCCTCCGCCTGTCTCCACATCCAGCTGACAGCAGGGATCCACAGCTTCCCGGAATCCTCCCTCAAAGGCATGTGACTGATTCCACCAGTCCTGAAGCTCCCTCACCGGGTTCTGGCAGATCCGGCCTCTTCGAAGAGACAGCTCTCTGGGTATGGTCATCATATGCTGCCAGCCGTCCTCAACGGTCCGGTTGGTATAAAAGGCATCTGTATCCGGTACCCCCATCCAGGCGATCTGGATTCTCCGGCCGTCTTCTGCCAGGAAGGTCTGCGGTGCATAGAAGTCGAACCCGCCGTCCAGCTCCCGGAATGCTTCCAGTCCTGGCTTTTCCCGGAAGTCCCCGGTAAGAAAGCAGGTGCCGCTTTGATAGACATTGGCATAATGCAGTCCCTCCTGCTTTAGGCCCTGGGGGGAGATACTTAAGATCGTTCTATATCCCGGCCTCCCCTGTCCTTCTTTGCTGTACTCCTCCCCGCTTTGTGTCCCGCAGTCCTGCTGCGCCGCAGCTGTACATTCTGTCTCTGGCAGGGTATATATGTCCGGGCACTCCCACATATATCCGAAGGCTTCTTCGGTCTCCAGACGGCCGCAGTTTTCCCAGTGCCGTTTATCCCTGGAAGAAAAGAGGAGCACAACCCCCTTATCCTCCCTGGTCCTGGCTCCCTGGACCATGTAGTAGACATTATCCTGCTTCCACACCTTGGGATCCCGCACATGACAGGTCAGATCTGCCGGATAATCCGTATTGGCCAGCAGAAGTTCCTTCCCTGCCACTGTTCTTCCATCCTCACTTACCGCCAGCATCGTGCTGGAGCGCCTGCCGGTACAGATGTAATCATGATCCCCTTCTTCCTTTATATTCCCGGTATAGTAGAGGTACATTCTGCCATCCTCCACCAAAGCGGAACCGGAGTAAACACCATGACAGTCCCATGGCTGATCCGGAACAAGGGGAACCCCCTCAAACTTCCAGTGCAGCAGATCTCTGCTGGTGCAGTGCCCCCAGAACTTCAGGCCGCCTTTTGTCTCAAAGGGCGAAAACTGATAAAATGCATGGTAAACTCCCTGATACTGACAAAGACCATTGGGGTCATTAAGCCACCCGGCAGGAGGCGCAATATGAAGCTTGGGACGCCAGCGGTTATTTCCGCCTTTCCGGCTTTTTAGGCCGCTTTTTAATGTTTCTTCCAGCAGCTGATCCCATAAATGATGTAAGGCGTTCATATGATCTTCTTTTACCTTTCTGAAATTATTTCTTGTAGATGATTTCTTTTGTGAATGCGTATTCACGAAGAGGCTGTTAAAAGGGCATGCGCAAAGCTTATGCCCTGGGAACGCTTTCCCTGTGGAGCCCTGTTCCTGTAAACCGTCAGGCTCCTGCTCCTTTGGTGCTCCATCCATTCAAAGCCTTTTATAGTACAGAGCTCTCTCTGGAAATGAGCTGTGCCTGCATGGGACAGTCCTGTATCCGGGAGTCCTCCGGGTGCTCAAGCCGGTGCAGAAGAAGCTCCACTGCCGTCACTGCCATGGCCTCATTGGGCTGGGACACGCTGGTCAGCGCAGGATGGAGATATTCACACATATAAGTGTTATCAAATCCCACCACGCCGGCCCGGCCCGGCACATCAATTCCCATTTTCTGGAGAATCCCCAGCATCTGCAGCGCTCTCCGGTCGTTATAGGCAAAGATACCGGTCCGGCCCGGATATTTCTTAAAATGCTCCTTCAGCCGCCCCTCAATCTCTGCCGGATCCTTCGAGGCAATCTCGATCATGCGCTGCTTATAAACCGGATTCCATTCCTGCAGAGCTTCCGCAAAGCCCTGATACTTCCGATCTGCTGTCTGTCCAAAAAAGATATAATTCTCATAGCCTTCCTGACACAGATGGCGGCCCACCTGATACCCGGCTCTGTGATGATCTACATACACGGAATCCAGTTCCTTCACCTGTCTGGTAATCACAACCACAGGAATCTTAAGGCGGTGAATCCCCTCTTTCCAATGAACGCTTTCCTCCTGCACCGGAACCACAATCAGTCCGTCCACCCGGTAGCGCTGAACCACCTCCAGACAGTTCTGCTCATGTTCCAAATCATAGTTGCTGTTAAAGAGGATAAGGCTGTATCCGCTCTTCCCGGCCTCCTGCTCAATGTACTTTACCAGGTCTGCAAAGAAGGCATTGGAGATATCTGTCAAAATCACGCCTATAAGATGTGTTCTGCTCCCGGCCAGGCTCTGGGCCATCACATTGGGCTGATAGCCATGGGCCTTGGCACAGGCCGTCACACGCTCCCGGACTTCCGGATTTACCGCCTGGTTCCCGTTCAGCACTCTGGAAACGGTAGGCTGGGAAACGCCTGTCAGCTTTGCGATCTCTGTCATTGTAATCATATATGCCTCATGCCTCCTGGTATATGGATTAAATTCATGCACTGAATTCCGATCTGGCTTGTGAATACGTATTCATAACCTCTGCTATTATCATACCGTCGGAACACTCCCCTGTCAATTATGAGATCCTACAAATTTATTGGAATCTTCTTGTGCAGATTGCTGAACCAGAAACTTTAAAACATGAATGCTGAAAAAAATCTGTTATGCTCCTTCTGCCTTCTCAATGAAAGCTCTTTATTTTCTCGTAAACCGCCTGCGCCAGCTTCCTGTGATTCTCTTCGTCCATGTGGATTCCATCTGTTTCAGAAGCCTGCGCATAATCTGCCGCATCCATAAAGTCCACCTGGTAGCTCTCACAAATCCGGGCAGTCTCCTCGGCCAGCTTCTGAGACTGGATAAGGCTGTACGCATCGAAGCCGGTATAGAACTCCTCACGCTCCTGAATATTATCCCGAAGCAGAATGGGAGAAATCACCAGCAGCCGGGGAATGTAAGTTTTTTCCCACAGGAAGGGATTCTTAATGGTGCGGATATAGGCCCGGATGCCTTTGGCAATATAGCGGGCATTGGCGTGAAACACGCTTTTGAACTCATTGGTTCCCAGCATAACAATCACCAGATCCACCGGCGCATGGGACATCAGCAGCATCCGCAGGCTGTCGATTCCGCAGCGTTCCGGCTGCTCGTCATCTCTGGAAATTACCGTGCGGCCGCACAGGCCTTCCTCAATGATTTCACTGTCTGGCATCATCTCCCCCAAAATCTTCGGCCACCGCTTCTCAAAACGCCGGCCGTTTACGGGATTGTACCCCCAGGTATTGCTGTCCCCGATACACAGGATACGCATTATTCCATCTCCTTCGCTATCGATTCCTCACAGGAACGCATGGCCTCTATGGTCATGGAAAAGAGCTTCTCCAAATCCCAGCCCAAAGCGTCTGCACCGTCCCGGATCACGTCCCTGGAACAGCCTGCCGCAAAGCGTTTATCCTTAAACTTCTTTTTAAGACTGGAAACCTCCATATCCATCACGCTCCTGGAAGGACGCATCCGGGCGGCTGCTCCAATCAGGCCGGTCAGCTCATCTGCAGCAAAGAGAACCTTCTCCATCTCATGTTCGGGCTTTACATCTGACACCAGTCCGTAACCATGACTGCACACCGCATGAACCAATTCCTCTTCCGCCCCGCTCTCACGCAGAAGCTCCGGAGCCTTCTGACAGTGCTTCTCTGGATACAGCTCAAAATCAATATCATGAAGAAGTCCGGCAATTCCCCAGAAATCCTCCTCTTCCCCATAGCCCAGTTCCTTTGCATACCAGCGCATAACGCCCTCCACGGTGAGTCCGTGAAGGATATGAAACGGTTCCCGATTATATTTCTTAAGCAGCGCCAAAGCCTGCTCTCTTGTAAGCCCTGTTTTCATTTCATCCTCCATTCCAGTTCTGCAGCCCCTTCGCCTGCCCCCTGTTGCAGAAGGATTTCCGGCCGTTTCGTTCCGTCCGTAAATCCTTTTGGGACATGCTTCGCGGACTGCTGTTTAAACCTCCCAGTCCCGCAGCCCCTTCGCCTGCGGTCCATCCCCTTACACCCGGAAGCACCCGCCTCCGATAAATTCCCGCACCAGAGAATTCTCCGGGATAAAGGAACTGTCCACACCCAGAAAATAATCCAGGAACTTCAAGAGCCGCTTGGCTTCCTGATACTCCGGCTCCTCCCGGCCGATTCCGAAGAGAAGAGGCTCCGCATACTGCTTCAGCACTGCCAGCTCATAGATAAGCGCCGAGTTAAACATAGCATCCGCTTCCTCCTGATAGGGGAAAATATTCTCATCTTCTCCCCGCCGCACAGAGGGCCACATGCCGATGGTCCGGGCCGCTCCCGAACCTCTGGTCCTGGCATCACGCACCATCCGCCGGATCAGGCGTCCGTCTGTGCTGGGAATACGGTTATGTTCATCTACATTCAGCTGTGTAAGCGCGCTGATATAGATCTTAAATTTGCTTTCTCTGGGCAGGCTGTAGGAAAGCTTGTCGTTCAGGCAGTGGATGCCCTCCAGCACCAGAATATCCTCCTCGCCCAGGGTCATATAGTCTCCATTGTATTCCTTCCGGCCCAGCTTAAAGTTGAAATGAGGAATTTCCACTGTTTTCCCGGAAAGCAGTTCACTCATCTGCCGGTTAAAAAGCTTTGTATCCACAGCTTCCAGGCACTCAAAGTTGTAATTCCCGTCCTCATCCTTAGGCGTCATTTCCCGTTCCACAAAGTAATTGTCCACCGCAATGGGATGGGGCCGTAAGCCTGCTGCCTTCAGCTGAATGGACAGCCGGTGGGAGAAGGTGGTCTTTCCGGAAGAGGAAGGCCCGGCAATCATGATAAACTTCCGGCTCTTATCCTCCGCAATCTGCCTTGCTATCTCCGCAATCCTGCGCTCCTGCAGCGCTTCCTGGGCCATGACCAGCTCCTGCATGCCTCCTCTGGAAATGCAGTCATTCAGATCTCCTACTGTGGAAACTCCCAGCATATCTCCCCAGGAAACGGATTCCTTCATCACCTGGAACACTTTGTGCTGGGGCTTAAAAGGCGGTACAGTCTCCGGCGCAGTCTGGGCAGGGAACTGAATCACAAAGCCCGCATCATACAGATACAGCTCAAAATACTTCAGATAACTGGTATCCGGCACCATGTAACCATAATAATAGTCTTCAAAATCCCCCAGACTGTAGATGTTCACCCTGGAAGCTCTGCGGTAACGGAACAGCTTTTCCTTATCATACATCTTGTGAGCATGGAATACAGCGCGCGCCTCATCCGTATTCACATTCCGCTTCTCAATGGGCATCCGCCGCTCTACATAATCCAGCATTTTCGCCTTAACCCGTTCAAGCAGATCCTCATCCAGAAGCAGATCCCCCTCAAGCGTACAGTAATAGCCGTTGCTCAGAGAATACTGCACCTGGGCCCGATGGATCTTGTCATGGCCCGCCACCTTGTAAAGAGATTTCATCAAAAGCAGCGTCATGCTCCGCCGGTAGGTCTGCTGGCCGATAAAATCAGCCGTCGTCAGAAAATGCAGTTCACAGTCCGAAGACAGACATTTCCCCAGCTCCTGCAGGCGGTGATCTGCAGACACCAATACAATATCATGGGGATAATCTTTCTGAAAATCCTTTGCAATGGTCTGGTAAGTTGTTCCGCCTGGGTATTCATACGTGTTTTTGCCAACCCTTACTCGATAATCCATTTCTGTCCTCCTGTTTTATCTATTTTACAATACTGTAAATGGCTGCCGGATCCTGGCCGTATGAATTGTCAGATCCGGGAAATGCCTTTCCAGAAATTTCTTTATATCTTCTATAAAAATATGTTCAATTCCATAATGTCCGGCGTCAATCACCGTGAGACCGCAGTCCTCCATATCGATTCCCGTATGATGATCTATATCCCCGGTAATCAGTACGTCTGCTCCTGAAAGCAGCGCAGGCTCTGCCATGCTTTTCCCCGCTCCCGGTGAAATTGCAGCCGTCCTTACTATTTTATTCAAATCCCCAAAAACCTTTACATTGGGAAGATGAAACCGCTCCTTCACCAGATCCGCGCAATCCTTCAAGGTCATGGAATCTCTGAGCGCACCCACCCGGCCGATGCCCTCTCCGTCCAGCACTTCCTCCAGTACAAACGTATCCTGAAGGCCCAGATAAGAGGCCGCCAGTTCTGCCATTCCCATCACGTCGTAATTGGTGTGCATGGCATAACAGGAAATATTTTCCCGGATAAGCCGTATAAGGCGCCTTCCCACATAATCATCCCCTGTAACGGATTTGATACTGCCGAAAATCATAGGATGGTGGGTCACCAGAAGATCCGTTCCTGCTTTAACAGCTTCATCTATCACTGCCTCTACCGCATCCAATGCAATATACACGGTCTGAACCGCCTGCTCCCGATCCCCTGCCAGCAGTCCTGTATTGTCCCAGCCACAGGCATACATTCTGGGATACCGCTCCTCCAGCTTCTCAATCAGCTCCTGACATGTTATCATCCCTCTGCCGCCTCCTTTTGCGCATTTTCCCTCATTGCTCTCCTAATTTCTCACTCTCCCAGATGCTGTCCAAAGCGCGTTTTCTGCAAAGCTGTGCATTCCTTCAAAGCTTCCTCAAGGATCCGGATATCCCTTTGCAGAAATTCCTCCCGCGCCCAAATACGCTGGTCTTCTCTTTTGGGAAGCCCCAGAACCGTCTCCTGATTCACCTTTATCCGCTTTCTCAAATACTCCTCCAGCACAGGAAGGGAGCGCTGGTACTTCAGCCTCCCATAACGGTATTCCGATATAGTATAATCTTCCTCCCTGCCCGGCACTGCTTTCATAAGAAAATAATATTTTCCGTTATCTTTCACCGTATCCTCACAGACAATCCGCCAGCCGTTGCGCTCCAACCACTGCCGGACACCCGCAATTTCCGACTGCGGCTGAAGAACCAGCTCCTGAACCGCAGAAAGCACATCCCTTCCCCGGTTCAAAATAGCTTCTGTTAAAATACCGCCCATTCCGGCAATGAGAACCGTATCTGTCTCTCCAGGCAGAAGGGCCGCAAGACCGTCCGAAGGCCTTGTCTCTATGTAAGCCTCAAGCCCTGCCTCCTGAATATGGCTTTTGGCCCGCATCAGCGGCCCCTCATGAATATCCATGGCTATTGCTGAAGGAATCCGCTTCTGTCTTATAAGCCAGATGGGAATATAGCCGTGATCGGTGCCCACATCTGCCAGTCTGTTTCCCTCCGTGACCATCCCGGCCACCCGCTCCAATCGTTCTGACAGCTTCATAGGCCTAGTCCAGATAATCCTTCAGCTTTCTGCTGCGGCTGGGATGGCGGAGCTTCCGAAGCGCTTTGGCCTCAATCTGGCGGATGCGCTCCCTGGTTACATTAAATTCTTTTCCCACTTCCTCCAGGGTCCGGGCCCGTCCGTCGTCCAGTCCGAAGCGCAGACGCAGAACCTTCTGCTCCCGATCCGTCAGCGTGCTCAACACCTCTACCAGCTGTTCCTTTAAGAGCGTAAAAGCTGCGGCATCCGAAGGAACCGGAACATTATCATCCTGGATAAAGTCTCCCAGATGACTGTCTTCCTCTTCTCCGATGGGCGTTTCCAGGGACACCGGCTCCTGAGAAATCTTCAGAATTTCCCGCACCCGCTCCACAGGAAGCTTCATCTCTTCTGCAATTTCTTCAGGCGAGGGTTCCCGGCCCAGCTCCTGCAGCAGCTGACGGGATACCCGGATCAGCTTATTGATGGTCTCCACCATATGCACTGGAATCCGGATGGTTCTGGCCTGATCCGCAATAGCCCTTGTAATCGCCTGACGGATCCACCAGGTAGCGTAGGTACTGAACTTAAAGCCCTTGCGGTAGTCAAACTTCTCCACCGCCTTAATCAGTCCCAGGTTTCCCTCCTGAATCAAATCCAGGAAAAGCATACCACGGCCCACATAACGCTTGGCGATACTGACAACCAGACGTAAGTTAGCCTCTGCCAGACGCTTCTTTGCCTCCTCATCTCCCAGTTCCAGGCGCTTTGCCAGTTCAATTTCCTCCTCCGCGCTTAAAAGAGGAACCTTGCCAATCTCTTTCAAATACATACGGACAGGGTCTTCAATGCTGACGCCCTCCGGTACGGAAAGATCGATCTGCTCAACATCGACTTCATCTTCTTCCGAGAGAATGATCTCGTCATCATCATCCTCGCTGGTAATACGGAGCACATCAATGTTATTGGACTCCAGGTATTCCAGAATCTTCTCGAAATGCTCTGCATCCAGCTCCATATCGCTGAAGAAGTCACTGATCTCCTGATATTCCAGAATATTTTTCTTCTTCTTCGCCATAGCCAGAAGCTCTTTTAACTTCTCCTCAAACTTTGCCATGTTTTCTTCCATGCTGTTCCATCCTTCCATAACTTGTTAGTATTTTATCCTTAATCCAAAGAAATATGCAGTTTCTCCAATTGCCGCCTGCGCTGCACCAGCCGCTGCATGCCTGCCATATCAGCCGGATCCAGTTCTCTGGCTGCTTTATCCAGTCCGTTTTTGCAGACCTTTTTAATATTCAGCTGGAGGGCCTTTTCCATTTCTTCCTTTGATTCCACCTTCAAAAGAGCGTTAAACACCCCGGCTGCCCTGCGCTGTTCCTCCGCATCCTCAAAGGCTCCAATGATCCGCGCGGGATTGTTCTCTCCCTGCTCCTGCTGCTCATAGAGCATTCCCGCTATCTGCCGGTAAAGGGGAGTTGTAAAGTCGTCCGGCTCCACATACCGCCGGATCACCTGAGAATACACGGGATCCGATATCATCCAGGTCAGCAGAAACTTCTGGGAAGCCTCTCCGCTTTCCTCTTTTTCCTTTCTACGCCCTGATACATCTCTTGGCCGCTCAGGCGGCGCCGTCCCGCCCAGCATAAGCCCCATCTGATTCACCTTTTTCCGAAGCATCTCATAACTGATATGATACTGTTCCGCCAGGGCTTCCGTGTAATTATTCCGCTCCAGCTCATCCGGAAAATTCAGAAGCTTTCTGGCCGTCTGGTCAAAGAATGCTGTCTTTTCCGCCGGATCTTTGAGATTATAATCCCGTTCCAGGACTTCGATCTCATAAAGAAAGCTGCTCCCGGCTCCCTCAATCCGCTCCTGAAAGGCCTCTGTCCCCAGGGCTTTGATGAATTCATCCGGATCCTTATAGGGCTTCATATTGATCACCCGCACAGAAAGTCCTGCCTCTTTCAGAATGGGAATGGCCCGCAGAGCCGCCTTGGTACCCGCTTCATCACTGTCATAGGTCAGAAGCACCTCTTCTGTATACCGCTTCATCAAAAGCGCCTGCTGGGAAGTCAGCGCCGTTCCAAGAGAAGCCACTGCCTGATTAAACCCTGCCTGGTGGAGGGCAATCACATCCATATAGCCCTCACAGATAATCAGATTGGACTTTCTTGCGCTTCTGGCGAAATTCAGTCCGTAGAGATTCCGGCTCTTATCGAATATCTTGGTCTCCGGCGAATTCAGGTATTTGGGCTTCCCGTCTCCCAGCACACGGCCGCCAAAACCGATTACCCGGCTGTTGGCATCCATAATCGGAAACATCACCCGGTTCCAGAACTTATCGTAAGCTCCCCGCTTTTCATCCATGGTGATCAGTCCTGAATCCTTCAGAAGGCTGTCCGGATACCCTTCCTTCTTCAGATACTGATAGAGCCGTCCATTGTGCCGGCTGGAATAACCCAGCCCGAAATGACGGATGGTTTCATCGGAAAGCTCCCGGTTCCGCAGATAGGCATAGGCATCTCCGCCCTCCTTCTGCTTGAGCTGAGAATAGAAAAACAGGGCCGCTTTTTTATGTATTTCCAAAAGCCGGCTCTTCTCATCCGCCTTGCGCCGGGCTTCCTCGGAATATTCCTCCTCCGGCAGTTCCACGCCGCAGCGGTCAGCCAGGTGCTTGACTGCCTCCGGAAATGAAAAGTTTTCATATTCCATTAAAAATGTATATACGTTTCCTCCTGCGTGGCAGCCAAAGCAGTAATACATCTGCCGGTCCGGCGTCACGGAGAAGGAGGGAGACTTTTCACTGTGGAACGGGCAGAGCCCGAAATACCGGCCCCCCTGTCTGCGCAGACGGACATAGCCGGATATGACATCCACAATATCGTTTCTCAAACGTATCTCTTCGACTAATTCTTCTGGATAAAACATAAATGAATAATTACCTCTAAATACTCCAGGCCTTGGGGATAAAATACTCGTTAAACTTGTAAATAGCGTACTGATCGGTCATGCCGGATATGTAATCGCAGACCACGATTTCCTTCTCCTCTCCCTGGGAGAGCATCCCGGAAAATTCCTCCGACATAGCTTCCGGGTGATCCATATAGTGGGAAAACAGGGCCTCTAAAAGCTCCTGGGCTTTTGTTTCCTCCCCCTTGGCCGCGGGATTGGTGTACAGATTCTCAAACATAAACTTACGCAGATCCTGCATGGCCTGTCCGATCTCTTCTGACATCTGTATCTCTGGCCTGTCAATATTCTGGTTTACCATATCATGGATCAGGGTATTCAGCCGCTCGCGGGTGGAGCCGCCTAAAATCCTGCGGTACTCGGAAGGGATATCCGACTCCTCCAGGATGCCTGCCCGGATAGCGTCGTCGATATCATGGTTGATGTAGGCAATCTTGTCTGCAAAACGCACAATCTGTCCCTCCAGGGTGGACGGATGCCCGCTGGTCCTGTGGTTGCGGATTCCGTCCCGGACCTCCCAGGTCAGATTCAGTCCCCGGCCCTGCTTCTCCAGGCGCTCTACTACCCGGACACTTTGCCGGTAGTGGGCAAAGCCCCTGCTGCAAAGACGGTTCAGGGCCCGTTCTCCTGCATGTCCAAAGGGCGTATGGCCCAGATCGTGGCCCAGGGCTATGGCCTCTGTGAGATCTTCATTCAGCCGCAGGGCTTTGGCTATGGTACGGGCAGTCTGTGAGACCTCTAAGGTGTGGGTCAGTCTGGTCCGGTAGTGATCGCCTCTGGGGGTCAAAAAGACCTGGGTCTTATGCTTAAGGCGGCGGAAAGACTTGCAGTGGAGGATGCGGTCACGGTCACGCTGGTATACGGGGCGGATGTCGCAGGGCGGCTCTGGGCGCTCACGGCCTTTGGTGCCTGCGCTTAGGGCTGCGTGAGGGCTTAGGTATCGGTTTTCCCATTGTTCGGTATTTTCGCGGATGGTCATAGTTATCGGGGCGGGACTCCTTTCTTTCTCAGGGAAGTGGAAATGTTTTAACCGGATAAACCGGCTCTATTATATACATTCCACGTCTACCCCCTATTTTCCTCTTTTTTTCTGCAAATTTGGATAATCTTTTTTTCGGACCAGATTCTGCCGGATATAGGAGAGGGTGGCAGCCTCTCCCTGTTCGGACAGCATGTGGAGCAGATACTCCAGAAGCGCTCTTGTGTCCTTGTGAATTACGTAGGCGTCTCTGCCCTGTTCGTAGTAAGCCAGGGGGTGGTGCTGGTTGTAGGCCCGGCCCTGGTAGATGCGGGAGGCTGCTATGCGGTCCATCATCATTTCTGCCACATAGTTTACCGGCATCTTCATTCCGGCCAGCTCTTTTCCTGTCTCAAGACTGTAGTCGATCCAGTATTCATAGTGGTGCTTATTGCGGCCCTTGTGGTGCAGCCAGGCGGAAGAATAGCCCTTATCCTCCCGCTCTGCATTGTTGGGACTGCGGTATCCCTGGTAGTACCGGCATCCCGGAAGAAACTCTGTGGGTGCATATTTGGACAGATCATGGGTCAGTCCCTGCCAGTAGAGGCCGATCCGAAAACAATACTTCATCACCAGCAGCCGGTGGCGGGTGATGGTGCACAAATGCTTCCAAGCTTTCATAATTCTTACTTTCCTATCAACACCAGAATGGTACGCTCCGGAACCGTAACCATCCGCTGTTCTTCAAGAACCGGTTCCTGTCCCTCTGGATAAATCCCTGTTATCCCTTCTCTGCCTGTATCCAGCGCAGTCCTCCAGGTACGTTCTCCGGGAAGTGCCGGCAGGGCAGTTTCATGGGGCATCCAATGCATATTATATGCAATATAGAAATAATCATCTCCCCCTTTTCCTTGCGAATCTTTTTCCATATAATCGCCTGCATAGAGCACGCCCACGCTGCGGCTGTAATTTTCAAAATCTCCGAACCAGGCCCGTCTGCCATGATAAGACACATCCGGACAGCCGCAGGAGAGATAATCCATCATCCGAAGCTCCCGGCTCTGATGGAAAATGGGATGGGCCTTCCGAAAAGCAATCAGGCTCTTTACGTATTCCAGAATTCCACTCTCCAGCTTTCCTGTTTTCCACTGAATCCAGGACAGTTCATTGTCCTGACACCATGCGTTATTATTGCCGGACTGGGAATTCCCCCGCTCGTCGCCGGCATAGAGAAGAGGCGTCCCCTGGCTGAGCAGAAGAAGCACAAAGGCGTTGCGCAGCTGCCGGCTTCGCAGCTGCAAAAGGCGCTTCCTGCGGCTGGGCCCTTCCTCTCCACAGTTCCAGCTGTAGTTAAAGTCGGTCCCGTCCCGGTTGTCTTCCCCATTGGCCTCATTGTGTTTTTCATCGTAGGACACCAGATCCATCAGGGTAAAACCATTGTGGCTGGCCATATAATTGATAACTCCATGGCGGCTTGGGCTGCGTCTTGCACGCCAGGTAAAGTCCGCAAGCTGTCCCTCATCCCCTTTGAGAAACCGCCTTGCGGCCAGCATAAAGCCATCATTGTACTCGGCCAGATTGCGAAATGCCGGTACTGCCTTTTCCTCATAAATCTCATCCAGCGCAAAGCTCTCACTGAATATCTTTGTATGGCTCAAAAGAGGATCCTGCGCCAATGCCTCCACCGGAGAACCATCCCGGTTGATGTGTATGCCGTCGATGTGGTACTCCATGACCCAGTACCGGACACAGTCCAGTATCAATGACGCACGGGTCCCTTTGGGAAAATAGAACTCCAGAATCACTTCAATCCCGTTTCGATGCAGTTCCCGCACCAGATCCTTGAATTCCCGCACCGGGTCGCCAGTCGCCGCATAAGCGGCTTTGGGTGCAAAGTAATAAGCCTGCGGCGTATAGCCCCAGTAGTTCACACGGGATTCTGCCGGACCCAGAGGGGCATATTTCATCCGTTCGGAGCTCTCCATGGACGCAAGCTCCGAAAACTCATATACCGGCATCAGTTCCAGCTGGTTGATTCCAAGCTCTTTTAAATAAGGAATCTTCTCCTGCATGCCCGCAAAAGTTCCCTTGGCCTTTACTCTGGATGACGCATGCCGGGTAAATCCCCGCACATGGGCTGCATAGACAATCCCCTCCTCATAGGGAATCAGAAGCGGCCCGTCTCCCTGCCAGTCGTAGGTTTCTGAGACAATCCTCCCCCGCAGCCCTCCTTCCTTTACCGGCTCTCCGAAGCACTCCCTGCCTGCGACATGCCCGGCGTAGGGATCCGTAACAATCTGTCCGTCGATTAAATAATTGTATTCATATTTCTCTGCCGGCAGCTGTTCCACCTTCAGAGAACGCAGATCCCCATAGCGTACAGAACCTTCCATGGGTATCGAAATCTCCACTTCTTCTTTTCCTTTTTTGTAAAGCAGCAGACTGCAGTCCTTTCCGTCTGGTACTGCAATGGTAAAACAAATATCTTCTCCCAGCTTTCGTGCTCCCTGACCCTGAAGAATTCCCTCTTTAACGTCATATTGAAACTTCTTGTCCCATTTCTTCATCCAGCCCCTGTCCTTTCTGCAATGTTCAGAACATATGAAATTGTCGTGTAAATTCAAAATTTATTCAGAAATTAGAATTAATATTACTCATTATAACAGAAAAAGCCCTTTATTGACAAGTCACCATCCAAACATTTCCCATTCATTGGAAGCAGAAATGTCAGAAGATTTTCGGATAATCAGACTTGATTCCAGAATATTCGCTGCGGTACAGGGAATGCCCTGCATCAGATCTCCAATAATCTGTGCCGCCAGCCGTCCCATCTGATACGTAGGCACATGGATGGTAGAAAGAGCCGGATCGATCAGCGTGGAAACACTGAGATTGTCGAAGCCGATAAAGGCAATATCCTCCGGAACGGATTTCCCCGTCTGCTTTACCGCCTTAATGGCTCCAATCGCCATCTGATCGTTGGCAGAAGCCACTGCCGTAAATTCCTCACCAAAATCCAGCAGTTCCCGCATGGCCATATACCCGCTGGCCGGTGTAAAGTCTCCATAGCGCACCAGAGCCGGATTAAAGGGAATCCCTGCATCCAAAAGAGCGCTCCGGTATCCCTCAAAACGCTCCCGGCTCAAAGAAACCTTGTGGTTGCCGTAGAGATAGGCGATCTTTTCATGTCCTAAGGAAATCAGATGAGCTGCCGCCTGCTTCTCTGCCTGAAAATGATCCACAAACACACTGTAAAATCCTTCTGTCTCTACTTTTTTCTCAATGATGACCACGAAAATTCCGCGGTCAATAAAGGTCTTTTTGATCCATCTGTGATAAGCCTCCTCCTGATCCTGGGGACACACAGAGCTTAAAATAATTCCCTGGGGCCGCTGCCGCTTCAGCATATGCAGGCACTCCTGCTCCCGCTCAAACTCATAGTTGGTATTGTAGTACAGCATCATTTTCTTTTCTTTGAACACAAACCCCTCTACTCCGCTCAGAACATTGGAGAAAAAGGGACTTGTAATAATCGGAAGAATCACTGCAATGGTTTTCGTCCTGGCCTCCGCTTTCACCGGCGGTGCATAACCCAGCTCTTTGGCCGCTTCCAGCACCCTGGTCCTGACTTCCCCGCTTACATATTTATCAGAATTGCTGCCCAACACCGCAGAAACCGTGGACAAGGATACTCCCGCTTTCTGGGCCACCGCCCGCATACCTGCCATCGTCTGAATCCTCTCTGTACTTCTCTTTTTGACACTGAAAATACTTTTAGCAGAGAAGGAGCTTAAGACCTCAAGTACCGCCCTTAGGCAGCTGGCGGCATTATGCGCCGTCCACGCACGTCAGTCGGCTGCAGCGCGGCAGAACCGCAAATCTGCCAAGAAGCCATGGTCCCCTTTTCCACTGAGGGTATCATACCATGAGAAAAAACACTTGTCAAAATAAGATTCCCTCCCGCAGACATTTTTCGACAACCTGCTCCTGTTTTCTCCATAAATCCTATAAAAATCACCGTTTTATACACGAAAATCCCGTCATATTTCTGCTGATTCCATTGACAAACGTTCACCAATTTGTTATAAATATATTAGCGAACACGTTCGCCAGGAGTGTGCCGTACTTAAGTACATAAGCAGGATTTTTCCTCTTGTGCACTCCAAAAGACACAGAACTCTCACGGCACTGCCCGTGAACATAAACTATCAAATAAAGAAAAGGGGTATGATGTATGGAACAGAAAGCTGCAGTTCAAAAAGCACTGGAACAGGGAAAAGGAATCTTCCGTCTGGCGCCCACCTGGGTTTCCCGATCTTTTTGCCGGCCGGGAAAGCGGATTAAGCTTCATCCCGACGACTACTATGCACTGGGGCCGGAGCGGGGCGGCTTTGACGAGCGCTGGTTTGCTTCAACCACCTGGGCGGAGAACGGTCCGGGAACCGCGGAGGACGAGGGCTTAAGCTACATCGTTGTGGACACCGAGGGTAAAGAGAAGGTTCTTCTTCGGGATGCCGTAGATCTCTTTGGTGCGGAAATCATCGGCGAACACCTGTGGAACAAGTATCACAGATGGTCCATGTTCTCGAAGTTTTTTGACAATGCAGGTCCTCTTCCTCATCATATCCACCAGATGGATAACCATGCCAGCCTGGTAGGGGCTTCCGGAAAGCCGGAAATGTATTTCTTCCCGGCTCAGATGAACAACCATGGCGGTGAGTTTCCCTTTACCTTCTTTGGTTTCAACCCTGGCGTAACCAAGGATCAGGTTCTGGAGTGTCTGAAGAACTTCAGCAAGGGGGACAACAAGATTCTGGATATCTCAAGAGCATACAAGATCACGCTGGATACCGGCTGGGATGTACCGGCAGGAACACTTCACGCGCCTGCTTCTCTGTGTACCTATGAGCCGCAGTTTGCCTCCGATGTATATGCCCATTATCAGAATGTACTGATGAACGGCCAGGTGATTGAGGAGGAGCTTGCCTGGAAGAACAGTCCCAAGGAGGAGATGGAGAAGAAACATTATGAATTCCTGGTTGAGGCCATTGACTGGGATCTGAATGTGGACCCGGATTTCTATCAGCACCGTTTTATGGCTCCTAAGCCGGTGAAGCCTGTGGAGGAAATGAACGGTTATCTGGAAGAGTGGATCTGCTACAAGAGCGATAAAGCCTGTGCGAAACGTCTCACGGTTTATCCGGGACAGACGGTGACCATAAAGGACGCTGCTCCCTATGGTATTATCTGTCTGCAGGGACATGGCTCCTTTGGTGTACATCCTCTGGAGACCCCGGCACTGATCCGTTATGGACAGCTGACGAATGATGAGTTTTTTGTTACAGAGAAGGCCGCCAAGGAGGGCGTGACGATTACGAACCCTTCTACCTGTGATCCGATTGTGATTTTGAAGCATTTTGCGGAGACGCCGGATTTGGTGCTGGAGTAAGACAGTATAAGGGAAACAGAAACAACCCGGAGGCCGCACTCTCCTGCGGCCTCCGGGCTCTCTTTTTCTGAACGAACGTGCTGTTTTTCAAAATCTGTAAATTAAATTCTCAGCGTACCTTACAGCTGCTTTCCATTATAGGTACACTTCTTTATCCCAGCAGCGGAATCTCATATCCCCAGCTCTTGCGGATGCCGTCCATGATCTCCATCACGCGGATAGTCTCTGCATGAGGCATCTGCGGGCATTCCAGCTCTCCGTTCTCGATGGCATGAACACAGGCCTCTACCTCGTACTCGTAGCCTGTAATCTGTTCCGGGATCGGGCAGGACTTCACCTCTTCATAGGCGTCATTGTACACCTTAATCTCTTCCGGATTGTTGATATTGGTGATCTCAATGTAGCCCTTGGTTCCGAAGATACAGCCGTCACGGTTCTGAGCCGCTGCCACATTGCTCTGCATGGTCGCTACTTTTCCGCCGTCAAAGGTCATGACAATGCTGTCGATCATATCCACGCCATCCTTGAACACTGCGGAGGAGGAAATACTGGTCATGTTCTCCCCAAATACCATCCGCGCAAAGTTCACCAGATACACGCCAACATCCAGCAGGGCACCGCCGGCCAGCTTGGGATCCCAGATCCGCTTTACAGCGCTTAATTCATAGCCCAGATTAGCCGTAAGAGAAGTAACCTCTCCGATCTCTCCACTGGCAACGATGTCGTCAATAATCTTTCTGGAAGGCATGTACCGGGTCCAGATTGCCTCCGTCAGCAGCAGCTTCTTGGATTCTGCCAGAGCCAGAATCTCCTTTGCCTGCTCTGCATTGACTGTAAATGCCTTCTCGCAGAGGACATGCTTTCCTGCCTCCAGGCACATTTTCGTCATTTTGTAATGATGGGAATGAGGAACTGCCACATATACCAGATCCACTGCCTCGTCTGCCAGCATTTCCTCATAGGAGCCATAAGCCTTTGTAAATCCGTTTTCTTTTGCAAATGCTTCTGCCCGGTCCAAATCTCTGGCCGCAATGGCATATGCCTCAACCTGGTCCATTTTTGTAATGGTTGCCGCCATTTTGACGGCGATGCTGCCAGCTCCCAAAATAGCCATCTTGATCATAGTTGTATTCTCCTTTATTCCAGTTTTGATTTCAGTTCCACAATATCCCTCTTTGTACATTCTTACCGGGAAAGATTTCCAGCCTTATATGCATACGCCTGTAAATCCTTCTATGCAGCACATCGGGGATACTGCTGTCCTTTCATTTAATTGTTCTTGAATCTCTCCCAGGCGCTGCTTAAGCCCTCGATCACGGCACGGTAAGTAGCATACTTCTCCTCGTAGATCTCTTTATATTGAGGTCTTGGAGCAATGGTTTTGGTGATCGTCACCGTCCGCCGGATGGCCTCCTGGTAATCCGGATAAATCCCCGCCGCGATGCCTGCCGCAATGGCCGCGCCCTGAGCGCCCAGCTCTTTGTCTGCAATCACGTCAATGGGGATCTGCAGAGCGTCTGCAAAGATCTGCACCCACACGTCGGAATTCGCCGCACCGCCGGAGAGGCGGATGCTCTTGGGAACTTCCCGGTTCCGAAGAAGCTTCTTCACATGGGTCACATGAGAGAACACAATTCCCTCATAAACTGCCCGGAGCATATGCTTCTTGCTGTGGTAAGCGGTCAGGCCTACAAAGGTTCCCTTGGCCAGGGCGTCCTCGTTGGATCCGTTCAGGAAGGGGAGAAAGATAATGTTGTTGTCCTGGGGTTCAATGGAAGATACCCACTCATTGGTAATATCGTACACAGAACCGCCCTTCGCCTTGGCTTCTTCCTTCTCGTAGTTCATAAGATTGCGGATAAACCACTCCATATTTCCCGCGGAGGTAGGACTGCTCTCCTCAATCAGGAAATACCCCGGCATACAGAACATGGAGTTTAAGGCTACTGTGCCGTTGGTAACCGGCGCCCTGCCGATAAACTCATTGATGCTCCAGGTTCCCGCGATCATGCACATCTGCTCCTCGTCAGAAAGACCGGAAGCAATTCCACAGGCATTTACATCGAACATGCCCGCTGCCACAGGAGTTCCTTCTGGAAGCAGAGTCTTCTCGCTGGCTTCCTTCGTTACATGACCGCAGAGATCTGCGGAATAACGCAGGGGCGGAAGCTTCTCATAGCACTCCTCCAGACCAAAAAGCGCCATCAGCTCCCGATCGTGCTGCTTTGTAACCATGTTCACCAGATTACCGCCAGAGCAGTCGGTGTACTCGCTGTAAGCTTCTCCTGTAAGCATATAGCGGATATAATCTTTTACTGCAAAAATATATTTTGTCTTCTCAAGAACCTCCGGCTGGTTTTCCTTAAACCAGGCCAGAAGGCTTACCGGCTGAACAGCCAGAATCTCCTGAAATGTCTTCTCATAAACCTTCTTATTGGTTCCATCCTTGTACCAGCGCTCCACCTGAGCCCAGGCTCTGGTGTCTGTTGACATAATTCCATTGTAGGAAGGCTTTCCGTCGTGGCCGACCATATACAGGCCCTTACCGGCCCCTGAGAAGGATACGCCTGCAATGTCTTTGGGGTCAATGCCGCTCTTCTCAATCGCTGTACGGACAGCCTTGGCATTTACCTCCCAGAGCTCATCCAGATCCTTTTCTGTGTAGCCCGGCTTCGGTGTCAGTGTAATCGTGGGCACGCTGGCCACAGAAATCTGCTTCCCATCCTCATCAAAAATGGCTGCCTTCGAGAATGTTCCGCCATTGTCAATTCCCAATAAATACTTCATAGGTCTCTCCTTTACTCCCGTCAGCGAAGGATGGCGCTCCTCCTTCCCTGACCGGGTATCTGACAATCTTTCCGGAAAAACAGCCTGGGATATGCTCCCTTCCTAATCAAGGGTCTTAAAGCGGCGGCCTGCGCCGTCTATCCCAGGCTGTTTTTCAGTCATCCATATCAGTCCGGCATTCCTTTACAGACTGCCAGACCGCCGTATTTTCTATTTAGTCCTCTACTGTCTGCGGAACGCCCGGACAGTTGGGTCCGAAGTGCTTCAGAACTACCAGCGGCTCTACCTTGCTTGCGTTGGTGATGGTTACACCTTCCACAGCTGCCTTCTCGGATACGAAGAACTCGTCAGAACTCTGCTGTCCGAAGTGAAGCAGAGTGGGAGCTTCGCAGTCGTAAACACCGAATTTGCCATGGCCCTGTACAAAGATACATCCGTAAGCAGCGCCGTCCTTGATGGTTACGGTCTCACCGGGATTTACGGTCAGCTCTTTTGCTGCGATGTAGGGATTTGCATAGGTGATCCATTTCTGAACATACTGCTCCGTCTCGGTCTCCACGATGGGTCTGCGGAAGTAGTGCTTTCTGTAATGGGGATCTACGTTCTTCTCCCAGTCAAGAAGCTTGAACACATCCTCTACATCCTTCTGGCCTTCCGGCAGCTCCTCATCCAGCATCTCCGGCGGATAAACCTCTCCAGATACAATGTTCTCATATACTGAGTTTACATCGGAATTCCACTGGGGCTCGTAGGTCAGTACGGAAGCCGGTGCATGGATAACGCCTGCCGGTGTGTACCAGCCGGTTCCCAGCTCGATCCGGTATGCACGGGAGAGATCGGTAATTCTGGTATCGTCATCTGCGAAATGACGGATTCTCTCTTTTACTTCTTCGGGATCCATATCCGGATCAAAACCGAAGTATGTATAATTGGCCTCTCCAAAGTAGTTATTCAGCTGCTTGGGGAAGTAGTAGCACTCCGGCTTGCCAAGCTTGCCTACCCGTGCCGCATCCTCAAATCCCAGATGCAGATGATGGAACAGCGGATTTTCATTGTCAAAGTACTTGGAATACATGGGCCAGCCATTGTACTTCTCCATCAGTTCTTTTCCAACGATCTCCTCGCCCAGAACCTTTACGGCTGTGCGCAGAGAAAACTTCTCGTCGCTGTCATAGTCCACACATACGTAAGCCATACCCTCGTCTGCCTTCGCCAGCTCGCCGTTCTGTGCTGCGATGGTGGAAGAAAACCAGCGCTCTGTGATCGAACCTCTTGCCATGCCGAATGCAAAGTAATCGTCCGGATGAAGTTTCAGTCTGCGGCCTGCTTTTCCGAATCTTCTCGGAACGAATGCAGGGAACAGACGGAGGATTCCCTCACCCTTCTTGAATGTCTCCCGGATTACGCTCTCATCCTCGGTTGCATTCGGAACAACCAGATTTCCGGTTTTCTTTGCCTCGGCCAGACGCGCGTCCAGCTCTTCGCCTGCTTTGATGGTTAATTCTTTTTCAGTCATTTTAAGTCCATCTCCTTTATATTTATTTTTCTTTTATTTTGTCAAATTCTTCCCGGCCCTTTAAGATATGGAAGGTCAGATGATAGTCCACAGATTCTCCTGCCTCCAGATACTTCATAGAGCCGTTGGCAACCGCATCCTCAATGCCGTCAATGGTAGAATTGCCCGGTTCCAGACCCATTACATAGTCTCCCGCGCCCATCATCTTCCACTGCACCAAGTGATCCAGCGTACCCAGATCCACCTCGATGGCAATACCCAGATCCAGATTCGGATTGTAAATGGCCACGGTTCCGTGGTTCCCGGCATCCGGCTTTAAGGTGTGGTAATAACACATCTCCTCATAGGAGGGATCCGCCGGCTCCGGTTTCATAAAAGTGTCAATACCCTCTGCCGAATGCGCATTCCGCGGTCTTGTCTCAAGGGCCGGAATGTACACCTCGCTGTCCGGTGAAAGAATGGGATAACCAATGTTGCAGTGATACAGAATCATATGCCTTACTTTCTGATATCCCTCATTTGTCACCTTATCATGAATGGTAAATTTCCGTTCTTTATAATAACATTGAATCTCTCTGTCCAGTTTCAGCTTCTCACCAAAGATAATGGCGTCTCTTACACTTCCCCGGATGGTTACGCAGGGTCTGTCTCCTTCTTCCACCCGGTAACTTACGTCTTCCGCAGGGGTATGGGAAACATTCCCGTGAAGCCCGTAGGACTGCCCATCATATTCACAGGGCGCCCCTGCAAGCTTCAGACCGCATGTAGTCAGAAAGCCTGCGGTAAAGCTCTTCAAGAAGCCAAGCCCTTTATCGTCAAAATATTCCGGTGCAACCACACCGCAGGGAGAGATAAATCCTACGTTCTCTCCGCAGAAATCCAGATAGGGAATATCCATTCCCCGGCTTACATTTACATCAAAATGCATTCCCGAACGGTTCTGCACATCCAGAAGCTCCACACCGTCCGCTTTTCCGTCCTGCATTTTGATACGTTTTACCCGAATCAACTGATCTCTGTGACCAATATACTTTTTTTCTTCCTGATAATTCATACGCCGCCTCTAACAAATTCCCTTCTGAAGTATGATGTTGGCATACCGGGATTCATCACCCGTCTGAACAATCACATATGCCTTTTCCGCATCTTCGTAGAAGGGCAGCCGATCAATAAAGTCAAACTCATGGAATGCATCGTCTTTGTCGTATTTCTTCAGTAATTCCCGATATGTTTCCCAAATCTCAGGGACTGGCTCCGTGGGAAGATTTCTCATCAAACGGACTGGATTGGGAATAAAGTTATCCAGAGGATACAGCTGAAGCACTGCCTCTAAAAGCTCCGGAATCAGGATGCCGTCCATACGGATCATCCGCTTTGCATGTGCTGTTCCCGGAAAATTAGCATCTGCCAGAATCAATACATCGGAATGTCCCATTTCCATCATGCATTTTACCAGTTCCGGCGGAAGGACCTTAGGTATATTTCTTAACATATCGTCAGCTCCTTTTATAGATATTAGGATAGAATAAGGGCGCCGCTGCAAAGCCCTCTGATTCATTGCTTTACCAGCGGCGCCTTTTGTTTTACCGCAAATGTGAATTATTTGGAGATAGCGTCTACGCCGCCCTCAAGGTAAGCGTCTACATTCTCAGCTGTGATTGCACGGAAGGGGATACGTGTATCCTTCTCGTACTCTTCACCCTTGATAATCTGCAGAGCTACATCAACACCTACGGAACCCTGGCCCTTGGAATCCTGAAGAACGCTGATTCCGTACTCGCCAGCCTTAACTGCTGCAACTGCATCATCCAGTCCGTCTACGCCGCCTACAATGATATCGGTTCTATTCTGTCCCTTGCAGGCAGAAAGAGCACCAAGTCCCATGTCGTCGTTCTCACAGATGATAGCCTTCAGGTCATCGCCGTAAGTAGTAATCCAGTCCTCTGCAAGAGCCATAGCCTCGTCACGCTTCCAGTTTGCTGTCTGAGTAGCCAGAACCTCGAAATGCTCCAGCATTCCTACTGCTTCGAATCCAGCCATACGTCCAACCTGTCCGGACTGTCCCATGGGTCCCTCAATGATACAAACCTTAGCGCCTTCCTCTACATTGTCAACGAACCACTGTCCAAGGATTTCACCAGACTCCTGGTCGGTACATCCTACGAATGCTGTGTAGTTGGTGTCTGCGATATCGCCATTGTCAACAATGATGGGGATGCCTGCATCGTTACACATACCAACAACCGGTGCGCTTCCCTCTACACTCTGGGGAATTACGATAACAGCGTTAACCTTCTGAGCAATCATGGTCTCAACATCGCTGATCTGCTTGTTTACATCGCCAGCTGCATCATACATTACCAGTTTTACGCCCAGCTCATCTGCACGAGCCTGTGCTGCGTTTGCAATCGCTGCTACGAAGGTATCGGAATTGTCCTTGGAAGAGAATCCGATGGTAATGTCTGCGTTGTCTTTTGCCTCTCCTGCTGCGGGAGCCTCAGTTCCTGCATCGTCTCCAGCTGTGCTTGCAGGAGCCTCTGTCTTGCCTCCACAGCCTGCCAGTGTCATTGCTGCCACCAGTAAGAGTGCAATTGTTTTCTTCTTCATTTTTGTTCCTCCTTTAATTATGTAGGTTTTTTATTAAAAACTGCCTTTTGTCAGCCCACAGTCCCGGCTGAAGGCAGTTTTTATACGTTGGATTGTGTGAATATCCGCTCTATCAGTCCTTCTTGCCCTTGGACTTCATATCCAGGAATACTGCCAGGATAATCAGACAGCCCTTTACAATCTGCTGATAGAAGGAGTTGATATTCATCAGGTTCATAGAGTTGTTCAAAAGTCCCAGAAGGATAAATCCGCAAATGGTTCCTGTCAGAGAGCCGATACCGCCGCTCATACTGGTTCCGCCGATGGCTGTTGCCGCAATGGCATCCATCTCATAGGACTCACCGGCTGTGGGCTGTCCGGAGCTGATACGTGCTGCCAGTATCAGACCTACCATCCATGCGCAGACAGAGGAAAGTACATACACTGCCAGCTGGATTCTTCTGGTCCGTACACCGGAAAGCTTTGCCGCGTTCTTATTGCCGCCGATAGCGAATACGTAGCGGCCGAAGGTAGTCATGTTCAGAATCACCAGACCTGCGATACAGAAAATCAGCAGCAGGATAATCGGAATCGGAATTCCCAGCACATAGCCCTGGCCGATGTTGATGAAGCTTGGATCGGAGATGGTGTAGGGCTTACCATCGGAATAAGCAAGTGCAATACCACGTCCAATGGTCATGGTGGACAGTGTTGCGATGAAGGGCTGGAACTCTACATAAGAAATCAGCCAGCCGTTGATGGCGCCGCAGATAAGAGAACACAGCAGAGCCACGATACATGCAACGAACCAGTTGCCGCCGGAAGCCATCATAGAACCGCTTATTACACCGGTGATGGCGATTACCGAACCTACCGAAAGGTCAATACCGCCGGTAAGGATAACAAAGGTCATTCCTATGGAAAGAATACCATTCAGCGAAATCTGTCTCAAAATATTGGTGATATTCTGACTTGTCATGAATACCGGAGACAGAAAGCTCATTAAAACAACGATAAACAAGGCTACAAATATCAGGCCAAATTGTCTAAGTATTTTTGCCATATCTTTTTTCTGTGTCATTTTTATTTCCCTCCAAATGCTAAATTCATGATTTTCTGCTGAGAAGCAGCTTCCTCGCCCTCCAGCACACCTGTTACTTTTCCACCGGACATAACCATAACCCGGTCACTCATGCCAATCAATTCAGGCAGCTCCGAAGAGATCATAATGATTGCGATCCCCCGCTTCGCCAGTTCAATCATAATATTGTAGATAGCCGCCTTTGCTCCTACGTCGATACCTCTGGTAGGCTCATCCATAATCAGAACCTTAGGGTCAGACAGCAGACATTTGGCCAGTACCACCTTCTGCTGGTTTCCGCCGGACAGGCTGGACACCATGTCTTCGATGCCGTTCATCTTGGTGGCCATCTGCTTGGTATAGTCATCTGCCAGCTTCCGCTCTGTTCCCTTGTTGATAAAAGAAGCATTTGCCAGCTTATCGAAATTCTGCAGGGAAACATTCTCCTTAATGCTCCGGCAGAGAACCAGTCCCAGCTCTTTGCGGTCCTCAGAAGCCATAATGATATGATTTCTAACTGCATCCTTTGGGTGCTTAATGGTAATGTTCTTACCTTCCAGGATAATCTCTCCGGAATCCAGATGGTCATATCCAACAAGCGCGCGCATAACTTCGCTTCGTCCCGCGCCTACCAGTCCGGCCATGCCGAGAATCTCGCCTGCATGTACGCTCAGATTTACATTCTCAAATACGCCTTTGCGGGTAAAGTTCTTAAGCTCCAGAACCACATCGCCTTTTTCTGCTGTATTGTGAGGATAGCCGCCTTCCAATTCACGTCCAACCATCATGTTAATCAATTCTTCTCTGGAGGCTTCCTTTGTGTTTACACAGCCGATGAACTGTCCGTCACGCAGTACCGAAACCCGGTCGGAAAGTTCAAACACTTCTTCCATACGGTGAGATATGTAAATAATACCGATTTTCTTCTCTTTTAAGTTGGCAATAATCCGGAACAGCGTCTCTGTCTCTTTCTCAGAAAGGGAAGAGGTAGGCTCATCCATGATTACAACCTTCGAATTGTAGGAGATGGCCTTGATAATCTCCATCATCTGAATCTGCGCAATGTTCAGATCCTTCATCTTCATGTCCGGCTTGATGAATTCAGAAAGTCCAAATTCTTCCAGGAGCTCCTGCGTCATCCGGTTCAATTCCTTCTTGTCTACAAACGGCAGACCCTTAAACTTTTTCTGTTCCCTTCCCAGAAAGACATTCTCTGCTACGGTCATCTCAGGAATAGGGCTCAGCTCTTGATGTATCATTGAGATGCCCGCATCCAATGCATCCCTGGCAGACTTAAAATCTGTGTCTTTCCCATCCAGGGTCACGGTACCGGCATCCTTTGTGTAAATACCCATGATGATCTTCATCAGTGTAGACTTACCTGCACCGTTCTCGCCCATGAGAGCGTGAAGTTCACCTGGGATGATGCAAAGCTCAGCGCCCTTTAAGACGGTTACTCCGGAGAAAGACTTGTCAATTCCTTTTGCTTCCAGAATGTACTTTGTGTCTTCCAAGATTTTCCTCTCCTTTAACATTATTTTGATAGAAAAACGTTTTTCTTACTTCCAAAAATAAAAAGCTCTAGTCTGAACTGCTTGCTTTCTATTATTTGTTAATTGTTAATAAAAGGATACATCAGAAAAACGTTTTTGTCAAGTGTTATTCACTAATTTATTTAAGTTTTATTTGTTTCTAATTGTGGAAAACGTTTTTTAAATGTGTCTATTTTATGTATTTATGTTTTTTTCATGTTTATTTTATTATTTCTTTACAATTCTCTGTGACATATGACGAAAAGACAGAGAGCTAATTCAGCAGTAAAGCTTTCCTCCGCTATGAATGTTTGGAAGAAAAACTATCTTCGTACTCTTTATTATAGAAGCAAAGGGTACAAGGGCATCTCTGAATCAATCCGCGGTACAGTTTCTGCCGCTATTTCGTTTTTTATCCGGCGGCTTTTACGAAATCTGTAAATGACATGTGCTGCTCTCTTTTATTTATCTGTTTTCTCTGCAGATTAATTTTTCGTTTCTAATTCCTGTCAAACCGGTATTCTTTGATATTCACAAAATCATTATTTAAGACATAGTAAACTCGATTCTCTTTCACAGAATATACAAAAGAAACCCGTGTTGCCCAAAGTCCTTCCTGCCTTACTGTATTTAATACGCCAAATGCATCTTCAATTGAAAAATTATCATTCTGTTTTTTCAGCTGTTCGTCAGCCCTCTCAAATCTGTCATCCCCAAATACAATATAGGGTCTGGTTAGTTCTGGATTCAATACCGAATAGTTGGTAAGCAGCGAGTATGTTGTTTTCTCCAGACGGTATCCTATCCCTGGCTCAATTATCAGGACACGCCCGTCTTTATCTGAAAGCACAGCCTGCATGGATGCGTCTTCCGCATATACAATTTTATTGTTCTTTACCATATGGAGTGCATCGTCCAATAAAATTCTGCCTTTAATATATCTTTCTGTCAAATCAGCAATTGTAATGCATCGCTCACCGCTGCAATATTTACCATTCTCATTTCCGTGCACATAAAGCAGGGTCCCGACATTGCCATTTCTATTGATTCCATGAAATGAGTGATACCTGTTATCCGGCATTTTAATGCCGATAAAAAACCTGTCTTTTTCTGCAATAACCTTATGCGTCCATACAGAAAGATCAATGTCAAAATTAAATCCGGCAATGGTATCCTCTCTTCCATTATAAACAAATCTTGTACACATATTTAACCCTCCACAAGCTCCCTGATGCATCCCGACTGTATCGCCCCTATATACTGGGAAATTTTTTCATCGGGCCAGTCCCACCATTTGATACGAAGCAAATCACAAATCGTATCTTCATCAAACCGTTTTTTAATCGGCTTTGCCGGAATGCCCCCTGCCAGTCAAGTATAAAATCATTTTATTTAACTTGCGCGGCATTTTCAATACACCAGACATTACAGACATAAAGTGTAAAAAGAGAGCTGCTTTTCTTCAAGCAGCTCCCTGTCATTATTTTTGATATAGTATTTTCCTAACAGCATAAACCGAAAGCTGGTAACAACCGGCAAGTTCCTCCACAGATACACCTTGCTTATATTCTGAAATAATCTTTTTATTACGGTTATCAAGCTCTTTTCGGTACCCGGATACTTCTCCCCAAGATTTATGGTGCTCAGCTTTTGCAGGAATATAGAGATAACCTGCCTGCATATACGTCTGCAGTTCTTCAACCAGGTGAACAGGGAGAATTTCATTTGCATTCATATATTTCATATGCGGCTTCCTCCTTGATTCATTTCGTCAAGCAGCAAAGCCAGCAATATACATCAGCGACTAATGATTACTCCATGCAGGTGTCGCTTATACTGGCTTTGCATGGAGCCAGGCTTTATTCCTTCTTTTCTTGTTTCTACACATAAATCCCACCACCAAAATATCTTTGTACCGAAAGTATAACACTATGTTTTAAGGAGTTCAAGCAAATAAAGAAATGCCCTTTTATCCTGTTCCATATAAGGGAGACTCAGGGCAGTTCTGCTCTTAACAAGCCAATGGAGCTGACCCGATTCAGTGCCTGGCAGGACATTTCATCTATTGTGGGTTTGTATAATCCATTTCCTCCAATGCCTGGTACAGTTCCTGTGCTTCTTCTGCAGAGATTGGCGCAAGCGGCGCCCGCAGCGCGGCACAGCGGATTACCTTCCTGTGTACCAGCGCTGCCTTATAGCGGGCCAGGCTGCGGGCGCTGCTAAGAATTCCATTCAACTGGCTTGTTCTGCGCTGCAGCATGTCTGCTTTCTTCCTGTCTCCCAATTGAAAGGCCTTATAAATGGCAGCATAATGTTCCGGAATTACATTGGAATTCCCGGAGATCGTTCCATCACCCCCGCAGGCCAGCAGAGCATAGAACAAATCGTCCGGTCCGGTCAATACGGAAAATGTTCCCTGACGGATTTCCTGAAGCTGCAGCATCCGCGGCATATCCGGATAGCTGTACTTGATGCCTGCCACATTGGGGCAGGCATCCGCGATACGCTCTGCCAGCTCCACCGAAATATCATTGACTGCCATCTGCGGGATTGCATACAGATAGACGGGGTAATCCCGGTCCACACTCTCTGCCACACGCTTAAAGTGGCGAAAAAGCTCCTCCTGGCTTAATTTCATATAATAAGGCGTCACTACGCCGATACCGTCGGCTCCCGCCGCCTGCGCGTGCTGAGCCAGCTCTATGGTTTCCCGGGTCGCCGCCGCCCCCACCATGGAAAAAACCGCGGCACGTCCAGCCGCCGCCTTCAATGTATGCTCCAGAATTTTCTTCCGCTCTTCTATTGAGAGATAAATGACCTCTCCGGTTGTTCCGTTTGGATAGAGGCCGTTGATTCCTTTCTCTATCAAAAAACTGCACAGCTCTTCCAGGCTGTCATAGTCTACCCGCTCTTTCTCGTCCATAGGTGTGGACAGGGGGGTAATGACCCCTCTCAGTTTCTTCATATTCTTTTGTCTCCTATTCCAGTTCCGCAGCCCTAAACTAATGCCGGGTAACAGAAGGATTTCCGGACGGTCTATTCCTTCCGTAAATCCTTCTCGGCCTTACCTCAGGTCTGCTGTTTTAAGACTTATATCACCCGGTTGGGCAGTTCCTTCCCCGACAGCGCCGCCAGGATCCCCTGCGCGGCCGCCATCCCTATCTTTCTATAGCTGTTCAGGCTTTCGCCTGCCAGATGCGGCGACAAAACCGTGCGGGGGCTGGACAGCAGCGGCGATCTTCCCCTGACCGGCTCTTCCTCATACACATCCGAGCCATAGGCATAGAGTTTTCCGCTTCTCAGCGCCTCCGCCACAGCCTCCTCATCCACAAGGATTCCTCTGGCTGTATTTACCACCACAGCTCCATCCTTCATCTTTTTGATTACTTCCTTATTAATAAGGTGCCGGGTTTCCGCAAGAGCGGGCAGATGAATCGTAATGATATCGGATCTGGATAACAGCTCCTCAAGAGAACATATTTCTACGTCCAGTTCCTCTGCCAGCATTTTATCGGGATACTTGTCATAGGCAAGCACTCTGGCCCCAAAGGCCCGGGCACATTTTGCAGCCGCCCGTCCGGCAGCTCCAAATCCCAGAACGCCGAATACGGAGCCGGATATATCCCGGAACACTCTGCGCTCCCAGTTTCCTTCACGCACAGAACGGTCAAGCGCCGGGATATCACGCAGGCAGGCCAGCACCAGTGCCATGGTCTGCTCTGCCACTGCAGCAGAGTTCATTCCCGGACAGTTTGCCGCCTGTACCCCGTGTCTTTTCGCTGCTGCGGGATCAATATTGTCATATCCAACACCGAATTTGACAATCACTTTCAAATCCGGCGCCGCTGAAATCGTTTCTTCATTCCAGATCTCGCAGCCGCATATTACGCCGGAGATCTCTTTTCCAATCTCCTTTAATTCTTCTTCGGTATACGGCCTGTTCTTGTCGTTTTCAATCAGCTCATACCCTGCGTCCAGAAGTGCGCTGCGTCCCTCGGCGCAGTATTTCCCAAAGCCTGTTGCTCCTATGAAAATTATTTTTTTCCCCATAATTCCCCTTCTTTCATGCACTTATCAGTCAGGACTGTGTATAGGAATAGCGGGGATTCTGCACGCAGAATTTTCCGCCAGTCACATCAATGTGTACGCCGTTCATATAGGCGGCCCGCTCTGAGGCGGCAAAGACAAGCGCATCCGCCAGATCCTCCGGACGGCCGTAACGTGTGGAGGGAATATTTTGAATCTGCTTTGTCTCATTCATCCAGGCATCCGCCATGGGCGTGCAGATCACACCCGGAATATAACTCAGCACACGGATATTATGTACCGCCAGCTCTCCGGCCAGGGTCCGGCTCAAATTTACCACAGCCGCCTTGGAAGCTCCATAGGGGACGGCTCCGGCTGCCGGCATCAGAGCCTGAAAGGAACCCGCATTGAGAATCACGCCCCCGCGCCCCTGTTCGATCATTTTTCCGGCTGCATACCGGCACCCGTGAAACACCGATTTCAGATTCAAATCCATCACAGTATCCCATTCCTCATCTGTAAATTCCATCAGAGGCTTGGTAATGGCCACGCCCGCATTATTTATCCAGATATCGATTCCTCCGAACCTCTCACAGACATGATCCCCAAAGCTGTAGAGCTTCTCCGCTTCACACACATCCAGCGCTTCTATATACAGGGAAAGCCCTTCTTTGGCCGCTTCCTTTTGTGCCCGTACCAGCTTATCCAGAGAGCGGCCGCAGATGGCTGTATGCGCCCCCTGACGGGCAAATTCCTTTGCAGCGGCAAAACCGATTCCCGTAGCTCCGCCTGTAATCACTACTACTTTATTTTGTAATCCCAGTTCAAATGACATGCCATCCTCCATCCTATGCCTTTCCACCCGTCTCCTGCACAATCTCCAGGGGCGCCTCAGGGAAATAGAAATGACAGTCCTTCTTGTACATCAGCTCCGGAAGCGCCAGCATCACATGAACAATCTCCGCTCCCGCTGTATAAGGACCTCCGTGGAATACACCTGGACGCAGACAGACCAGCGTCCCTTTGGGTATCAGAAATGCCCGGAATTCACTGTATACCGGCTCCTTGCGTGCCGGTCCCACATGAATGATAATATCTCCGTCCATGGGCATCAGCACCTCACAGGTATTGAAATGATGCTCTGTTTTCTCAAGGGTGTTTTTTTCTCTCGGATAAATCTCATTCACGCCAAAAGCCACCAGGCTGGCGGGATCGTAGCTGGCAGTTACCCGGTCACGGTAAAAACGGGCCGGTATATCTCCCAGGTAAACCCCGTCCGGGTGCAGCAGATCCGAATAGGACCCAAACTCATAAAATACTTCTCTGCTTAATGTTTCAACTTTTATTTCTTTCATGCTTTTATTCTCCTCATTTCAGTCATTATTCCGTTCCCCGGATTCATCCGCCGTCCGCCTGCGCATTTTCAGAGGAAACGGTTTCTGCCGGCTGCCAGATCTTATCCTAAAAGAGCCGGCAGAAAAGATGCAGTCTGCGGAAACAGACACAGAATCAGAATACTCACCAGTTCTGCCGCAACAATGGGCATCACATACCGGAAGGTAGATTCCAGCTTGACACTGCCGGAAGCACAGGCCACAAACAGGGCGGCTCCCACCGGAGGCGTAATAGCTCCCATGGCATTGCAGATGCAGATAATAATTCCAAACGCCAGCGGATCAAACCCGACTGCCGAGGCCACCGGGTAAAATAGAGGCACCAGCATAATAATCAGCGGCGTTCCGTCAATAAACATACCGCCCACAAGGAAAATCACCGTGATAATCAACATAATGGCCACGGGATTCTGTGTCACCGAGGTGATGGCTTCCACCAGCATCCCCGGAACGTTGGCGTAGGACAAAATCCAGCTCCAGACACTGGAGGTCCCAATCACAAACATAACAGTACCGGTAGAGCGGGCCGCGTCACAGAAGATGGCCGGCAGATCCCGGATACGGATGGTCTTGTTGACAAACATCCCCACAGCCAGCGTATAGAAGACCGCAACCACCGAAGCCTCTGTGGGAGTAAAAACGCCCAGCAGAATGCCGCCAACGATAATCACCGGCACCAGCAGAGCCCAGACGGCTTCTTTTGCGGCTCTCCCAAGCTCCTTAAAACTGAATTTATAAGTATCTTCCTCTCCAAATCCATTTTTCTGGCAGATCACATAGCTGACCACTGCCAGACAGAGCCCCACAAGACATCCCGGCACGATTCCGGCGATAAACAGCTTGCTGACCTGCAGATTCGTAACGCTTCCCAGTACAATCATGCAGAGGCTGGGCGGAATGATGACACCCAGAGTTCCTGCCGCCGCCTGAAGCGGCGCCGTAAACTTCCGGGGATATCCCTGCTTTTCCATGGCCGGAATCAGCATTCCGCTCAAAGCCGCCGTGTCTGCAGTAGCGGATCCGGAGATACCGCCCATAAGGATACCGGCTACAATGGTCACATAAGTCATGCCATGCCGGAGCCAGCCAATCAGCGCCTTAGCAAAATTCACCAGACGCTCCGTAATGCCGCTTCGCTCCATGATGGCGCCTACCAGCATAAAAAAGGGAATTGCTATCAAGGTAAAACTATTTGCGGCTATAAACATTTTCTGAGCCACAACCACCAATGAGGTACCCATAGACAACAGCGCGGCTGCTGAGGCCATTCCTATGGACATGGCGATGGGAATCCCCAGAAGGGCAAATACAAAAAACAATCCAAGTGTCAGCCATACAAGATTCATTCCTCTCTCTTTCCTCCTTATTGCAGTTTTGCAGCACTCTGTTTAAATCTGCTTATCCGAATGAAACTCCCGCAGCAGATTTAAGGTAACCACAACCATACACCCGATGGCACACACCGGAACCGCCGCATACACATAGTTCATCGTAATGGGAAGCAGGGTGGAGCGGGCATCTGCCGCCTGGCTGGCAAATACAGTGCCCTGCCAGGCGGTCATTCCAAAGAACATATAGTGAAATACATAATCCACAATCTTAGTAAACAGACGCAGTCTGGGAACCTTCTCCTCCAAAAAACCCAGCCGCATATGCGCTTTTGCTTTTACACCCAGAATAATGCCAAAAAATGCTGCCCAGACAAATAAGTACCGGCACAGTTCCTCCCCTGCCGGAAATCCGGTGTTAAACAGGAACCGCAGTATCACCGTATAGCCCACCAGAACGGACAGCGACCCTAAGATGACCGCCACAACTGCCTTCAGAACAAGTTCTACAATACGGTCTATTTTATCCAGCATAGAAACCTCCTTTGCGGGCAGATGCCTACTTCAATTCCAGAATCCTGGCAATCAGGTCCTGATCATAGGTATCTGCAAATTTTTCATATACCGGCTGTGCCGCCTCCACCCAGGCACTTTTATCCACTTCTGTGATCGTCATTCCTGCTTCTTTAAGAGCGGCAAGATCTTCCTGCTCTGCATCTCTTACCAGATTCGTCTCCCAGGTCCCCGCTTCCTCTGCTGCTCTGTCAACGGCTTCCTTCTGGGCATCACTCAGAACCGAGTCATATTTGTCCACATTCATAATCAAAACCGAAGGACTGTAAACATGTCCATCCAGGGTCATATAACCGCAGATCTCATCAATTCCATTTGCCAGAATGCTCCAGGAGGTCCCCTCCATACCGTCTACTGTTCCGGAAGACACGCCTGAGTAAGCCTCGCCAAAGGGCATGGTCACCGGCGCCGCGCCGAATTCTTCTGTAGCTGCCACCAAAGCCTCCCAGGAAGGAACACGCAGCTTCAGTCCATTCATGTCATCAGGCACTGCCACCTCATGCTTTGCATTTACAAAATGACGGAACCCGTCTGCCCAGAAGGGCATCATCAGATGTACATTCCCGTTGTTCTGGGCATCCTTTGTCAGGATACTGCAGATCTCTTCATCGGAAACGACTGCTTCTACATGATCGTAATCCTCAAAAAGGAAGGGCAGGCTGAGCACGGAAAACTCGCTGCAGTAGGAAGCAAGCTGGGAAGAATTGATAAGCGCCATATCCACAGTTCCCATACGCACCCCGTCCAGAAGCTCTGCCTCATCTCCTAAAGTTCCGCTGTTGTGAATCTCAATCTTAACCGTTCCCTCCGTATAAGTCTCAACCAGCCCGGCAAACTTTTCACAGCCCTGGTTATACATGGATTCCCCATTACTGTTATGTCCCAGTTTCAATACAACTGTTTCCCCGGAAAATGCCGGCTCATCCGTCTTTTTTGTTTCCCCGTCTGTTCCGGTACTTTCCGCCGCAGGGTCACTGCTCTTATCTTCTGCCTTCTTGGCACAACCGGTTATCAAAGAACCACACAGCGTTACTGCCAGCAAAACTGCTATTATCTTCTTCATATGTCTCTCTCCTTTTCTCAATCAGCCCTCAGGCCCGTCTATCGTCTGTAGTGGAACAAATCACAGTAAAAATCAATTCCTATCTGCTTCGCCTCCTGCGGCGCTTCCCAGCCAAGAATAAATCTGCATATGGCTTTCACCTGATTGACCAGCATCTCCATTCCCATCACTGTATTCAGATTCAGCTCCTTTGCTTTTTTGATCACGGCTGTCTCAGGCGGATTGGATACAGCCTCCATCACCCACGCATGCCTTGGCAGAGCCTCCATAAAGGAAAGATCCGGATGGTCATGGCCGGATCCCTTCATCCCCAGGGTCGTGGCCTGTATGAGAATATCTGCAGTCTTCGCTGCTTTTCTGGCATTCTCTGCCGTATATGCTCCGCTGGCGGTAACCACCTCTGTGCAGGACGCCAGTGTATCTGCCACGTAACGGGCCTTTTCTTCTGTACGGTTCAGGATGGTCAGCTTTCGGATTCCCCGCTGGGCCAGTTCTGATGCGAAAATGCCGCTGATTCCCCCTGCACCCAGCATAAGCACTTCTTTCCCTTTCAGATCCACCTTGTTATCATCAAAGGCTCCGATGACTCCTTTTCCATCTAGACCATGGCCTTCCATTCTGCCGTTCTTATCCACATGTACGGCGTTGACAGAACGGAAGATACGGGACGCATCATCGATCTCATCCATAAATGCAGTCAGATCCTGCTTATGCGGCGAAGTTGCAATGAATCCCGGCGCATTCATGTATTTCATAGCTGACAGGAATTCCGGCAGTTCTCCCTTCTTTACCTCTACCGGATAAGACATTGCATTCACCCCAAAGGAAGCAAAAATCTTATTGTAGAGAAAGGAAGCCGTTGAGCCGCCAATGGGACTTCCGATCAGAGGAATATATTTTGTCTCATGAGGGTTCATTTCCAGCAAATTCATATTCTCTTCTCCTTTACTTGTACGAACTTTCTTTAAGTTGTATTTTTCTTTGTTTGAAATCGATTTCATAATTATATTATCACGGCTTATATCCTTAGTCAATCGCTTTTTATACAAAAATTCTCTTATTTTATTGTATATATTGAACAATTTTTCTATATATTTCCACATTTTTTATTGTTTTTATCCTTTTACCAAAAAATATATTAGTAATTCATATTTTCTATTATGAAATTGTTTTCATTCTTCTGATTCACAAATCTGAATCATACATATTCATTGACATAGATTTCATATGTGGGTATTATTAGAATAAATGTGACTAATTTCCGCAGAAAGGAACTTGAACATGGCTTCATTAAAGGATGTAGCTCTTTTATCCGGAGTATCTGCCTCCACCGTATCACGCGTACTGAATTCTCCGGAAATCGTAGAGCCGAATACCATAAAAAAAGTTCAGCAGGCTATGAAAAAGCTGAACTACCGTCCCAACCTTATGGCCAGCGGCCTCCGCTCCAAAAGCAGCAGGCAGATCGCCCTGATCGTACCGGATGCCGTGCATTATACCAGCGCCAGCGTCATTCAGCACACCAGTTCTCTCCTTCAGGAATTGGGGTATACACTGATTTTGGGAAACCATCACAATCATTTTGAAACCGAAACCGAACTGCTCAGCGGTTATTTCCGCAGAAATATTGACGGTATCATTCTATACCTGATTTATGATGAGGGTCAGGCGGTCCAGTCCCTGCTTGAACAGGAGGATCGACAGGTGCCCGTGGTGGTGGTGGGCCGCCGCATTCACACCGCAGCGCTCTCAAACGTGTCCGTAGACAATTATAAGGCCGGCTTCCTGGCCGGGGATTATCTGGGTTCCCTGGGGCACCGGCGGATTGCCACCATCACCGGCCCCAGGATTACGCAGTGGGCGAGAGATCGTCTTGACGGTTTTCAGGAGGGTTTGTCTCTTCACCGCGCCTCCCTAATCTGGAGTTACTCTCAGGACGAGCTTCCGGATTTTGATACCGGCATTCTTGCCGCCAATGAATTCTTCGCCGCCTCCCTGTGGAAGGAACGCCCCACTGCAGTCTGGGCACAGAACGACATTATGGCAGCCGGATTTTTAAAACAGTGTACGGTCAGAGGTTTCCGTGTTCCGGAGGACATTTCCATCCTTGGCATGGACAACATTGAGCTTGCCACTATGGTAACGCCCGCTCTTTCCACCATCCATCAGCCCTTTCGGGAAATTGCCCAGGCGGCCATCAATATTATTATGGAAAACCGGGACGTACAGCCTCTTGAGCATCCTCAATATGTCTCCGTAGAGCCATCCCTGGTTGTGCGGGAGTCAACCGGCATACCCGGAATGTAATTCTTAAAATGACTGATTAAAAAAGACTCATGCAGCGCCATATCTGCCGGGCCTTTCCCAATCACGGTATGCAGTTTTCAACAGCAGAAAACCATGGGGCCGATGCAAAAAATGAAGATTTGCATCAGCCCCGCTTTTTGAGATGTTTATTTCACTGTCTCTTTTGTGTGTTTATTTATTTCTTTCCCTGCTCTCATCCCACAAACTACCAGTCTACAAAGAGCCACTGCTCTTCCGTGTCTGCCACCGTAGATCTGCGGACCACCAGCTTGGCTCCCATCTTAACGCCCACCGGCTCCTCGTCCATATCCGGATTCTCAATCCGTTGAAACAGCATCTGGGCCGCCTTGATGCCTGTGTGGGTTTTCTGAATATGTATGGTAGACAATGAGGGGTCAATAATGCTGGACAGAAACACGTCGTCATATCCCATGACCTTTATATCCTCCGGAACCCGCTTTCCATACTCCTTTAGAAGCTTCAAAGCTCCCACGGCCATCTGATCGTTGCCGCAGAACACCCCGTCCAGATCCGGCATATCCTCCAAAAGCCGCTTCATCGCCAGATATCCGCTCTGATGGGAATAGTCTCCATATTCAATCTGCCGGGTCCAGTCGGACAAAAGATGATTCTCCTCAATACAGTCTTTATATCCCTGAATACGATCCAATGCAATCTGCAGAGTGGTAGGACCGGTAATATGGCCTATCTTCCTGCATCCACAGTCAATGAGATGCTGTACGGCCATTTTACCATTGTGATAGCTGTCAAAATACACTGAATCTATGCCTATACTTGTCAAATCCCGTTCAAGACTCACCAGAGGAATCCGTTTAGACTGATTGGAGCGGCTTAAGATCTCGTTAAAATGCCTTTCCATCAAGTCCTGATGAATCATGGTTACGAACAGAATGCCGTCTACCCGGCTGGCAAAAAGCCTTTTAAAAAGCTCCCTTTCCCGTCTTGCAGCATTCACATCTCCGTACACGCCCTGGGCGTCACAGATAATAATCTGGTATCCCTTCTCCACGGCCACAGAGTTGATCCCCTTCACAACGTAGGGGTAGAAAACACCGCACATATCCTCAACGATTACCCCGATGGTTCCTGATTTATTGCTTTTCATGCTTCGTGCGATTGGATCCACTTCATAAGAAAGGTCCCGGACAGCATCTTCCACCCGCTTTACCAGCTCCGGGCTTACATATTTTGTTTGATTCAATACATTGGATACGGTCGAAATAGAAACACCGGCTCTTTTCGCCACATCTTTTATTCCGCTCATTCTCTCACCTCATATACGCTAACTCTTTAAGCAGAACATTTTTTCAAAATGACTGGCTTTCTCCTGTATAGTCTCATCCTATCATAGACTTTTTTCTTTTTCAAGCTGGGAAATAAGAAATGACCAAAAACAGGATCCCGGACAGTCTGACTGTTCCGGGATCCCTGCCGGCTTTTCTGCTGATTAACTTTCTGTTCCTTTTGAGTCTCCAGACTCATCCGTTTTCTTCTTTCTCTTTCCCAAAAACGGCTTCTTCCACACAAACTTACGAACCAGAAGCACCAGAACCGCAATCACCGCCGCCCAGATCAGAAGATAGGGCAGAGAGCTGACAAACCAGATGGCAAAACTCCGGGTTCCCTGTCTGATATCATAAAGATTGTCTGACAGGCGGTATTGAATCTCTTCCAGGAATGTCTGTTCCTCTACAACGGGTGTTACCCGCTCCACTTCGCGGATATTGAGATTTACCGTACTGTAGCTTACCTGATTATCAAAGGTCCGCAGCGTCGATCCGTAGGACTGCAGTTCATAGCGTACCTCTGAAAGGCGGCTTTCGATAGCAATAATATCTTCCATGGATTCGGCCTGTTCCAGAAGCTGTAACAAGCGCTCCTGCTCCGTCTCCAAAGCCTTCTTATGGCTTTCCACATCCACATACTGCAAAGTAATATCCTGAACCGATTCATTCTTACTGGTTACGTTGCCCAGCCCGCTTACAATGTTTACAAAACCATCCAGCTTGTCAGCCGGAATCCGGAGAGTCATCCAGGCGTAACGGCTTTCGTAAACACTGTAATAACTGCTGCCGGAAACCTCAGAATTCTCGATATATCCGCCCAGCTCCTCTACCTTGCTCCGGATGTTCTCCATCAGGGTATCAAACTCCTTTGTCTCCATATCCATAGAAACTGTTTTGATCAGCTTCTGGGATGTGCCTGCATTACTGTCAATCCCCATGGCAGAGGACACGTCTCCTCCATCGGCTGGTATGTCATACCCTTCCTCCGCCGCAGCTTCCCCCCACTCTCCATAATAATCCATTTCATAATCCACTGCACCTGCAGGCTCTTCGGCCGGGGCTTCTTCTGAAGCTGCAGCCGTATCCGTATACTCATAAGAAGACTTGGCAGCACCGCAGCCGCCTAAAACCAGCAGTGCTGCTGCCAGCAGTGCTGTATATCTGAGCTTACTTTTCATACATTTATCCTCCTATTCCAGTTCCGCAGTCCTCTCCAGCACCCGTGTGGAGATACATTTCCAGTCACAAATACATGTGCCTGTAAATCTATCTGGGCGCTTTCCTTGGACTGCTGTTTAAAAAACTCCAGTTCCGCAGTCCCTTCCAGCGCCCTCTCACCGCCTCTACTCCCAGGTCTGCTCCAGCGCTTCCTCCAGATCTTCTTCCGGATTCTCGAAGCAGAACTGCGAGCAGAGTATCAGGCCGTCCAGGTAGGTGACTGCCCGGTACATCTGCGCATCGTAGTCCAGACGATAGTTCTCCAGAAAAATCTCCTCATCCTGGGCCATCCCCGGCTCCAGACGCACCAGATGGTTTTCTTCCTCCTCTGTGGGCGCTTCCTCTGGCGGCACCAGATACCAGGCGCCGTCCACCAGAACTTCCAGATCCATAGCCTTATAATAGTAAATAGGGTATTCATCCATATTCCCGATGGTTACCTTCACGCTCTCGGCATCTCTGCTTATCACCGGGCTGTTCACCAGAGTTTTTACCACCTCTGTTTTCTCCGGAAGGCTCTGATTGTCCGCAAGGAAAATTCTGCCTCCCATAAATTCCACGTGCTCAGGCGCAGTTCCTGCTCCTGCATCTTCCGCCGGCGCTTCTGCTTCCCAAGTTCCCGCCGCGCCTGCTTCTGTTTCTTCCGCCGGCGCTTCTTCTGATGCCGGCGCATCTGCCGGGGCTGTTTCATCAGCCGTCTCCGCCGCCATCTCTGAGGAGCTCTTGGCGCCGCTTCTCGACACAGACACCAAAACCCCTGCCATCATACCTCCCACTGCCAGAACAATCAGAATACTGGCAGCAATTTTATTGAAACTGTAAATAAACTCTTTCCTTGTAAGTATCCGGCGCTCCGGACGCCCCTGGGTTTTCAAAAGCTTTTCCATATACTCCCGAAACTCCTGGGAAAAGGTATGCATGCGGACAATTTCACACTCCGGGGGAATGAAGCTCAACTGCTCCTCCATGCAGGCATCCAGCGCTTCTGCCAGAAGTTCTTCCTTTGGGTCTCTCTTATCTGCTTCCCGCACGGCCTGCCACCTCCTTTTCCAGCATTTCCTGCAGCTTCTTTCTTGCGCGGTAATATCTTACGTTGGCCAGCTTGGGGGATATGTCAAGAAGCTGGGCAATCTCTGCGTCCGACATCTGATGAAGATACTTGTACTCAAAAACCACACGGTATGCTTCATCCAGCTCCAGAATGCAGGATATCAGGTAATCATAATTCTCTTTTGTAATATACTGATCCAGCAGATCCGGCGCCCCGCTTGGCAGCTCCGCATCCAGCTCATCGGAAGAACAGAACTCCCCCTTATTCTTCCTCATAATATCCACGGCCTTGCTCTTCACAATGGTCGTCAAAAACTTTTTCGTCCTGGGACTTTCCACCTGCTCCACCTTGCCAAGATGCCTGGTCAGAGCCAGAAAAGCCTCCTGCACCGCATCCTCTGCCAGATGGGCATCGCCCAGCAGCTGATAAGCCACATACCAGCAGAAATGCTGATACTGCTCATAAATGAATGTAAACTTGTCTTTTTCCTCCTGGGTGTCCAGCATGGATAAGTATAAAAGCATTTTCAGGGTCCCCCTCCCCCGCGGGATACGCGTCTCCCGCTTGTCTCTTACATCTATAATAACGTATAGGATTTAGGATTTACTACATAAAACATTAAAAATTTTTTAACAACGTGCATAACCGCGATGTTGATGCAGGCCGTACAGGAAAACGCCGTCCAAACTGTCCGGTTATAAATTCCCTTCACCTATTATAAACAAAGAAGCTTCAATTTCCAAGAAAAAATCACTTTGAAATGACTGATTTCTGCAAAAAGTCATTTCAAAGTGATTGATACTTAGCTTTTTTCTAATCCATCCGCCATTTCCGCCAGGAAATTTTGGCTTCTTCCAATCGTGAACCGTTCTGTCTTACAGCACATCTGTACTGTAGTTGGGCGCCTCTTTTGTAATATGAATATCATGGGGATGGCTCTCCTTCAGGGAAGCGGCGGAAATCTTGATAAATCTTCCGTTCTCCTTCAAAGCCTCAATATCCGGCGTGCCGCACAGGCCCATACCAGAGCGCAGGCCTCCCAGCAGCTGGAAGATGGTATCCTCCACCGTGCCCTTGTAAGCCACCCGGCCTTCCACTCCTTCGGGAACCAGCTTTTTGGCGCCTTCCTGGAAATAACGGTCCCTGCTTCCGTTCTCCATGGCAGAGATGGAGCCCATACCGCGGTAAACCTTGTATTTTCTGCCCTGGAATAATTCAAACTCGCCAGGAGCCTCATCACAGCCTGCAAAAATGCTTCCCATCATACATACATTGGCTCCTGCCGCAATGGATTTGGTGATATCGCCGGAGTACTTGATGCCGCCGTCCGCAATCACCGGAATTCCATATTTCTTAGCCACTTCATAGCAGTCCATAATGGCGGACACCTGGGGAACGCCGATTCCCGATACCACACGGGTTGTACAGATAGAGCCAGGTCCGATGCCCACTTTCACTGCATCTGCGCCGGCCTCGATGAGATCCTTTGCAGCCTGTCCTGTGGCGATATTACCTGCAATCACCGGAAGCTTTGGATAAGCCTCTTTGATCATTTTCAGGCAGCGGATAACATTGGCAGAATGACCATGGGAAGAATCCAGCACAATTACATCCACCTGTGCCTTTACCAAGGCATCCACCCGCTCCAGCACATTGCTGGTAATCCCCACACCGGCGCCGCAGAGCAGACGGCCCTTCTCGTCCTTGGCAGACATGGGGTATTTGATCTGCTTTTCAATATCCTTAATGGTAATAAGTCCTTTCAGGTTAAAGTCAGCATCCACAATGGGAAGCTTTTCTTTCCTGGCCTTTGCCAGAATTTCTTTCGCTTCCTCCAGTGTAATGCCCTCTCTGGCCGTAATCAGCCCCTCGGAAGTCATGGACTCTTTGATTTTCTTGGTGAAGTCTGTTTCGAATTTCAGATCCCGGTTGGTAATGATGCCTACCAGCTTTTTGCCCTCTGTGACAGGCACGCCGGAAATACGGAATTTACCCATAAGGGCATTGGCTTCCGCCAGTGTATGTTCAGGAGAAAGATAGAATGGGTCTGTGATAACGCCGTTCTCAGAACGCTTTACTTTGTCAACCTCTTCAGCCTGGGCCGCGACGGACATATTCTTGTGAATAATCCCGATCCCGCCCTGTCTTGCCATAGCGATGGCCATGCGGTGCTCCGTTACCGTGTCCATGCTGGCGCTCATCATCGGAATATTCAGCCGTACTGTCTTTGTCAGGTTCGTGGACAAATCCACCTCATTGGGAATCACCTCCGAATAAGAAGGCACCAACAGCACATCGTCAAATGTAATGCTCTCACCAATAATCTTTCCCATTTCATTCTCTCCTCTCGCGTTTGTTCTTGTTCACATTTCTTATATTAATTTCCTATCTTAGCGAAAAGAGGACTTATTGTCAATATAAATTCTGACAAAAAACCGTTAAAAATACGCTGTACAAACTCTTTTCCAAAATGTCTGTTTCTTACACACATTTGTCTTTTTACAAAAAACACGTATTTTGGTATCCTCAGACACATATGGATTCAAATTTACGCCCCGGAATACAAGCCTTACTCCGTTTCCGCCCTATATCCCCTGCCAGGACAAGACAGCTTCCTGTGATAGAAAAAACAGCCGGAAAGAATACTTTCCAGCTGTCTCTTTTTATCTGATACAATTGTTCTCAGGTACTGCCCGGCTTACATCATGCCGCCCATTCCGCCGCCTGCAGGCATTGCGGGAACGTCTTCCTTGATATTGGCCACGCAGCTCTCTGTAGTCAGGAAGGTGGAAGCCACGCTGGTTGCATTCTGCAGAGCGCTTCTTGTTACCTTGGCGGGATCCAGAATTCCTTCTTTTACCATATCCACATAAGCCTCATGGAGCACATCGAAGCCTACACCCGGCTCACACTCTTTTACTTTGTTGATGATTACCGCGCCTTCCAGTCCTGCATTGGCTGCAATGTGGAACAGCGGGGACTCCAGAGCCTTCAGAATCACCTTCACACCGGTCTTCTCGTCACCGTCTGTGGTGTCAAGCAGCTTCGCAACATCCTTGGTTGCATGGATATAAGCAGATCCGCCACCGGCAATGATGCCTTCCTCTACGGCTGCTCTGGTAGCTGCCAGGGCGTCCTCCATGCGGAGCTTTGCTTCCTTCATCTCCGTCTCGGTTGCAGCGCCTACACGGATTACGGCTACGCCGCCGGCCAGCTTGGCAAGCCGCTCCTGCAGCTTCTCACGGTCAAAGTCAGAGGTGGTCTCCTCGATCTGCGCACGGA